>JAGGAC010000091.1 GCA_017889635.1 Bacillota bacterium | reverse complement strand
CATTTGCTATCGCATTTGCTACATTGATAGTCTTGGTCATGAAAAATAAATAACCGCTCCCTGGCCAAAGGTTAAGCGGTTATTTAAAATCGTTTTCTTAAAGCCAACCGTTTCCGGTTGCAGTCTGTAGGCTGGCGTCTCGCAAACGTCAGCCTTTTTCTATTTCTAGTATACTCTTTTTTTTGAAAAATAACAAATAAGATTTTAATTCAAGCTGGCAAAAAACAAGCCGCGACTCCACCTAGCTGCCTTTCAATCTCTGACCAGTCAGCACCTAAGTCCAGCGTTTTTACGCTTATGCGGTTACCGCCCATTTGATAATCATTGTCCGGTGTAATTGCCTCATCAGTTTTGGCGTACAAAAGCACGCCGCTTACATTGCCAGTCCCTTCAATATCCTTGTTCTTGACATAAGTAAAGATCTGATAAAGGTTGCCGGATATAATGGAGCGACTATCATACAGCGTATGGCTTTGCATGGTGTGACCATAATATTTGGTATCGATAATTAATATTTTCTCGCCATATGTCAGGGTAATATCTGATTTCATTACCGGCAAAAAATCTTTTACGCCATCGTCCAGGTTCCAGTCAATATATGACGCCTTAGCTTCATAATGCGGATATTTGTGTTTAAAATAACCAAGCACAAACCTCTCATACAGCCGATGCATATGCTGGTCGTCAATATAATCGGCCAGCTTGTACTCACCATCTTCATTCGTCAGCAGCAATCCCTTGATAACCAGGCAACAAATAATAATCTGCATTTTATAGGACGCATTGTTCCGCTGATAATTAATAGCATTCCAGCGAATATGATATGGATCAACAGTTTTTACATTGGCAAAATACAAAAGGAGCTTGCGCAAGGCTTTGCGATTTTCCTGCTTTACCTCACCACGACGCAGCAACAGCAGCATCGTGGTTTTTAAAATCTGGTTGACCAGTGTATCTTCCGAAAAAAGATCATAATGGCAAATCATTTGCCTGGTTATCAACGTTTGCTGCTTAACTGATGCAGTAATATCAATTTTTCCGCGCAGACTGCTCATTGGTTCGGTCTGCGCGATATAATCACGATGCAGTCCGCGTTTTATCTGCTGGGAAATACCGCGCATTAGAATAACGGCCAACAGATCATGCACATTCTCAAATTCCTCAAACTGAATTGACTTATACCCGGCTTCGTTCAATGCCTGGTAGGCATAAGCCAGCATATAATAGATATTTTTTACCTTAATCACGCTAAGACTCCACGCAGTCTGCGGGTCCATTCGGCGACTTTCGCCGATTCATCAAACCAATATTCCCGGATAAGCGGCAACAGTTCATATTCGACAACATTACCAAGCCAAATATCATCAATCGGATCATCACAGGCGAAATAGCTGTGTCCGATCCGAAAACCATTGCCAAGCGAAGCATCTTCCGCAATTACCCGATTAAGCTCGATAACTGCTGCAACCAATTGATCAAATTTTTTGCTTCCCAACTGTTCTTGGTAATCTTTAAACCCGGCACTTTCAAAGGCCGGTTCAAACTCATAAAAGGCAAACCGCCGTCTAAGGGCATAATCGATCATCGCCAAACTGCGGTCAGCCGTATTCATCATCCCAATAATATAAACGTTTTTCGGCACTGAAAACTGCTCGTCCGAATAAAGCAGCCGTAGTTCGTGGCCGCGTTTGTCTTTTTCGATCAGCATCAATAATTCGCCAAAAATTTTGCTCAGGTTCCCCCGGTTTATTTCATCAATAATAAAGAAATATTCCCGGTCATCGTCCGGCTCAGCCTCTTTACAAAACTGGTAAAACGGGCCTTTATCCAAAGTAAACCCTTTCTCGTTCGGCCGGTATCCCATAATAAAATCTTCATAGCTATAACTCTGATGAAATTGAACCACCATTACCCGGCTGGTATCCTTTGCGCCCATAATCGAATACGCCAGCCGCTTAGCGGCAAAAGTCTTGCCAACACCGGGAGCTCCCTGCAAAATAATGTTTTTCTTGTTAAGCAGCAGATTTTTAACGGTGGCATATTGCTCTTCGCTAAAATAGACTTCCGCTAAGAAATCTTCAGCCGTATAGCTATCATACTTTTCAACTTTATCTTCTTCCGGCAAGTCCTCATCCGCGGCGGCAGCAAACATTGCCTCAAGTTTTTTATAATAATCAGTATAAGGAGTAATATTGGTAAGCGCTTTCATAACAATTTGCCCGTCATAATCCCATTCGCCATTATGCGTCCACTTTACCGAACGAATATGGCAATATTCTCCCCGCGACGCATCAAAACGGTAGTCTGATTCAACAATCCCCCGCCCGACAATCTTCTTCATTCCTCTTTTTACAAAAACCACATCACCAACACGGATTTCGTTGGCAAATTGCCAAGTAGCATGCCCGTCATTCTTATAAGAATTATCCGCGCCCCAAAGCGCCTTCATTTTCTCTTTTATCGCTTCTTTACTAGGATAGTTTTTTAAATCGCCGAGACTATCCCAGCCAATCCCCATAATCCCCTGACTATAAAATTCTTCCCACATGCGCGAACCTACCCCTGGCGAAAACATCCAGTATTGCTTTTTATCGGCCCCGCTTTCTGACACCGCACTGGTTGCCGGGATTCTTTTATAACTGCCGTCAGTAAGACTTTGGATAACTTTGGCTTGCTCTGATGTAACCCGAAAATTGGTCGCATTCGAATACCGCAAAATCTCCAAGTTTTTTGTCCGTTCGTCCGCCAATAAAACTGTCCTTGCTATAACAGCATCAGTAAACGTGCGGTCAATCCGAATGTCCACACCACGAAAAGGCTCTTTGTCTATCTCTTTCCGATTATATGGGTCATTAAGCTCCGGCGTTTTCATCTCCGGATCACATAGAACTGTACCGACAGCAATAACTCCTCCCTCAGAACCAGACAGCCAAATATAAGCGGTATCGCCTTTCTTGATTTGCTTATAGTATTGCTTGGTCCGCCAGGTAATTTGCTCCAGATCACTTACCGCACCGACAACATCGTAATATTTCGGATTCCCCTGAAAAATCCAGGCTTTTGAATCAGTCTGCTCTGTAGCCATAGTCTCCGTCATCTCCTCAGTTCCCCCAACCGTTCCTGGAAACAAGTTTATATCCAACTAGCCAACCTTTTCTTCTAAAACTTCTTTCAGCAAGTTTAGTGCGCTCTCATCCTGCGGATCATTTGTCCCAAGCTCGCCGCGAAAAGCACGGGCCAGGATTGATTTTTTCATTAGGTCGATTTGATCAAGTATGTTATAAAGTTCCTTTGCTTTTTGCTCTTTTTCGAACAACTCATCAAGTATTTTAATAATAACTTCCTGTTCAGATAGTATTGGTAAAACTATTTTTGCTTCTTTTATTTTTGAAATTGTTAATCTTGTAATAGCATTTCCAGACATATTACTAATCATTTTACTTTTTGTATTGGGAGAATTTAAGTTCCACACTAAATATTTAGGATTCAATATGCTAACATTCGTTTTTAACAATGCAACAGACGATAATAATGCGAACTTCTCATTCAACGAGTTAATAGTTGCAATACCTGTTGTTGCTCCATCTTTAATATACAGCACATCACCATATTCGACATTACATCTAGCATAGATACTTTCAAAATCGTATCGCGATACATACGTAATATTTGATAAGTCAATACCGCTTTCTTTGATATTTTTTGCGGTTATATACATGAATTCTCCTTTATCGTAATTCGGAGGACTATTATGTGTACCATCAGTTATCTTTAAACATACCTTTTCAAGCGTATATTCTTCCCAACTATCCAGCCCCACGCCATTCTCTTCCCGCCACTTCTTCGTCAATTCCCCGCTAAACGCCTTATGGAGAATCGCCGCCTTGCGGTTTTCGAAAGAATCAAGCGCCTCCTGACTAAGCCCTCTTGCTTGCTCAAGCTTGGCAAAGAGGCTTTCGATGCGGTCAACAATGCGTTGTTGTTCGGCGAGGGGGGGAAGTGGAATTGGATAGCTATTTACATATTTAGGTTGTGCACGCATCAATGAACCGCCAACACCTGAAACATTTGATAACATGTATTCTCTAAAACATTTTGTCATAAAGTACAATTTTATATATTGCGAACATAAATTATTGTTTCTAAAAACAATCCATTCCGAAGATGCAATCAATTCGTGATTAGTATGCTTTGATACAATCCAAACGCGATTTATTCTAGGATTTATTTTACAAAGCAAAACGTCACTTTTTGTAACAGCCTGCTTTGAAGATCCTATTTCTGCACCACTTAATATTTCTGGATAATCAAATTCACAGCTTGGTACACTATATAATTCAAAGAATGAATTTTGTAAATACATTGGATTAACAGATTTGCCACTGTATTTATTAATATCCCCCAGCTTAACCCACACCCAATTCCCCGGCACCGCATACGGCTGCTCACTCTCCGGCACCAGCGCCTGTTCCAATAGTTCTTCCGCTGTCGCACTCTGTTTTTTCTTGGCCATTATTTGCTGACCTCCAGCGAGCGCAGTTCTTTTACCACACTCTGGATAAGGTCAACCGCTTCTTCCAGTTTTGCGATAACGGCTTCGCCGCTTTCGATCGGGTCCTCTAAGTCATCATAATCCAAAATACTGTCATCACGAATCAGCCCCAGATCAAGACTGTTGTTCTTGTCCTGAATCTGTTCCCGCGTAAAACAAGAAAACCGCTCATCGGCAATTTTGCTGCGGTCAGCGGCGGTATAGGCTTTAATAAAGCCTTCAAAATGCTCCTCTTTTAGTTCATTGGTTTTGCCGAAGCTTGGCATGTTGGTGCGAAGATCGTAGAACCACACTTCTTTTGTATTGTTCTTTTCGGCTCTACCACGGGTAAAAAATAAGACATTGGTCTTCACGCCCTGGGCATAGAAAATCCCGGTCGGCAGTCTGAGAATAGTATGCAAATTGCATTTATCCATCAAATCAGCACGAATCGACGCGCCGTCACCGTCAGCAAACAGCACATTATCCGGCAATACCACAGCTGCCCTGGCCTTGCCGTTGGTCTTTAAGCTCCGATAAATATGCTGCAAGAAATTAAGCTGTTTATTAGAAGACGGATAAGTCAAATCATCCCTGGTACTACGCTCGCCGCCTTTCTTAGTGCCAAACGGCGGATTAGTTAAAACCACATCAAAATCATTTAACACTTTCCCCTGATTAGACAAGGTATCGCCCAGCAGAATCTTACCTTCAATATCATGCAGCATAGCATTCATCAGTGCCAGACGATGAGTGTCATGGACTAATTCACAGCCGCTAAATGCTTGGTTTTTCTGGAATTCCTGTTCTTCCAGTGATAAATCATACAATTTGTCAGTCTGGTCTTTGACATAACGGTCGGCGGCAATCATAAACCCGAAAGTACCGCAGGCCGGGTCATTGCAGCGTTCTCCCGGCTGAGGGGCGATAAGCCTGGTCATAATATTGATCAAAACCCGAGGCGTAAAATACTGACCGGCCCCGGATTTTTTTTCATTGGCGTTCTTTTCGAGCAAACCTTCATATAAATTGCCAAGGCCCTCTTCCTTAGCTGAATACCAGTCCAGTGCATCTATAGAAGTAATAATCTTTTCCAGGTTTTTCGGTTCATCAATATTTGACCTGAAACCGGCATAGATTTCCCGGATTCGTCCGCTGCATTCTTCCCCCAAATGGTTAAGCAGTTCATTGTAGAAGCGTTTCAGTTCCACGCCTTGCTTCTTTACCAGCACGTCCCAGCGGTAGTCTGCCGGAATTTGACTCTCAGTGCCTGTTTCTTTCGCCATTTTAAGAAATAAAATATAAGTAAGCTCAGTAACATACTGGTGATAGGTAATCCCGTCATCGCGCAGTACATTACACAAATTCCATAGTTTAGCTACAATCTCTTGGTTCGTCATTAAGCTGCATGCCCTCCGTCATCATATAAATAGTTATTTAATTCCTGGATAATCTCGTCAAGTTGGCTGCCGAATACCTTATTCACCCGATTATAACCGCCAGCAGTCTTAAACGCGCCGGTTTCGAAGGTTTCCTTATTCAGCACAGATTCGACGATTAGATTCTTTTCAATTCTGTCAAGCCAGCTAAGCTCCATCTTGCTGAAGCTATGGTTTTTCTTCAGACGCCCCACAGCCTCCCTAATCCGCTCCTCATGACTGATAAGCGCCGAGCCTATGGCCTGCTGACGGATAAAGCTGATAATATCAGCCATTATATCTTCATTTTTAACTTGCCGCCATGCCGAATTTAGCTGCTGCTCTGTGAATTGGTGGCGGTCAAGCTCCAGTTTAAGGCTTTTCAGGCTTTCGCGGGTAAGCTCGCTGGGCCGGGTACAGACAATATTGAGCGCGGCAATTTTATTAAAGTTGTCGGTCACAAAAGCTTTAAACTCTTCCAAATAATCCTCCGGCCTTTTCCCTTCGCCATAGCCCCGCGTATGACTAATTAATTCATCCTCTTTTTTAGATATGACAAGTCTTCTATGGTCGGTTGTACCTTCATTCAAAAGCTCAAACAGCTCCCGGTTTTTTAGGATCAGTGTCTTGGCCTCTTCCGGCGGCAGGCTCTTGATCTTTGCAATAAATTGTTCCGGATTATCCCCGCCGGAAAGGTCGGCAAAATGCCCCTGTACTCTTTCCCCCATACTCCGCTTTTTCCGTTGAAGCTTGGCCACAATCATATCGATTTGCTTGGCAATCTGCCTTTCTGTGGTTAAAGTTTCAAGACCGGTCAATAAATCGTCAAAACTTGTCTTCGGATTGGCCACAACCGGCTTCATGGTGCTTACCGGATCAAGCGACTCGTAAACACCAATCGGATCATAGATTTCGAAATGGGTTTTGCCGATTTTCGGACACAACCGCGTCGCCCTTCCCAGCATCTGCTCGAAAAGAATTCTCGATTTGACCCGGCGCAAAAAAACAAGGGTGTCTATCTCCGGCACATCAATGCCGGTTGTCAGTAAATCAACCGTCACCGCAATATTAGGATACTTTTCATTCTTGAAGCGTTTAACGGCTTCAAGAACCTTCTTTTTATTGCCGCCCCCGACACTGCCGGTAATTTTCATTATCGCATCATTGTCCACACCGTAATCGGCATAAATCTCTTTCAAGATCTGCACAATCAAATCGGCATGACTGTCATCAACAGCATAAATCAACGTCTTGCCATCGCCGTCCGGGTTAATTTCTTTGGCAATCTCGGTCAGCACGGTGCGATTGAAGCTTTCCGTAATTACCTGGCGGTTGAATTTATCAACATCAAACTTAAGCTCGTCCTCCAGCTCATCGCTGTTAACCACTTCACCGGTAACCGGATCGTAGATGGCTACCGTTTCGCCTTTTTCATATTTAATACCGTCCTGGCTTAGTTTTGTGACAATGGTATGCGGCGCGTCATGATCCACCAGATAGCCTTCAATCACCGCTTCCCGATAAGTATAGTTAAACACCGGCTTGCCGAATATCTCACTGGTGTGAAGCGCCGGAGTTGCCGTTAAGGCAATTTTCACCGCATCAAAATATTCGATAACAGTCCGGTATTTACTGATATAGTCTTCCTGATTGCGATACAGGATTTCATCCTCGTCCATTTCTTTGTCCAGAATATAGCCCCGGTGCGCTTCGTCTACCACAATGAGGTCATAATCACTTACCGCCGGCATAGCCTCATCTTCATTGTATAAAATGCGCTTAACCATGCTTTGCACTGTGGCCACATGGATTTTAGTTTCTTTTTCTATCGACTTATCTTCCAGGTTTTTGATGTTATATATCTCGTCAAGGGTCATTAATTCTTCAAGCTTGACTTCTTTAAATACATCCTGCGCCTGTTCACCAAGTGCCGAGCGGTCAACCAGGAACAGAATCCGTCTAAAACGCTCAGTCTTTAAAAACCGGTAGATCATCCCCAACACCGTACGAGTTTTGCCGGTGCCGGTGGCCATCGACAGCAGTGCGGTTTGCCGCCCCGCAATAACGGCGTCTTCAGCCGCCTCTATTGCTCTAATCTGATAGTCACGCAAATTAAGCCCGTCTTTATCTCGGAGCAGATCATACCCTAGCGCTTTCAGCGATGAATTAGCCGCCTCAATATCTTTTGCCAAAAGCTCCAAAATGCCGTTCGGGCTCATCCACCCCTGCTGTGCTTTCGGAATATTGTCAGACTGACGCACATCAAGAAACCAAATACCGGATTTGGTTTCTAACTGCTTGAGATATTTTCTGCCGTTCGTCGCAAACAACAGCGGCACCTTATAATTCTTCCAGGTATTAACAACGTATTCGGCATGTTCTTCCCTGATTTTACTTGCATACTCTTTGCACTGATAATCAATAACCGAAGGAATATCGACATGGCTGCGCTTGGCCTCAATAATTCCCACCAATTTTAAACCAATAAACAAAGCATAATCGGCGTAACCGCGATCCCCCACCTTAGAATTAGTAGGCCATTCGGCAATAGCAAGATTCCGGCCTTTTTGCGGTCTGGTGCCTTTAGAATAACGCAAATTAACAGTATCAGCTTCCCAACCAACCTTCCGCAGCTGTTCATCAATCAAATACCGGGTTTCCTTTTCGGAAAGCTTCATCCTTTCAGCCGCAGTTACCGCCCGTTTAACGCGCTCCGCGGCAGGCACCTTCTTGGCCGGAATTTTTTGTAGTAGCTGTTTGGACAGCTCTTCAATCAAAGCTTCTTTTTCTTTTAACAGCGCCTCAAAATCCGTCTTTTTACTGTTGTCTTCCGGCAATACAAACTCCGCCAAATTATATTGCCAATCACCATAAGTCTGCATAAACCAAGTCCCCAGGCTATGGGCCATCTTCAGAAGTGTCACACAGTCTTCAAAAGAATCATAACCGGCGTGAACAGCTTTATTTCTCGCCACCCGCAGAGCATAAAAAATATCGTCAAGATCCTGCGACAATAATCCTTCCTTTTTTAAAAGCTTTATCCGGTTGGCATGCGTATTATCGTAAGCCGGAAAATCAATTTGGTCAAGCTGCAGCATTAAATTAACAATACTTTCCCCAAATAGTCCCAGCTTAATTAAGCAAGTGTTGGTATCTGTATAAAGATAACCTTCTGCCATCTCCCCCAATTTTGCTAATACCGGAAAATTTTGGTCCAAAAATTGAAAATTTGATTTCATCAATTGGCCTCCTCGTCTTTAACCCTTATCGATAACATCGACAAGGTTACAAGCTAAAAGCCTTGCAAGTTTCAACCAATATTTTTACTCACAAACGTACGTTTCTAATTTTGGCCAAGATAATGCTGCATATGTATGTATATTTGTTTTAAGTTAAATATTTCAAGGCATTTAATAAATGAGACTTAATTCAGATGGAGTTTTAACCCCATCTGAATTTTAGTCGAATTATCCAGGGAATTAGCCGTTCTTTACTCCAGCCTGTAGAGGATGGAGCACGCGAACGGGTTATTCATCGGATAAACTATCGACATTCTATGATTAATTTTTGTTTTTCGACATTTCACCATAAATCCCTCCAATAATTATAACCTGACCCCACAGCTATAGTTAAACTCGCCGATTATTTCAATTTAAAGAACACAATTGGAGAGGTTTTAACCCCATCTTTTTAGTCTTCATCAGATAAAAAGAACTGACGTGCTCGATACACGCCAGCCACATACAGGTTGTCCATTACTGTTCCAGACCTTTTATCTGAATTTTAATTACAAGCCTTTAAGCTTGATCTAGCAACGCAATTTCCGCATCGATAAGTTCTTTCAATTTCCGAAGTTCCTGCTCACTTAAGGTAAAGGTGACAGTGGGGGACGTTCCCCACTGTCACCTTTTCGGCTTTTACATCAGCAGCACTAAAATGCTGGCACGCAGCACACAATAAAATGAAAACGCTTCGAAACCCAATAGGTCTCGAAGCATTTAAATATATATCTATTTTTAGTTCTGTTTCAATTTCTCAACTTCTTCTATTGCCAGCCCCGTC
>JAGGAC010000143.1 GCA_017889635.1 Bacillota bacterium | reverse complement strand
TTTTCAAATTAGTAACATCAATTCCATAGACGTTATACTTTACGAAACCAAAGAGTAATCATTGCTAACGCACCTATTAAACAGAACGCTACCAAACACATGACCCCGCCACTATAATTATCTAACCTAATTTAAGAATAAACAATAGACAAAGAACGACCCCGAACAAGTCGGGGTCCCTAAACACTCAGTGGTAATTAAGCTGTATTTTAATAGAAGAACTCAAGCTTGGTCATGTAGGTTTTGCCAATGTCACTGGAGGATAAATTAGTCAGGTTCCGATTTTTAATTTTGAGGTCTTGTCCCTCAATAGTCCAAATTACATTCTTAGCAACGGTACTTTGGAAAGCAACAAAGAAACCTTTTATATTGTCAGTACCTTTCGTAAACGTGTTATATTTGTCTGATGTATTGGCAATCGCTTGTGCATCAAAACCCCCGGCTCCATTCGGGATTGCTCCGGCATCAATACTGCGATACGCAACCGACCAGCCGAAATCGCCCTTTTTCTTATAATCTACAAGGTTTACAGCCGAATAAAAGACAGGCGGAGCGTTAACGGCGCTGGTAAGTTCAACAGCCCAGCCTTTGGGTGAAGTCGGCAGGTTGCTGGATTCTTTAAGATCTGTTGAAACATAGTCAGCGATCAGCTTAACCTTGCCAAGATTGACATCAAAACCTGCTGCCCAACCCGCAGATTTGTCAAAAGAACCAACATTGGTATTCATGGTACTAGTGCTACCGGGAACATCAGACCAGTAATAACCGCCTCGCCAGCCAAGGTCACCTAGCTTTCCGGAAAGCTGAGCGGTTGTAAGCGTATTGGCATCACCGTCGGTTCCAGCGTTCTTGATGTTATTCACTGACCCGGTAAATAATACTTTTCCCATGTTCTCATCAACGCGAATCCCGTCGACACCAACGGCTTTACCAAACAATCCGTGTGTAAAGTTATCATAAGGGAAACGGCCAATACGTACTTTGTCTATACCCATCACGTTTTTTGCTGTTACTGCAAACAAATCAAAACAAGCATCATTTCCCACACCAGTAGTAGAATAATCACCCATTTTACCGGTAGCTTGAGCACGAGCCATCCAGGAAATATCTTCATTAATGGTTCCATTGAATTTAATACGCTGACGGAAATCAAATTTGTTTGAACCATTCAATTTTTTATTGCCAGTAGCCGTAGTATCATTTCCGAAAGCACGGAAACGAGTCTCACCGCTAATCCAAGTGTTAGTTTTTGCTTCGACTTTAGCAACCCGGGCTCCCAAGCGGTTTAGTTCCGGTGCAAACTCAGAAGAAAGCTTGTCAATAATCTGCTTATTGGCCTCATCTGCTTTCTCAAACTTATCCATTGCCTTAGCAACAATAAAAGCCATTTCGTAACGACTTATTGATTTGTCACCTTTAAAAGTTTTGTCGCTATAACCATCAACAAGACCAGCCTTAGCTAATTTGCCTACCGCATCATAAGCCCAGTGGCCAGCCGGAACATCGCTGAAAGACGGCGTCACCGCAGCATAAACAGGATTATCGAACACCGGGATTCCAGCCATAGTTATGGACATAAGTGCCAACGGTACAATAGTCATCCATTTTTTAATTTTCTTCGTATTTTTCATACAAAATCGCCCCTTATGTATTTTTTACTATAATTTCAAACTTCCAATTATTAACATTTTCGCGATCGTGAGCTGATTAAAAAATAATGTCTGTCAATCACATTATGCTGTGTGCTGAGATGTTGCAGACGTGTCTTTAGGCGCCTGCGGCATTTTTGCAAAAACCAGCAAGATAAGACCAAGTACACCCATAGCTACATTCAAATAAAAAGCTTCGTTATATCCTTTAAATATATCAAAAAGCTTGCCACCAACCATGCCGGAAGCCGATACTAATATCGCAGTAATTGCTAACAAGGTACCATTGATTTTAGGAAATGCTGCAGGGCCGAAGAAATGACCAAGCATTGTCTGCTGTGCCACGAAACACCAGCCGAATCCAGCGCCGTAAAGAATTGCTGCCATATATGCCGCCATAAGTGTCGTCGGACTGGCCTGTAGTGCCAGGAACGAACCAGCAAAATAACATAGAAAGCCAAGCATAAAAACATAACGGGCCGCAATTCTGTCCATAAGCCAGCCACTAATAAGTCGACCGACAATCCCTCCCATAGTAAACAGACCCATACATAATGCTGCAATAGCGGGATCAATGCCTTTGCCGCGAAGATGCATGATCCAGTGCGCAGTGAAAAAGAAAAACGGCCATTGGCTGGCTGCCGCAGCTAAAATAGTCAGCCAGTAAACATAATTTTTATATACTTCTGCCGGTTTCCAGGCATATTTAGTAACTAGAGGATTTACCGCAATAGCCTTCTTTTCTTCTTCGTTGGCTTCCCGGCCATCAGGAATTTGTCCATACTCCTGAGGACTCTCTTTAATGAACTTGAGTGCAATCAAAGAAGAAGCCACACAAGTAACGGTAACTGCAATCCAGGCAAGCCGCCAGTTGCCACCGGAAGCTTGTATCAGCTTATTAATGGCCGGAGATGCAATAAACCCTGCAAAACCAGATGCTGTCATGGCGATTGCCATAGCTCTGCCGCGATATCTCACGAACCAGCGAGTAACCGTGGTCGCCAGCGGCAGCATTGTACCCATTGCCATACCAAAACCATTTAAAACGCCGAATCCAACGAGATAATGCCAAGGCTGAGTAGCAACCTGAGACATCCATAACGTAGCGATGATCAGAATACCGCCGCCCATAGCAAAAGTTTTTCTAATGCCATACTTCATTACTGCCATGCCGGCTGGTATTGCTCCCAAACCAACAAATAAGTTACAAAGGGAAAAACCTGCGCCGTACGTCATCCGGTCCATGGGAATATCCTTCATCATGAACGAATTAATAACAGCACCACCGTAGAGAGGGAAACCAAGGTTAATCAAATAGACAATCCATAATACCCTCAGCCAACCTCCTAATAAAATTTTCAGTGTGCGCACAAATGCCTATCAGCTAACAAAAGGCATAGATAGCTAATTTTAATCCGGCAAAATTAGCATCGTGTATATACATCTAGATCTATATCCATGATAACTGATGCTATTTTTCTTGTCAAGCATTTTCACTGATATGGGACTTTATGGCGTTCTCCTACCTCAGACTACTTTTCAATACTTTACCTGCTGCATTACGTGGCAGCGCCGAAACAACTTCAAGTATTTTAGGCATCTTGTAACGTGCCAGTTTTCCCTCACAAAACGCTTTAATTCCATCTATGCTGATACACTGGCTTAACTCTTTCAAAACAATAACTGCTTTTATGGCTTCTCCCCATTTCTTATTAGGTACTCCGACTACAGCGACTTCCTTTATATTAGGATGCCGGTATAAAACTTGCTCAACTTCAACAGGATAAACGTTTTCTCCGCCGGTAATAATCACATCTTTTTTTCTGCCCACAATATAGATATACCCTTCCTTATCTCTCCGAGCACAATCTCCGGTCAAAAACCAACCTTCTTGGAAGGTCTCCTGCGTTTCCTGTGTTTTTTTCCAATATCCTATCATTACATTTGGTGC
>JAGGAC010000142.1 GCA_017889635.1 Bacillota bacterium | reverse complement strand
CAGAGGTTGACGCGCACCGCTATGCCGGTTACATTGTCGATTATTTTGCTAAAGTTCATGGCCGAAATAGTTACGACGATAAAGGTTCAACCGTAAAACTCCTGGTTCATTGCAGCGAGTCGACAAGTTGGAATTCTACGCTAAAATTAATTTGTATTAGCGACAACGATAACGATGAAAATTTTGATTTTGAATCTAATCTTGATATAATCGCGCATGAATTTACCCATGCTGTTACTGAATTGGGGTTCGAGCCTGACTACACCGGAGAGTCTGGAGCAATTGACGAGGCTTTATCAGATTGTTTCGGCGCCTTTATCTCTAATACTTGGTATTTCGATCAAGACAGTTGGCTGTTAAGCACCCATGGCTTCCGCAACCTAGCTAATCCCACGAACAACGGCCAATGGAATCCTAATGATGAAACAAGCGTGTTTAAAGGTCATTGCCCAGATCATTATGAAGATCGGTACCAAGGGACGAAGGATGATGGTGGAATCCACTCAAACTGTACAATTATAAGTCATGCTATTTATTTGCTTAGCAACGGAGGAACCCACCGAAAAACCAAAATTACTGTTCCAAAACTAGGTACTTGTGTTATGGAAGCATTGTTATACAATGTGCAAAACTATCAACTAATTGGCAACAAAACAGCTACGTTTTTAGACTTCCGCAAAGCATTAATTAACGCTTGCTGTGATATATACCCTTGTGATCAAAAAAAACTTCGGGCTATCGAAGTTGCGTTTAATGCCGTAGGCATCATCGCAGAACCAAGTAAAATATTTTATATTCCTATGCTCCTCTAGCTCCCCCCTTATAATCCAAGCACCTGCGTATACGCCATTTACAATTAAAGTAGGCAATTAATCCCCCTATACAAAATCCGATAATTTAACATTCTGCAAACCTTGAAATCCAGGAACATCGGTATCCTGGATTTTCATTTAGCCATTTATGCAATTTTCCTTTGCATATCTTCTTCCATACGTTCATACATCGGCGTATTGGTGGCTAATTTCAAAGTAGGTGAAGGAACAGATCCCCTGTTTCACGATTGACTGCCCGACAGGTAAGAGTTTGCTCTACACCTGAACAAGCTCAGCAAGAGATATATAAATACATTGATCTATGACAGTCTGACGTTCCACGCTGTCACCTTTTCGGTTTTTACATCAGCAGTACTAAATTACTGCCGCACAGCACAAAAAAGTGAAACCGCTTCGAAACCCACTAGGTCTCCAAGCGTTTTCATTAAAAATATATCAATTTACTGACTGCATAACAAATATAACCACCATTCTCCTTCATTTTTTTCTCGTCATCCGAAGCAACCACATTTTTGTCGCTGCTTCGGCTACAGATATCTTTACGATATCCATTAAGCGACTACTTTTATACCTTCTTCTAGGCTTTTCTGTCGTTGCTGATACATATTGCACATTGGCGGGCAAATCAAAGTGTCAATCTTGCATTTAATCTTACAACCATTTTTATTATATTCACAATCACATAATTCTCCCATAATACACTCTTTCATAATTCGAAGCCTTCCTACTATAATTGCTTATTTTACTTGTCGTTATTATAGTCATAAAAACCTTTCCCTGTCTTACGACCTAGATATCCCGCTTGCACCATCTTCCTAAGTAATGGACAAGGCCGGTATTTTGAATCGCCAAAGCCTTTAAATAATACTTCCATAATAGACAGAACAGTATCATTACCTATCATGTCGGCTAGTGCCAGCGGTCCAATTGGATGATTAAAACCAAGTTTCGCCACAGTATCAATATCTTCGGCGCTAGCGACACCTTCCATAAGAGCATATATCGCTTCGTTAATCATCGGTATCATTACACGATTACCAATAAATCCAGGGAAGTCTGATACCTTAACCGGTGTTTTTCCTAAACGCTCAACTAATGTTTTTACGGCAATAAAAGTTTCTTCACTAGTTACATGTCCATTTATTATCTCCACCAACTTCATCACTGTAGCAGGATTGAAAAAATGCATGCCAATAAATTTAGCTGGCCGTTTAATCACCATCGCAATCGCCGTAATAGGTAGCGACGACGTATTGCTTGCAAATATTGTATGAGGCGGACAAATGCTGTCCATCATTTGGAAAATATCTATTTTTAGATTCATATTTTCACTGACTGCTTCTACAACTAAGTCAACATTGCAATTCACTGGTTGGAACTCCACTACGCCGCAAATACGATCCATTATCATAGTTTTTTCATTAATAGTAAGCTTGCCTTTATCTACATTTTTTGCCAAATTCTTTTCTATACTGTTAATGCCATTTTGGACAAATTTCTGATTAATATCTCTTATTACTACTTCTAGACCAGCCTGAGCCATCACCTGAGCTATGCCACTCCCCATCTGGCCAGCTCCAATAATCATTACTTTGTTTATTTTCATAGCTTTCCCCCTCCACTTCTGCAATGCAAATTTAATCCGGCTCACTTTAAGAAAGCAATTGATAACAAAAATTATCCTAATCTTTTTTCATTACCGTAGCTTTGCCTTCAATTACTACAACACCATTTTGGTTAGTAGCAATAGTATTCAGTACTAAGCGATTTTTAGAAACAATTTTCTCAATAACTTCTACTGTCGCAGTAACTGTATCCCCTATTTTTACTGGTGCCTTAAACGCTAACTCTTGACCAAGATAAATAGTATTTGCACCAGGCAGGGCCGTACCAATCACTGCGGAAATAAAACTAGCTGATAACACTCCGTGAGCAATTCGTTCCTTAAAAATAGTATTTTTAGCAAACTCAGCATTAACATGTACAGGATTAAAATCTCCGCTCAGACCCGCAAAAGTATACACATCGTACTCTGTTACTGTCTTAGTCATACTTGCTTTATCACCAATTTTAACAGTTGAATATTTTACGTCATTTACCATAAAGCATCTTTATTTATTGCGATAATAATATCGGAAGAAGACATTCCGGCCAGATGCTGGATTGCACCGGAAATACCACAGGCAAAATAAATTTTAGGTCCAACAGTCTTACCTGTCTGTCCTATCTGATGCAACGCTGGCTTCCATCCGGCATCTACTGCAGCACGCGATGCACCCACAGCACCACCAAGAGCATTTGCTAAGTCTTCAATCAGAGTAAAGTTCTCCGGCTTGCACATACCACGTCCGCCGGATACTATTACTTCAGCTTCTTCTAAATTACAGGACGCACTGCAAACCTTGATAACCTCTATAAGCTTCGTCCGAATATCCTCAGGCTTAACTTTGCTGGACACCCGAATAATTTCTCCGCTTCTTGAGTTATCAGGCTGCGGCTTTTTGAATACGCTCGGACGGACAGTTCCCATCTGC
>JAGGAC010000019.1 GCA_017889635.1 Bacillota bacterium | reverse complement strand
ATTGCGGTAGGTTTCATAGGTACTCTTGGTAGTCGAGCAAAGGTCAGCGTTGGTTGTGTAATGCTTGTGCGTAGTCGAAAGATTGCGTATAGGTATGTAATGATCAGCGTTGGCTGTAGCGTAGATCATTACGGGCTCTTTCCCATTTTCGTTTTTGCGGCAATGACATACTAATCTTGCTATGATATAATAATTGTGAATTGCCATACTTTCCCGGAAAGGAGGACAAACCAATGATTATCACTAAAACTATGGGCATTATCGAGGTAGTCCAGAAATTCCCGCAAACCACCGACGTATTTCGCAACTACGGCATGGGATGTTTCGGGTGCGCTGCTGCCCGCTATGAAAATATTGAACAAGGTGCTTTGGCTCACGGTATCGACGTAGATGCCCTTATCGCCGATCTAAACAAAGCCGCCGAAGGCGGATGTACTGGAGGAAGTTGCGGTTGTGGCTGCAAGTCCTAAAAACAAGGACTTCTGCACTATTTCATTATGGTTCTAAAACACCACACGACCATGATTCAACTAAAAATCTTCTATGCGTAAAGCCCCTTGGCCCTGCAAAAGGCCAAGGGGCTTTACACATTTAATCATCTGAATAAAACCAAAGCTTCCCCACTACCTATATGCTCCAGTCTTAATCACTTGCTTACTTTAATTTTCTAAACATCAATTTTATATGTCACCTTTATTTAATACCTTTCATAAAATTTAACATGAGATAAAATTCAATGTTTCTCACGCGCTCTCCCAAGGAGGAATAGTTGAATGAATATCAGCCCGTTTCAACAAGATTTATTGGAAGATCTACGCCAACGGGATCCCAATTTACTAGCAAACTGGAACAATGATACCGAATCGATAGTATATCTTCGTGGCAACCTTAGCAACTTAAACCGAACATCACCCTCAATCGCTGATCGTTTCATCAATGCCAGCAAATTCCTGTCAAAGTACCATCCTCTATTTGGTATTAATAATCTAAACCAGGAATTAACCAAAAATAACGTCGTTACTGACAGATTAGGTATGGTTCACCTAAGCCTGCAACAGAAGTTTGAAAACGTACCAGTAGAAGGAGGAATGGTTAGCCTTCATTATTCAGCAACAGGCTTGCTCCAAACAGTATTTAATAAATTTGTTCCCGATTTGAGACTTAATACTACTCCCGCCTTGAGTTATGCAGAAGCCAAATACATGGCCGCCAGCCATGCTGGTCTCAATTTTTCATTAAATCCCGCTAAACCTGAACTCTTTATATTAACCAACAACTCGGTACCTAGTTTATGCTGGCAGGTTAAATTATTTAGAATGGATACTCCTATACCGGAATGTTGGCTTTATGCTATTGATGCTATAACTGGTGAAGTAGTTAGATATCATAGTACACTACACCGCATAACCCCAGTTAAGGGATGGGGGATTGGATATTACTCTCGGGGGGGTGAAATTAACACCTCGCGTGATGATAATGGTACTTATCTCCTTTACGACCAAAGCCGCCACCCAAACGGCCCCATTGTGGAAACATATAGTTATATTAGTGGTCAACTTTCCAAAACTTACAACAATCTTTGGAATAGAATCAAAGTTTCAACCAGGAATAAAAATCAAGGGCCTGAAGTTGATGCTCACAGGTATGCTGGTTATGTTGTTGATTATTATTTTATGGTTCATGGAAGAAATAGTTTTGATGACAAAGGTTCAAATGTAAAAATAGTCGTCCATTCCGATGAAACATATTGGACATCTGAACATAAATTTATTTCTATTAGTGACAACGACAATGATACACACAAGGATTTTGGTTCTACCTTCCATACGCTTGCTCATGAGTTCACCCATGGTGTAACTAATGCTGGCTTCGCCCCATTCTACTGCGGAGAATCAGGAGTACTAAGCGAAGCATTATCTGATTGTTTCGCTGCCTTCATTACCGGAAATTGGTATTATGCAGAAGATACTTGGCTATTGAATACTCATGGTATGCGTAACTTAACTAACCCAACAAACAATGGACGATATAATCCCAATAACCCACAAGAAAGCATAGCCATCGGAAACTACCCTGATCATTATAGTGATCGGTATCAGTATCAAGGGCAAGCTAATGAAGAAAAATGCAATATAGAAGTCCATTGCAACTCTACCATTATCAGTCATGCCATCTACCTGCTTAGCAACGGAGGACTCCACAGAAAAACAAAAATTAAAGTTCCCAGACTGGGCATTAATATTATGGAAACGTTATTATACAACGTCCAAGCTTATCAACTTATCGGTTGCAGCCATGCTACGTTTTTGGATTTCCGCCAAGCGCTAATTAACGCCTGCCATGATATATATCCTTGTGATCAAAAAAAAATTAAGGCCATTGAAAGTGCTTTCAACGCAGTAGGTATTATTCCAGACAAAAATACAATATATTGTATACAATAACCTAACCACTGCAAGTTAGGTTTTTTCACTTAATTTTTCTTGCCCATTTTTTATCCATTACTAGTATCCCCCTGGCAATCTCCCTATCCAATGCCAAATATGTATTCCCCACCGCTACCACATAGCTTGGGGAAACCTGCAGCACATTAATCTCTACCCCTGGCAGCAGCCCGAAAACTAATAGTTTGCGTAAGTTTACGGCCTTAGTGGGCAATGCGCTAATTATCGCCTTTTCCCCTCGTTTTAGTTCTATCAAAGACAAAGATTTATTCATTACACGCCCATCCTCTTTCAGAAAAAAAGCAGACCGGCAAAACGCATCATCAACCAACCAGACATCCAGGCAATCATAGAAATCAGTACCATCATCATTGCCGCCACTGAAATTCCCTGTTCTTTTATTATCACTATAAGTTGGGCTACACAAGGCACAAATAATGTCATTGTCACCGCAGCTACCAACAATTGCTGTTCATCGAGCATTCCATTTCCAGTCATGTCATAAAGTCCTGCCGCACCATAGTCCCGCCGAAAAAAGCCCAACAAAAACGTCTGGGCGGTTTGCGGCGGCAGCCCAAGTGACACCATGATAGGCTCTGCCACTTCTATAATATATGCTAGCACTCCGGTTTGGTCACCAAGCCATAAAACAACACTGACAACAATAAAAACTGGAATAATCTCCGTAAAATACCACACCATCCGAGTATAAACTTTTGTTAATACATTCTGGATATTTGGCAACCTAAGCGGCGGTAATTCCATATAAAACGGACTACGCTGCCCTGGCAGCAGCTTTGCCCCTAACCAACCTGCTGAAATAAACACCAACAAAACATAGGCAGCCCAAAGCCCTACCACTACATTGCTGAATGATAGAATTGCCAACACAACACCAAATTGAGCCGAACAAGGAATTGCCAGCGATAATAAAAAAGTTGCCAACAGTCGTTCCCGTTTAGTTTCAAGGGTCCTTGTTACAAAGACAGCCATCGTTCCGCACCCTAATCCTAACACAACCGGAATTACGGCTCGACCGTTTAAGCCGATCTTTTTAAATAGCCCATCCACAAGCATCGCCAATCTGGGTAGATATCCAGAGTCTTCCAGAACTGCGAAAACAATAAAAAATGTTCCCACCACCGGTAAGATGATGGCAACGGCATAGCGCAAACCAAAGGTGAAGAGACCGTACGATCCCACAAGCAATGACTTCATCCACTCCCAAGGAAGATACCTGTCAGCAGCATACCCCATAAGCGGCGTCAAAACACTGCCAAAAATCTGATTATTGATATAATCCACCATAACCCCGGCACCAATCCCGCCTACAACCTTGTATAAACCAAAATATATAACCAAAACCAAAATCGGAATGCCGGTAACCGGCTCCCTTGTCAGTCGGTCAAATATATTTCGTAGTTTACGATGCCGCGGCATTCCAAACCGTACTACATTACTCAGCAGATCATCCACCATCTTCTGGCGTTCAATGGCGATAACAAGAGAAATCGGTTGCTGATAACGCGCCCCCAAATCGCGAATAATCTTCAGTATTTCCAAATACTCAGCCTCATCGCTAGCCCAAGCATGGGTCTCCCTATCGTCCTGGAGAAGCAACAATGCTAACATACGTTTTGAAAAAACATATTCTTTTTTGATTCTTGCACTAATAGCGGCAACAGCCTGCTCAATCGGAGCACTAAACCTTGGTGCAACCACAGGCTTACACCGGTAATCAGCTATCGTTTTTTTCAAATTATCAATTCCGGCCTTTTCCACCGCAGTTGTAGCCACCACCGGAATCCCAATGACTTTAGCAAGCAACGAAAAGTTAAAACTAAGCCCCGCACTCTTGGCCTCATCCATAAGATTAATATTCAAAATTACTGGCAACTCAGCATCAATAAGTTGCAGCGTCAAATTCAACATCCGCCGGATATTTTTAGCATCAATAACATGCACTACCGTATCAGCTCTTCGCCTAAGCAAAAGTCGTCTGGTCACCTGTTCCTCATCCGTAAGCGGTGATAACGAATACACACCTGGGGTGTCTATAATATCATACTCCCTACCACATAGTCGGCTTTGTCCAACCGCTATTTCTACCGTCGTTCCAGGATAATTCGATACATTAACATACCTTCCGGTTAATTGATTAAATATTACACTTTTGCCAACATTGGGATTCCCGACCAAAATAACCTGCCGTCCCATCCCCAACCCCTCCCCGGCAATCAATATGTTATTTTTCTATTCTAACATTAACCCATTTATACCAGCTAAAATCCATGAAACTAAACAACATATAAGGCCTAGACACCATTAGTGTAAATTAGACCTCCCTACATCAAATTAGCCAATTGTACTCACTTTTAACAAAAAAAAAACGATTGCCAGTCGGCAACCGTTTTTTCATATAAAATGTTAAACCAAAGGTGAAATCTTTGCTAAAATCGTTGCTTTCGGCATAAAGCCAAGCAATCTTTCCACAGGCTCATCATCCTTGAATAAAATCATGGTCGGCAGATTTTTAACACTGTACTGTTCAGCTAATCCCCGATTATCGTCGACATTAAGCTTTACTATTTTAACCTTATCACCAAGCTCGGATGCCAAATCCTCTAGCACCGGTACAAGTTTTCCGCAGTAACCACACCAAGGTGCCCAAAAATCAACCAATACTGCTTTACCGGCCTCCAATACTTCTTCATGGAAATTATTGGAGTTCACTTCAGTAATATTCGCCATTATAATCCCCCCTATTATTAGTGATTTCTCCCGCTGTTACGAGCGGTTACGGCTTTCAACCATCACACAGGCTTGAACCACAGTCAACTCCAGTTCACGGGCAAGAGAAACAACCGCCTCAGAGTCAGTACCTGGCTGAAACCAAACGTTCTTTATTCCCAATTCAGCGCATTCCCGTATAATCTGTTCCCCCACCCGCGGTGGTACCACCAGATTGACTACATCTGGCTTTTGGGGTAATTCGCTCAGTGACGTATAGCATTTTTCCCCAAGAACTTCACTCAGCCCCGGATTAACTGGAAATACAGTATACTCACCTTGCTTAAGTAAAAACTGAAATATCTTACAGCCAAATTTTTCTTTGTTATTGTTGGCCCCGATTACTGCCCAGGTCTTTAAACTAAGCATTTGTTCAATATTATTCACATTAAGCCTCCTTGATTCCAAGCCGAGCAATTGATGATTACTTAGAAAATATCACCAAGCCATTACTCTACGTATGCTTCCTTTAAATAAATTACGCCAAGCACCGTTCTGGTATATCCTTTTACATTATTTGACACCAAAACCGGATTTGTATAAAAGTAAATCGGCACAATAACTGCATCATCCAATAAGATCTTTTCAGCATTATGCATCGCTGCCATCCTAACCGTTTGATCATTTGATGTTTTAGCCGTGCGGACAAGTTCATCATAAGCCGGATTACTATACCCAGGGTCATTATTACCATTATCAGATTCAAACAGTTCAATAAATGTCATAGCATCGGCATAATCACCGACCCACTCATTACGTGACAGCTGAAAATTATGATTATCCAGATTATCGTTAAACACCTTTCGTTCTTGATTACTAAGCTCAACATTCACGCCGAGATTCTTCTTCCACATCTCCTGCACAGCTTCGGCAAGAGTCTTATTATTATCGCTGGTATTAAACAAGAGAACAACAGGTGGCAAGCCTTTTCCGCCGGGATATCCGGCCTCGGACAATAATTGCTGCGCTTTTGCCACATCATTATCAGCTATATAATCGCCGCCTTTTACTCGAAAATCCTCGCCTGGTGCCACATCAGGCACTCCGTAAGGAACTAAAGCCAACGCCGCTTTTTGCCCGCCCTGCAAAACCCTTGTAACTATGTCCTGTCTATTTACAGCCAAGCTGAACGCCTTCCGCACCTTAACATTATCAAATGGTGGACGTTTCACATTAAAAGTGTAAAAGTAAGTGCCAAGAAACGGCATAGACTTAATTTTGCCCTCCCGTTCCAAGCGTGGCACTTCGGTGTTAGGTGGATTTTCAGCCATATCAAGTTGGCCATTTTCAAACATCGTCATAACCGTGCTATTAGAGTCCACCAAAATCAGTTCCATCCCACTCAGCTTTACCTTAGCGACATCCCAATACTGATCATTCTTAACAAGCTCGATTTTATTTTCATGAACCCAACTTGCAAATTTAAACGGCCCATTGCCAATAAAAGTCGAAGCGTCATCTGACCACTTAGGATTAGCGGTCGCAACCTTCTTATTAACAGGGTAATATGTATGGAAAGAAACTAACGACAAAAAATACGGTGTTGGCTTTTCCAAATTGACTTCCAAAGTATAGTCATCGATGGCCTTTACTCCAACCTGATCAGCGGAAACCTTTCCGGCATTATAGTCTTCACCATTCTTAATGTAGAATAGCTGATAAGCATAACTGGACGCCAGCTCCCGATCAAGCGTCGATTTCCATGCATATTCGAAATCATGGGCTGTAACCGGATCACCATTTGACCATTTTGCATTTTGTCGCAAATAAAAAGTGTATTTCAGACCATCCGGAGACACTTCCCATCGCTCAGCAGCACCGGGAATAGGCATGTTATTGCTATCAATAGACGTTAGCCCCTCAAATACCTGAGCCTCAATATTTGAAGCAGCAATACTAGTAGATTTTCTGGGATCAAGCGTCTCCGGCTCAGCCCCGACAGCATAGCGAAGCTGCTTGGCTTCCGGCTTACCGCCAAACCAACCGCAACCAGCCACCACTAAGCCTAATATCAGCATACTGATAATAACAGATGTTTTTTTCGTTAACACTATTTTTACATCCTTTCCAGTCAGCCATCAATGATAATTTGCACCGTATATAGTCAAACCATACGGCAAGGTTTTTTATCCGTAAATGGCGAAATAATTATTTTAGTAATCCGTCTAAGACTTTTGTACTGATAACATTAATGATGGAGCTGATTTATTTTGACTAATGATAAAGTTTCTCTGGACAATATTCTGTCCGATATTCTATCCCCTGAAGCCGGAGTTTACTCTATAGCGGCTAAAGACCTAAATACCGGACGCCGCTGGATGATAAATCCCCGCCGCCAACCCTCAGCCAGCCTTATAAAAATTTTTATCATGATTGAAGCCTTTCGTCAATACGCCCACGGGACTTTAACCTTAAACCAAGAACAACCTATTAGGACCTGTGACCAGGTAGGCGGTGCAGGACCGCTCGAGCATGCGTTGCCGGGCACCATGGTAACCTACCAAAAACTCATCGAACTGATGATTACCGAAAGTGATAACACCGCAACTAACATTCTTATTAACAAGCTTTCAATGAATGCCATTAACGCCACAATTCAGCGGCTCGACTGCCCTGACACCCTTCTTCAGCGAAAAATGATGGACTTCGCCAGCGCCGCTCAAGGCTATGAAAACTATACCTCTGTAACCGATATACTTAGGGTTTTCGAACAGCTGTATAACCATAGTTGCCTCATCCCCGAACTGGACGAAACCATGCTGACTATCCTTAAAGGCCAACAAGACCGCTGTAAAATCCCCCTGGGACTCCCCCCCGGAACCGTAGCTGCCCACAAAACCGGAGAGCTTGACGGAATCGAACACGATGCTGGTATTATCTACGGACCAAATTGCCATTTCATTGCTGTTTTTATGACCGAGAACCTGCCTGACGCCGAGCGCGGACAGACAATAATCGCCAAACTAACCCAAACTATTTATCAGTATCTTCATACACTGGATTAAAAACATCGCTGTGGAAGGAGCTAAATCATGACGGAAATTTTTGCGGCGGTAAATGTACCGCTGGCTGTATTATGGTCTGAACCCGGCCCCAAACGCCCCCATGATAACCTCATCTTGGAACCTGTCACCAACCCTTTAGCCTGGGCTGATACAATGGATGATGAAATGCGGCTTTGGCTAGTAGGAAAAGTAGAAACCCAGCTTCTCTATGGTGAACGCTTGCTCATCCTCGAACGTCATAACGACTGGATTAAAGTAGCTGCCGTTGAACAAACTACCAGCCTGAACACTCATGGCTACCCCGGCTGGCTCCCCGCAGCTCAGGTAAGGTCAGATATTGGCTTTTTAGAAGACCAACTCCACTCCCCATTATTAACCATCACCGCTGCCAAAGCACCACTTTACCAAGATAACGCCAGCATTTGTGAGCTCAGTTACCAAACCAGACTACCGCTCGTAACTGCTGAAGACAGCGAATATTATTCGGTTCGCTTGCCGTCAGGCAATGTTGGGCATATCTACCGCAGTCAAGCCATGCCGCAAACCAAAGCACCCTTCTCGGCACAAGCCATAGTTACTGAGGCTAGAAAATTTCTTGGTCTCAGATATATCTGGGGCGGCACATCAGCATTTGGCTTTGATTGTTCCGGTTTCGTCATGCGACTTTACGCCTCCCAGGAAATATTCATTCCGCGTGATGCCGACGATCAGGCTAGTGGCGGCTCACCGGTTGACAAAGCCGATCTCGAATTAGGCGATCTCCTGTTTTTTGCCAATGCTAACGGCCAAGGAGCCATCCATCATGTCGGCCTTTACTCTGGCGACGACAGAATGATTCATGCTCCAAACTCCAGGTCAGCCATTCGCGAGGAACAATTTACCGTTGGCAGCTATGGCGACGAATACTGGGGTGCTAGACGCTATAGATAACATAATAATCTGTACTTCTTCATAAAAATGCGTTGTAGTCAACAACCACCGCCTCTCCAGAAAGCCTTGACAACGAAAAACAACTAACCAGATCCTTGGGGCGCACTGGCTGCCAGCTATCCACTAGGCCAGCCTTCCACGCCAGATAACCGACAATCTTTTCTGCCGCTACTTTTTCTTGGCGAAGCGCCGCCAAAGTCAGCTGTTGCTGTCGTTTCGCCAGCCGATGTCCGTCAGGACTGTATAAAAGCGGCACATGTGTAAACTGCGGCGGCGTAAACCCAAGCACCTGATAAAGAAAAAGTTGCCGGGGTGTTGATAGCAATAGATCATTTCCCCTAAGCACATGGCTAATCTTCATCATTGCGTCATCTACCACCACCGCCAATTGATAAGCATGAACTCCATCCGACCGGCGAACAATAAAATCACCGGTCGTCTTGGCCAGATTCTGTCCAACTTGACCTCGTACTCCATCATTAAAAGATAGCGTTTTATCCGGCACCATAATCCTTAAAGCCGGTTTTCGGCCATCATACCTGTTTCTCTTGTCCCCTAAATTGCGGCACGTTCCCGGATATCCGCTTTCCCCTTCTCCGGTATGAGGTGCCGATGCAGCAGACAAAATTTCGGCCCGACTACAATAACATGGATAAACTAAATCAGCATATATTAACTTGTCCAACATGACTTGATATAACTGACGCCGTTCATTCTGAACATATGGAGAATACGGACCACCGACATCCGGCCCTTCATCCCAATCCAACCCCAACCACACCAAATCACGCATTATTCCATTCGCATACTCTGCACGAGAACGCTCAGGATCAAGGTCTTCCATCCTGAGCACCATTGTGCCACTTTGGCTGCGCACTTCAAGCCATGCAAGAAGCGCAGTCCAGGCGTTTCCCAGATGCATTTCTCCGGACGGACTGGGCGCAAACCGCCCACGAACCTTTTCTAAACTCGCCACCCAGTTTCTCCTTCTATAAATTCAATACTTATTGCTAATTTCCACACTCTTTTTGCCAAATCCTTCCCTAATCAGACTTGTCCACGGTGATCTGCTATTATATAATTTCACCATTAGCGACAAATACTACTACCACGCTAAGGAGGGCTCTCATGACTAAATTTAAAAGCGTAGGCATCCTAACCGGCGGCGGAGACTGCCCTGGACTTAACGCCGTCATCCGCAGTGTATCCAGGTCTTGTTTCAGCTATGGTTTTAAGGTCTGGGGAATTAAAAATGGCTTTGGCGGCTTAGTAGAAGATCAAATTGAAAAATTAACTGATCATGAAATATCAGGTATTCTCCATCGCGGCGGTACCATCCTCGGAACAACTAACCGCGACAATCCCTTCAACTATGCAGTAAATATAAATGGTATTACCAAATATCAGGACATGTCCGGTCAAGCCCTCAAAAATCTTCGCAAAAAGGAAATTGAAGCCCTAATAGTCATTGGTGGCGACGGCAGCCTGCGTATCGCTAATGAATTCAGCAAACTCGACCTGCCGGTAGTAGCTGTCCCAAAAACTATTGACAACGACATCCCCGGCACCGAGCGAACCTTCGGTTTCGATACCGCTGTTAGTTGTGCCTGCGATGCCTTGGACCGCCTCCACACGACCGCTGAATCTCACCACAGGGTAATGGTGCTGGAAGTAATGGGCCGCTATGCTGGCTGGATCGCTCTTTACTCCGGCCTTGCCGGTGGAGCAGATGCTATTCTCATCCCGGAGATTCCCTACAACATTGATTCGATTATAAATAAAATCGCTAAGCGCAAGAAAAGTGGAAAACTTTTTAGCATCATTGTTGTCGCTGAAGGCGCTTTCCCGATGGACGGTGAGCAAACGGTTGCAATGATTATCGAAAACAGCCCCGAAAAAATTCGGTTAGGTGGCGTTGGCGAAAAGTTAACCCGAGAAATCGAAAAACTAACCGGCATCGAGTCTCGCTGCACAGTCCTCGGACACCTGCAACGCGGCGGCAGCCCTACCGCCTTTGATCGAGTTCTGTCAACCCGCTATGGTGTAGCCGCCGTAAATGCGCTTGCCGCTGGTCAAACAGGATGCATGGTAGCTCTTCAAAACAATCAAATTGTCCGTGTACCTATCGAAACTCTTGCCGGCAAACCCAGTAACGTCCCCCTATCTTTTCTTGAATTTGGCAGATCCATCGGCATTTGCTTTGGCGATTAATTTACATTAACAATACTTGCTTCTATTTACCTGGAATAAAGAAAATGCTGTCTCAGTAAAAAAAACTAAACTGAGACAGCATTTTCTTTATTCCAGAAGCATTATATAGCTTTATAATGTTTCAAAGGTTTTTAATTAATAAAAATAGTTGATATTTAATTGCTACAATCAGGGTTCAATTTATAAGAAATTTAACCTTTTTATCTGGTAAGATAGTATAGACTGATCATTCCAAAATACTTAGCATCCGTATATAGTAACTTATTGGGTTTAGAATGTTCAGCTCTTTACTAAAAAGGTTGGTTTGCAACAAGAAGAACTAATGAAACGCGAATTTCATGAGTAATTGCTTCTTTTATGACGAGTTTCCTAAATAACAAGAAAGGGTGTATTAGCATGGATAAGACCGACCTATTCCAAGATTTAAGACAACTGTCACTAAAAACAGAACATACCGATTCCAGCAAAACCTTTGTTTTTGATTCTGGGTCCGACCCTCAGGCCATCTTAGATGGACTATTTGAATTGGCAGGTAAAGTTTTCTTAGGACAAGACCCAGCCTTAATAAAATCCTTTATTACAATGGCGTTTAAAACCGGCCGCCTGGATGGTTATACTGCCGGCGTAGAAGCACATATTAAAGATGAGCCGGCAATTATTTTGTATCCTAGCGAACATACCAGTTACGAAAAGTTTGGTGAAGCAATTATGGACGCTGTACAACAGTATGCTCCTGGCTGTCTTGTTGGAACTAATATTTTTATTGATGGCAAATCAATTCCCGATGTTGAACCCCAAGCCCAAGATAACCCGTCTAATCAAAACTAGTACTAGCGGTAAAGGTATAGGAACTTAACCGTAAGCTTAACTATTTATCATCCTATTAAAATAAATACAAGCGAGTAGCCCTTTATAATCATAAAGGCTACTCGCTTTAATTATTATACCAACCAACGGTAACTTTGGACAATCACCAAACCATCATTAATAGAGATAATACTGCTTGGCCATCGTTTTAAATGCTGTGGCCTCCTTATCCCATTCGGCCAGTAACTCGTCAAGGCCGTAGCGTCCCAACCGTACAGAACTATCGCCAGTAACAAGATCAATTGTCGGAGTTGATTTGCCTGTTAAATTATACGAAAAATCCGTATTTAGCTCCTGGATAGTATACAGCAACGTCATTCCTGTCCGAACAGGCCGAAAAGCGCGGCGGTCAGTAATATGCAGTTGTACACCCCCGCACTCTTTACCCACAAATTGTCCAAACTGAGGCCGGAAATAAGCTGGTCTGAATACTACGCCAGGCAGTTTCAGGGCATTCATCCGATCAGCAAAGGCCTCAGCATTGAGCCACGGCGCGGCGACAAAATCAAACGGCCTGGTAGTCCCCACACCTTCCGAAACATTAGTACCGCCAAAAATTCCGGTGGCCGGATAAGTCAGCGCCGTATCCGGTGTAGGAATATTGGGTGAAGTCATAACCCAGGGCAAGCCGGTATCAGAATAATACATATCCCGTTTCCAGCCAGTCATCGGCACAACTACAAGGTCACAGTTTATTTTGAACTCCTTGTTAAACAGCCTGGCCAATTCTCCCACTGTCATTCCATGACGAATAGGAATAGGATACATGCCGATAAAGGATTCATAGCCGCTCTTTATCAGTCCGCCTTCCACTTCCACCCCACCAACTGGGTTTGGTCGGTCAAAAACCACGAAGGTCTTGCCATTTTCTTTGGCACTCTGCATTGCGTAGGCCATCGTATAAATATAAGTATAGGATCTTGCACCAATATCCTGGATATCAAAAGCTAAAATGTCAATGTCCTTCAGCATCTCGGGCTTTGGCTTCTTTGTATCACCATACAAGCTATAAACCGGCAAACCGGTTTTAGCATCCTTCTGACTGTTTACATCGTCCCCGGCTTTGACCGCCCCCCGTATTCCATGTTCGGGCGAAAACAATGCCACCAGCTTAGTCTTAGCATAAAGGACATCAATACTACTTTGATAGTTACTGTTTATGCCTGTAGCATTAGTAATGAGTCCAATCCGTTTTCCGGCAAAGATCTTCAAATGCTGATCAATATTGTCAATTCCCAGCCGTACCACCGGAGCTTTGACTTCATTTGGAGTTGCACCCAAACAAGTGCCGGAAAATGCAATAACCATAACTGCTGCTAGTAAAAAAACGCTATAACTTATCAATTTATTAAACTGCCTCATCATATCGCCTCCACTTATAATAAATTCGCCTTTACCCTGTTAGCTCAGCAAAACTAATTAATTTTACACCATGTTCACTAAGAAATCGTTTGATTTCTGGAGCTGTTAAAATCGCCAATTCCTTAAACCGGCAGGCATTATAAGAACTGACTGCAAACAGCAGTTCATCCTCCCTGGCAGGGTGGCACATTATCTCCAATACCCCGCCATCATGACCGGCTATAATCATCTGTAGATTTTCCAGGTCGACCCCTTGGTCATAAAAATCGGTAGTAAACCAATCAGTAGTTTTTACCCCGGCGGCGATAATTCTATCGCGTACCTCCGGGCTTGTTTGCCTAAGTGGCGTCTTAAGTTGACTGGCTAGTTTTATAGCTATATCCAACACCTGGGGATAGGAATGGGAATGATGGTGACTGTCAAGATGCGTTAGTTCCAAACCAGTAGCCAGAAATTTTTCCACCTGGGCCTCAAGTTCCCGCTCAACTTCCTCTGTCGCCAACAACGGAGCGGACACGGCAATCCTGCGGCGAAAGCGTCCCGAGTCATCCAGCAGCGTCGGTACAGACGCTGCTGGAAGTACCGGTTGCCCATACGTTAGATTGAGATGCAGCCCTACCCTTTTAATTCCGTTGGCTTTTACCAGTTCAATCGCCTGAGGAGCGTGCTCGGTATTAATCATTAGTGTAGTATCACTAACAATGCCTTCCGTCAATGCCTTGACAATACCTGTGCTACAACCGGGAGTCAAGCCCAGATCATCGGCATTTATAATCAGCTTTAACATTATAGCTTCACCGCTTTTTGTGACTCGCCCGCAAACTGAGGCAAGTACTCTCTATTTATAGCAATTAAATCGTTTAACAGCTGCTTAGCCACATCCACTGACGGCACCAGCGGATGATTAGTCAACGCTAAGAGCGCATTATCCCAACTGCCTGTCACTCCGGCCTCCACCGCTAAAACCTCATAGCCTTTAACCGCTTGCACCAGTCCGGCTATCTTCGACGGTAAAGGTCCTCCCGCCAACGGCGTAGCTCCATTTTTGCCAATAACACAGTTGATTTCTACCACACAGTCATCAGGAAGACCCTGAATTGCACCTTGGTTGGCGATGTCCACGGTATGGATTTCACGCTTATCATTATAAATCGCGCTTATCAACGATACTGCCGCCTCAGAGTAATAGGCTCCGCCCCTGCTTTCAAGTTCTTTAGGCTTTTCATTCAGTGTTTCACTACGGTAAAGTCGAAACAGTTCATCCTCCACTGCCTTGACCAGTTCAGCCCGTGTGCCCTTGCCTTCCGGCGCAGCGGCTTCCAGCTCTTCAGCCAAAAGCCGGTCAGTCATATAGTAATATCGGTGATATGGGCAGGGCAACATCCCCAGCGCTCTCAGAAAGTCACCATCCCATTTCATGTCCGGCACATTCTTCATCGTCAGTGTCGCCCCGTCCGCTAGCTTTTCAAGTACCACAGCGGTTACGTCCTGTCCGCGGCAAAACACCTTACGCCCCCATACCAAATGGTTTAGTCCTGCAAAATCAATGAAAATGTCTTTCTTATCAACCTCAAGCAACTTAGCGGTTGTCATCACCATATTTATTGGCACATTGCACAACCCAATACACTTAACACTGCTATGTTTTATTACCGTTTCAGTAATCAACCCCGATGGATTGGTGAAATTTATCAACCATGCTTCCGGGCAAAGCTCTTCCATATCGCGGCAAATATCAAGGATAACCGGGATAGTCCGCATCGCCTTAGCAAATCCGCCTGGACCAGTAGTTTCCTGCCCTAACACATTATAGGGTAAAGGAAACCGCTCATCCCGCATTCTGGCAGCCAGACCACCCACGCGAAACTGAGTTATAACAAAATCAGCGCCTTGTAAAGCCGCTCGGCGATCAAGCGTCAGCATAACTTTAGTACTGAGTCCAGCCTTTTTCAGCATCCGCTCAGCTAGCGCTCCGACAATCTCCAGCTTATCCTTTCCTGCCGGAACATCCACCAAATACAAGCTGTCCACCGGAAGCTCATGTGCTCTGCCGATCAGACCGTCAATAATCTCCGGCGTATAACTTGATCCGCCGCCAATAACCACTATCCTCAATCCGTTCATTGCACACCCTCAAGCTTATTGGAAAGCTCTCTGATGGTCTTCTGCATACCAACCATACTTTCAATAAGATTCTTCTCAGCAATAGCAGTCATCAAATGATCCTGGGCATGAACCACTAGTAGCGTTACCTCGATATTCTTACCGGCAGCCTCCTGCTGAATAATGCCGGTCTGAACTTTATGGGCTATAGCCATCTCCTCTTCAGCCCGCTGTAAAAGTTCCGCGGCTTGCTCAAAATCCCCTGCCTCCGCTGCCTTTAGCGCAGCATAGGCCTCAGTTCTGGCATTTCCGGCATGAACAATAATATCAAACACTATTTGCTCAATCATCTAGCTTCCTCCTGAATCAAATTAGCTTCTTCACTTAGTAATTTTCGCTCATAAGCTTTAAAAAACGGATAATACAACCCTGTTACAATACTAATATTAACCAGCACCAACACCATGGCTCGCCAGTCACCACCTGTGGCCAGATATGCACCAATCGGTGCCGGAAGCGTCCACGGCACCAGAATATACGGTTTTGTCACCAATTCCAGTTGCATAGCAAAATAAGTCAACGTTCCTGCCACAACCGGACCAACCAAAAACGGCACAAATAGAAGCGGGTTAAGCATCACCGGCACACCAAAAATCACCGGTTCATTAATGTTGCAAATACCTGGCAAAAGCGTCGCTTTACCAACGCTCCTAAGATAAGGCGACCGTGACCGAAGCATTAAAAACACCAGTCCAATAGTAGCACCGCTGCCGCCAATCCAAACAAACCATTGAAAAAAAGGCTCTGGCGCAATATTGGGAATAGGTTGTCCCGCTGCTGCGGCGGCAATATTTTGGTCCAGGAGCACCAGCCATATCGGGCGAGCCACCGTTCCTACCACCGAGTCGCCGTGAATGCCGGTAGCCCAGAGTAACGTAATAAGAATAATTGGCGTCAAAACACCGGCCAGAGAATTGCCAGCCAAAACTAGTGGCTGAAACAACCCCATAACAAACTGCTGAATATCAAACCCTACTACGTCACGTACCAGCCATACCGCCGGTATAATTAGAGCCGCCGGAATAAGAGCCTCAAACGAGCGGGCAACAGAATCCGGCACCCCTTCCGGCATGCGGATAGTCAGCTTTCTTTCTTTAGCGAACCGCAGCACTTCCACCGCAAATATCGCCATAATAATAGCTACAAACATACCGCCGCCGCCAAGGTTTTCCATCAACAGGGCCAGACCTTTATTTTCCATACTAACCGGAACACTGGTCAGGAAAAATGCCGCCAGCGCTAAAAGGCCTCCTGACACTCCATCCAAATTATAGGACTTAGCGAGATGATAGCCGATACTATGGCAGGCATATAACGCCATCAACCCCATCGTAAACCTAAATGGCAGCAATATCTGATTGGCATAAGGCTTGACCATCGCCGCTAAAGCGGGTATTGGCGGGAAGGCAATAATCATAAAAAAGCTTCCCACAATAATAAGCGGAATTGTCGAAATAATCCCGTCGCGAATCGCCCGGAGATGGCGCTGTTCCGAAAGCTTAGTCATAACCGGTATAAGATACCGGTCAAGCAACTCGAATAATTTTTTCATCCTATCCTCCTGACTAACTGCCGAGCTTTTTTATCTCCGCCAAAACAATAGCCCCGCCCAGAGGACTATAGCCTTGCGGCGGAATAAGCGCCACCGGTACATTATGTACCGACGCCTTTTGGCGAAGCTCGTCTAACCGATGCCGTACCTGAGGTGCCACCAATACCAAATTCCAGCCATTCTTAAGTTCTTCGGCCAATTCCCCTGTGCCGACAGATTTTACAACCATACTAAGCCCCTCGCGTTCGGCTTCTTTTTCAATGGCCTTTACCACAATGGCGCTAGACATGCCGCCCGAACAAACAAGTAATACTTTCATCACAGACTAATCCCCCTTCTATTATTGCTTAGTGCCTTTCTAATAAAACCATCGGCCGCTTTAAGCAATTCCTCTGCTTCTTCGGCAGAGCAATTGCGTTTGATCATAACTATCGCTACTTTTGCATTCATACCGGCTTTTTCGAGAGCAACTGCCGCCTGCTCATCATCTACCCCGGCGGCTTGGGCTACAATACGTCTGGCCCGCTCAATCAGCTTATGATTTGACGTCTTGACATCCACCATAAGGTTACCATACACCTTACCTATTCGCACCATGGCGGCAGTAGTAAGCATATTAAGCACCATTTTAGTCGCCGTACCAGCTTTTAGCCTGGTCGATCCGGTAACCACCTCAGGCCCTACCAAGAGCGTAATCGGTATATTAGCAATCTTACTGATCGCCGAATTAGGGCTGCAGCTTATCGCCACTGTAACCGCCCCCTGTGCCTCAGCATACCGCAGCCCCCCAAGAACATATGGCGTTCGTCCGCTGGCTGCAATCCCCACCAAGACATCATCAGCAGAGAACTCAATCTTCTCTAACTCGCTTACCGCCAGTGCGGCATCATCTTCGGCTCCTTCTACCGCCTGCAGCAAAGCCGTTTCGCCTCCGGCAATCAACCCCAAAACAAGATTAGGATCAACTCCGAAAGTCGGCGGACACTCGGCCGCATCAAGTACCCCCAGCCTGCCGCTCGTCCCAGCGCCGATGTACACTAGCCGTCCGCCCCGACCGAAAGCATAAACAGTAGCCTTGACCGCCTTCTCTATTTGTGGCAGCTCATTTTCTACCGCCAATGCTACCTTTTTATCCTCATCATTCATCACTTGTAATAGTTCACCAATAGCCATTGAATCCAAATTGGCGGTACGGGGATTAGCCGCCTCTGTCATAAGCTTTGCTGTTTCATGTTCCAAATCCATCGCTCCATTTATTATGCTTCTCTTCTTACTACCATAGCATGGCCGATTTCTAGTGCCCCCATTACCGGTTCTTTGTCTAAAGCTATCACAACCGCTTTATCAGCAAGTATCTCAGCAATTCGCCGCCGTATAAACGGAATATTATTGAGTACACCGCCATAGGTACACACAGTCACTGGTTGAACCGTAAAACCACCGCGAACTATAACCGCCTCCACCAGCGCAGCCAGTTCCGCAGCCGCCTCCTCAATTATCTCTCTGGCCACCACGTCTCCGGCGTCTGCCGCCTCAGCCACAACTACAGCCAATGCTGCAATCTTTTCTTTGGACGTATCACAATGGTATACAAAACCTATAATACCGTCCACATCAGTTACCTGTAAATAATTCATAATCCGGTTAAGCAAAACAGTAGCCTTCTCTTGGCCGTCCAAAGCTTTAAGCCCTCGCGCTAAGGCTTGCCGCCCAATATCATAGCCGCTGCCCGAATCGCCAAGAATATGACCCCAACCACCGGACCGAACTTGTTCTCCCCGTTCATTGACGCCATAAGCAATAGACCCCGTACCAGCGATTAATACAATTCCTTCTTTTGTTCCAAGCCCAGCCGCCAGCGCAATGCGCGCATCATTATTCACAATAAACTGGCAGCTCAACCCTAAACTTGTCAGTGCTGAAAAAATAAGCTCCCTGTCCCTGCCTCGGTCAACACCAGCCAGGCCAAGACTCATTATCACTAAATCAGAAATTTTCATACCTGCTGTCAGCGCCACAGCTTCTACCAATTCACGAATCCGCCTTGCAAACTTCTCCAGTCCCAATACATGATAATTGGCCGGACCTTGTTCCACCCGCCCCAACAGTCTCCCTGTCATATCAGCGGCACAAGCCACAGTCTTAGTACCACCACCGTCAATCCCCATAATCCATTTCATATTCATCCATCCTTGTCCTCTAGGACTTAACCAACCTTCACTTAAAATATTAGACGCCACACGAATACATTCCTGTTCTCTCTGTAGAAAAGCCAACAAGTACACTGGAGTATTTTTTCCCATCGCTGAAAAAACGGGCAGCCTAGCTGCCCGTCATCGCCCTCTACTCCGCCATCCTTTTAAAACCATATTCCAATAAATTAGGGGCATCATCCCAGCGCTCATCATCATTTAAAACAACCGCGATAAGTTCAATATCATTGCGCTTAGCGGCGGCTACCAAACAGTCGCCTGCTGCCTGGGTAGAACCGGTCTTCACACCATTGGCGCCGGAAAAGGTTTTCAATAATTTATTGGTGTTTACTATATGCCGTACTCCGGGCCGATTATAAAAAGAAAAGCTATACTCAGGAGTCGAAACTATTTTCGCGAACGTTGGATTTTTTAAACCATAAGCTGCAATTCGGGCCAAATCCAAGGCCGTGCTGTAATGAGTACGATCAGGCAACCCATGCGGATTGGAAAAATGGGTGTTCTCAAGCCTCATTTTTAAGGCATTATTATTCATCATGCCAACAAATTTCCATACCGATCCAGCAACATTCTCCGCCGTCGCTTCAGCAGCATCATTGCCTGAAACCAGCATCATCCCTGTTAAAAGCTGTCTGAGCGACAGCTGATCTCCCGCCCGCAGCTCAAGACTTGAACCATCGCAAGCTGCTGCCCTTGAACTTACAGTTACCTTGCTATTCAAATCACCTTTCTCCAAAGCCGTAATAAGCGTCATCATCTTCGTGGTACTTGCCGGATACATGATGTTGTGTTCATTTTTCCCAAATAACACCTGCCCTGTTTTAGCATTAATTAGGACAGCTGCCTGCGCGCTTATCTTTGGCGGCGCGGCAGCAGCAGCAGCAAGTGCCTGTAACCAAAAAATCAACAACAACATCAAACAACTTACACGACGCAACATTAAACTACCTCCGTTTATTACTACAATTAAACAGCCACCGTTTCCCGTATAGATCTTCGGCCTGGGTAGCTTAGTTCCCTACGGAATATTCTTGCTTACTTCTCCTAATTCCTGCCTGTAAGATCAAGGAAAGACTTGTCATTGTCTTAGCAATTTTTTTAACTTGTCATCATTCACGTAGCTCATAATACTGCAAAAGTTGACCTACCGTTACAAAACTGTATCCCTTCTCCCTCAGCTTATCAATAATAATCGCGACAGCCGCCGGAGTTGCTGCCGCAAAATCGCCCTCATGCAAAAGCACTATATCGCCAGGTTTAACATTACTTAATACATTATTGACTATATCATTACTGCTTCTACCATCCCAGTCACGGGTATCTACCGTCCAAAGCACCGTTGTATAGCCGCGTTGCTTCAGATCCATTACCCTTCGGTCAGTATAGCCTCCTCCAGGGGGGCGATACAAAGTCGGTCTTGGCGCAATCCTTGCAATAGCTTCCTCTGCTCGTGATACATCCTTAATAAAATCGTTGTCGCTTAATTGACGTGAGAACTTGTGCGAATAACCGTGATTAGCCACTTCTTCTCCAGCGTCGGCAATACTTTTCAGCGCAGCCGGAAATTTTTCGGCGTTTTCTCCCAAAACAAAAAATGTAGCTTTAACGTCTTTTTCTTTAAGCACCGCTAAGAGCGTAGGAGTTATCTTAGGATGCGGCCCATCGTCAAAAGTAAGCGCAACCACCTTGTGGGTTGTTGGCACCTTTTTTATTACCTGCATCGTATGGCTGATACTCCCGCCAGCCAGCACCATCCCCATAATACCGACCACCGCAAAAACACTCCAAAACCTCGTTTTCCTGTGCATGACCTTCCTCCTATATACCAAGCTGTCCGGTCATTTCCGCGTCAACTATACCGTTGACCGCCAAACCTTTATCAAGCTGATAAGCCTTTACAGCCGCTTCTGTTGACTGTCCAAAAATGCCGTCCGCCCTTCCTGACAAATACCCCAGCTCTTTCAGTTTTATTTGCACAGTCGCCACATCAGGCCCACTCATTTGATACTTCAGCTTGCGCTCAACCCTGACCTTTCGCCCAACGATTTTTACCTCAGTCCCAACCGGTACCCATTCAAATAACTCCTCTACATCTTTGTTGCGCATACGGATACAGCCGTGGCTGGCGAATCTGCCTATCGACCAAGGTTTATTAGTACCATGAATACCATAAATCCCCCAGGGAACATTCAGCCCCATCCATCGGGTACCAAACCCAGTCCCCCAGTTATAATCCTTCCAGACAACCTTCCATTCACCAACAGGAGTCGGAGTTCTCCCTTCCCCCACAGCAATCCGGTATTTCTTATATAACTGTGTATCACTATAAACTTCTAGCATCCGTTCCGGCACGTAAATAACAACGCTAACCTTCCCTGTCGGCATCTCATTTGGTTGATTGGGTATAGCCGCCAAATCTATCTCATCCAGATAATCCAGCCCCATAACCCCGATAACCAAGCCAAAAAACAAAAACATAGCTATTCCATAAACCAGGTGCTGCCGTCTAACCTTCTTTATAAAGTTGATAATTAGCCTCACAGCTCTCCTCCTCTCCAGGGGGATTTTTCTTGTAACCATCTCATATACGAAAATATGCAAACACCACAAATATATGAATCAAAAAAGCGCCGCTGAACCATTAAGCTCATCATGACAAGTAAAGCCCCCAATTACCAAACTAATAAACTTTGGCATAAAAAAAGAACTACCCCTAAAGGTAGCCCCTTAAATTATGCTTATTCCGCAGCCCAATGACAAGCAACTGCATGACCGTTAATATACGTAAGCTTTGGCTCTTGCTCGGCGCATACCGCCATCGCATATTGACAACGAGTACGGAACCGGCAACCCGACGGCGGATTTATCGGATTTGGCACATCCCCCTCCAACCGAATCCGTTCCCTATTTCGCTCCACCGCCGGATCAGGTATAGGAATAGCTGATAACAAAGCCTGGGTATAGGGATGGCGCGGACTGGCGTAAAGCTTGTCAGTCTCAGCTAATTCAACGATCTTGCCCAAATACATAACCGCCACCCGGCGGCTGATATACTTCACCATCGCTAAATCATGTGCAATAAACAGATAAGTTAATCCCAGCTCGCGCTGCAGCCTTTCAAGTAAATTAACTACCTGCGCCTGAATGGATACATCCAGCGCCGAAATAGGCTCATCGCAAATAATCAAACTAGGATTCACAGCAAGCGCCCTTGCAATACCAACCCTCTGGCGTTGTCCGCCGCTAAATTCATGGGGAAAGCGATTGGCATGCTCGGCATTTAGGCCAACCAACTTTAACAGTTCCTGAATCCGCTTCGTTCGTTCCTGCCCTTTAGCCAACCGGTGAATATCAAGCGGTTCACCAATAATATCGCCAACCGTCATCCGTGGATTTAAGGATGCATAAGGGTCCTGGAAAATCATCTGGATTTCTTGGCGCATTACCTGCTTATCAGCCGCCGAAATATTTTCCCCTTTAAATAGCACCTCACCAGAAGTCGGTTGGTACAACCCGATAATCGTCCGCCCGGTTGTCGACTTGCCACAGCCGCTCTCGCCGACCAACCCTAATGTTTCACCTGCGGCAATGCTGAAACTAACATCATCCACAGCCTTTAACTGAGCGGTAGGCCGGCCAAAAATGTCAGCCTCTACAGTAAAATGTTTTTTTAAATTCCGTACTTCCAACAAAGTCTCGCCCGCCATTATCTAGCCACCTCCTGCGCTTGCTTTGGCGCATCCGGATGCATTAACCAGCATTTTACACTATGCTCGCCATTCAGCTTAGTTGTCTCCGGATAACATTCTTGGCAAACCTTCATCGCATAGCGGCATCGAGGGTGAAAAGGACACCCTGCCGGGGGCTTTAAGAGATCAGGCGGCTGTCCTTCAATAACCGCCAGCGCCTCTTTTCTGTCAGCATCCATTCGTGGCAGCGACTTTAATAACCCCCAAGTATAAGGATGCTGCGGGCTATTAAAAACATCATCCACCGTACCGGCTTCCGCCACTTTTCCAGCATACATGACAATTACTCGGCTGCACAGGCTGGCAATAACCCCTAAATCATGAGAAATCATTATCACCGCAGTATTAAGCTGGCGCTTCAAATCTTTAATTAAATCCAAAATCTGGGCCTGAATTGTTACGTCCAGGGCAGTGGTCGGTTCATCGGCAATAAGCAGTTTAGGACTGCATGCCAAAGCCATGGCAATCATTGCTCTCTGGCGCATGCCGCCGCTAAACTGGTGGGGATAATCCTTTACCCGTTCTTTTGCTGAAGGAATTCCCACCAGGTCTAACAGCTCCACAGCTTTCGTCAAAGCCTCACCTTTAGGCAACTTTTTATGCACCTCAAGACTCTCAGCTATCTGCCGCCCCACTGTCAGTACCGGATTAAGCGAAGTCATCGGATCCTGAAAAATCATCCCGATATCATTCCCACGGATTTTGGCAAATTCCTGCTCTGATATTTTTAAGATATCAACGCCGTTAAATAGTATTTTCCCGCCAACGATCCGCCCTGGCGGACTGGGAATAAGCCCCTCGCCTGGCTGAACAGAAAAACTAACTGCTTGCACCGCCTTGACTTCTCCAGCATAAGTATTAAAAGATACTGCTAAATCTTGAACATCTAATATCGGTTTCATTGTCACTTCCTCCTAACGCCGCATGCGTGGATCGAGCGCGTCCCGAAGGCCGTCGCCCAAGAAATTAAAGGCCAACATTGTTATACTGATTGCCAGCGCGGGAAAAAGTAATTGGAACGGATATGACCGCAAGCTGTTAATTCCTTCTGAAGCTAGTACACCCCAACTAGCCATCGGTGCCGCTACCCCCAGCCCAATAAAACTGAGAAAAGCTTCAGTAAAAATGGCATCCGGAATGGCTAACGTCATGGTAACAATAATTGCCCCCATGCTGTTAGGAATCAAATGCCGCAGCAAAATCCTCCATTTACCGGCTCCGATAGTACGGGCCGCCAATACATACTCCTGTTCTTTAATAACCAAGATTTGTCCGCGGACAATTCTGGCCATCTGCAGCCAATAAGCAATACCGAGCGCAATAAAAATATTAGTCAGACCAGGCTTCAACACCACCATCAACAATATCACATACAGCAGCACCGGCACACCATATAAAACATCAACAACATTCATCATAAACCGATCCGTCCGTCCGCCGACAAACCCGGCGATGCCGCCATAGGCTACCCCGACAGTAAAGTTGAGCAGACTGGCAACAATACCAATCGCCAACGAAATGCGCGCTCCATACAGCACCCGGATAAACAGATCTCGCCCTAAGTTGTCAGTTCCAAACCAATGCTCGCTGCTTGGCGGCCTGTTAGCCTGCAGCAAATTCTGATCCGAATAAGAAGTATTCGAAAATAATGGACCAAAAACTGCTGCCAGCAGCAGAAAAACTATAATATATAACCCCAACATCGCCAGTTTATTTCGTTTGAGGCGCTGCCAGGCATCCTGCCAGTAGGTAAGACTTGGCCGGAGGATTTCCTGTTCGGCATTATCTCTGGTAACTGGCGTAAATGAATCTGGTGTCAACTGCATAACCTATCCCTCCTGCTTGCCGCCCAGTTTAATCCGTGGATCAAGCAGCGGATAGATCAAGTCCACCAGCATATTGAGAGCCACCACCAAAAAACTGTAGAAAATTGTTACCCCGAGAATAACAGTATAATCCCGGTTATAAATGCTTGTCACAAAGTGACGCCCTAGCCCGGGAATAGCGAACAGAGTCTCGATTACAAAACTGCCTGTCAAAATTCCGGCTGCCATTGGACCAATATAAGTCACCACAGGAATTAAACCATTTTTTAACGCATGCCGGTACATAATTACATACTGGGCCACCCCTTTTGCCTTCGCGGTCTTGATATAATCCTGTCCCAGCACATCCAACATACTTGAGCGGGTCAGCCTGGCAATGTACGAAGTCGGCATTCCGGCCAGCGCCACCGACGGCAAGATCTGGAACTTCCAGCCACTCCACATGGCCGCCGGAAGCAGCGACAACTTAATTGCAAACACATGAATAAGCGCTGCCGCCAACACAAAACTCGGCACCGCTACCCCTAACGTTGTCAGAAACATTATTGTCCGGTCCTGCCATTTATTGCGTTTTAAAGCCGATATAACCCCCGCCGGAATTCCCAGCACCACCGCAAGAACAATACTGTTCATCCCTAACTGAAAAGAAACCGGAAACCCTTCGGCAATAATATTATTTACAGACCGTCCCTGATACTTAAATGACGGTCCCAAATCCAAATGCCCCAAATTAACCATATAATCGGTATATTGCTTCCATAACGGGTCATTCAATTTATAGCGTTCTTCAATATTCTTCATAACAGCTGGCGGCAGATTTTTCTCACCCGTAAACGGCCCGCCGGGAATAGCATGCATAAGGAAAAAAGTAATCGTAATAACAAACCATAGTACAACAACCGCGTTTAAAATGCGCTTCAGCGTATAACTAAGCATGACTTCTCTCCTTTTATTAAGCGAAAACCGCGCTCCTCTATGAGCCGCTTGCTTCCGCCTGCATCCATGCCAAATTAATTTTGAATTAATACATATTTTAAATTAAGAACCCCTGTTGCTGGATAAATAAGTCCTTTGACTTTAGGACTGAGACAGTACCATTCAGTATAGAAATAAATCGGTAATACCGCCATATCCTCAATCGCAACCTTGTCGGCATCATGCATTGCCTGCATCCGGACCGCCTGATCATTGGTGTTCTGGGCAGTTTCAATCAATTTGTCATAGACCGGATTGCCGTATCTCCCCCAGTTATTACCACCGTTCGTCAACAGATAGTCCCCAAACGACATCGGATCAGCATAATCTCCATTCCAGCCGGCGCGGGCAAGCTGAAAATCGCCTGATTTTCGCGATGCCAGATAAACCTTCCATTCCTGGTTGACTAATTCAACATTGACGCCTATGTTCTTCTTCCACATTTCCTGGACCGCTTCAGCAATCGCCTTATGGTTTTCATTGGTATTATACAGTAGCGTAATCGGCGGCATTCCTTGGCCATCCGGATACCCGGCCTCAGCTAACAGTTTCTTTGCTTCCTCGACATTAGTCTGGAACAGCGCGCCCCCCTCTTCCCGAAAATCCTGTTTGGTTATCGGGTTGGTAAACCCGTACGGCACCCAGGCATCAGCCGGTTTGTGAACATCATGAAGCACATTTTTCGCAATCGCCTCGCGGTCAACCGCCAGCGCCAGCGCCCGGCGCACTTTAGGATTATCAAATGGCGCTTTCTTGGTATTAAATTCATAGTAATAGCTACCAAACAGCTTTGAAAGCTGTAGTTTATTCTCCTTTTTTAGTCGTTCCACTTCAGCCATTGGCGGCTCCCATACATACTCCAATTGATTATTTTCAAACATTGAGAGCGCAGTTCCTGACTCTTCGATCAGTATCCATTCTATTCTCGCCAGCTTTACCTTGTCTTTATCCCTATACTGGTCATTTTTCACCATCACCAGCTTGCCGTTATGCACCCACTCTGTCACCTTAAACGGTCCGTTGCCGACTAAGGTGCTAACTTCGCCCGCCCATTTGTCGCCATTAGCCTCAACCACCTTTTGATTTACCGGATATGTCGACTGATGGGTACACAGGGCCAGGAAATATGCGGTCGGTTTTTCAAACGTTACCTCCAGCGTATTATCATCCAGCGCTTTTACCCCGACCGCGTCGGCGCTGCCCTTGCCGCTGTTATAAGCTTCCGCCCCTTTTAAAGAAAACAGCATATAGGCATATGTTGACGCCGTAGCCGGATTTAATAGCCGTTTCCAGGCATATTCAAAATCCCTGGCTGTCACTGGGTCGCCGTTCGACCACTTATTGGCCCTCAGATGGAAGGTGTATTTCAGTCCATCCGGCGAAACCTCCCATTTTTCAGCCGCTGCCGGAACAATCAGCCCTTCCCCATCCATTTCAGTCAGACCTTCAAACATCGCCTGCAGGTAGTTGGCATCCGGCACCCCAGTCGCTTTATCCGGGTCCAGAGTCTCCGGCTCAGCTCCCATATATAAACGCATCACCTGTTCCTGGCTGGCTGACCCGCCGCATCCAGCCAGCATCGTTCCCAGCATAACCATAATTATTGCTAGGACAATCAATCTATTCGACATCCTCTAAAACTCCCCTCTTTTATCTCCGGCACCATTTTTTTGATCTGGCCCTGCACCTTCAGTTTATGGTTAACATTATTACGTTAGCATAACTTGTAAATTTCAGCAATAAAAGAAATAAATTCCATGCCATTCCATAACTTCTGGCAAAAAGTATTTTCTCGCAACTTAGGGGGATGCAACCAAAGCTAACTACTAATCATGCTGTCAATGGTTGTCCCCCTAGCTTGCCTGCTTAAAATACTAGAAGTAGTAGAATAACTGAGTCCGGAATAATTTCTGTTCTTCACCGGACGCTAGGCTCAAATCATTGTCACTTAAAGCTTTGGCATAAACAAAAACATTGGTCCACTTTATATTCTTAACCGGCACATAGTTGAAGCCTGCCGCAATCCCCTTCTGACCCGCGCACATCCAGTTAGTGGTGTCAATTGCGGTATTCTTTTCAAAGCTTTCGTAATCTAGCCATGCACCAAAGCTTCCGGCTACTTTGGGATCAGCAGCCTTATAGCTTACGCCAAACACATACGCCCTATTGCCGGTTTCTTTGCTGGTTTTATCAAAAGTTGCATATACTGAGTAATCCTTATTTAGCGCCGAAGTTACATTAAGATCACAAACTGTCATCGAACCAACCCCAGCAGTCTTGGATTGCCAGTTTTGAAGTGATCCAGTCAGCATGCTTGCTTTGCTCAAACTGTAGACAAACTCAGCTGAAATAACTTTATCTAACTTGTAAAGGTAGCTGCTGGAAGAAGGAGTATTAGCTTCAATATTGGAATCCGCTTCTCCGTAAAGTAGTTTAGTTTTAACAGCTTTACCGAATTCAAATTTTACCCCACTAAGATAGTCGTCAAAAATCAGCCCTGAACCAAAGGTATTTGTAAATTTACCGACCGTCATCATCACGCAGCCTACCTGTCCGGTCACACTGGCCCCAGTCAGATCAAACGCACCGTTATAACTATTATCTTTACTATAGCCCCAAGCGCTGGAAAAAGTACCATTGGTTCTTCCGGCATCGGTATAAAAGTTTCTATAGCCTTCCACCGCCAGATTTGCCGTCCAGAAATCAGTTATCTTAGCCGTCGCGTCAAGTTCAATCTGGCTATAAAACTGGTGAAAATTGTTACTTTTCGTTTTATCATCAGTCAAATTCTGATACCGCAGGCGATAGTGCCCCGAAAAATTCACACCAGCAGTACTACTATCAGCTTTCACCCCCAAAGCCTCGAGTTCAGTTTTGAATTCCGCTGCCAATTTGTCAATTGTCGCCTTTTGGTCAGCGCCTGCATTCTTTCCGTTAGCCATTGCCTTGGCCACAAGAATTGCCAATTCATTACGAGTTAAAGTTTTACTTTTCTGAAAATTAACCTCACTATAACCAACATAAATCCCACTTTGCACCAAACTGTCTATTGCTCCATACACCCAATTGTCAGTAGGTACAAGTTCAAATGGATTTGCAGCAAAGACACTCCCGGTCAGACTTAGTAAAAATACCAAAGTCAGTGTCAGTACTAATTTTTTCACTTTCTCTCCCCCTATTCATATTCTTTTCCATAGATAACTTATTGCTAAAACTCTCCCCCTCTCTTTTCTGGTAATAATCCACAACAGTTTAATGTTTTACGCCGACAATCTGCTATAAAAGTTTTTCAAAAGGAACATACTCTTGATATCCCATCTTTTGCAGAATCAAATTACTATTATATTCAACATTATAGAATATAATTATATAATTGTAAATATTTATCAATTCTGCTTTATTTTAGGTTAGTTCCTTTTTTTCAGTTTTAAATAAATAAGGGCGGAAGCTGACGCATGCCAACTTCCGCCCTTATTCAGTCTAAATCAGTCTTCTATTGATACATATTTTAAATTATAAATCGAGTTCGGCGGCATAATCATGCCATTAACTTTGGGGTTTATGCAATACCATTCAGAATAGAAATAAACCGGCAATACTGCCATATCCCCAATCGCAATCTTTTCCGCGTCATGCATCGCCTGCATCCGCACCGCTTGGTCATTACTCGCTTGAGCGGTTGCAATCAGTTTATCGTACGCTGGATTGCTGTATTTACCATAGTTGTTGCCGCAATTGGTTAACAGATAGTCCCCGAAAGTCATCGGATCAGTATAATCGCCGATCCAGCGCGCCCGCGCAATCTGAAAATTGCCTGCTTGCCGCGCATCCATATAAACCTTCCATTCCTGATTCATGAGCTCCACCGTTACGCCCAGGTTCTTCTTCCACATTTCCTGGACCGCTTCAGCCACCGCCTTATTGTCTTCATTAGTATTATACAAGAGCGTAATTGGCGGCAAACCTTGGCCATCCGGATAACCAGCTTCAGCTAACAGTTTTTTTGCTTCCGCGACATTAGCCTGCAATAACGTTCCTCCCTCGTCCCGGAAATCTGCTTTGGTAGCCGGGTTGGTAAAACCTGACGGTATCCAGGCATAAGCTGGTTTATGGACATCATGCAGCACATTCTTAACTATTGACTCGCGGTCAATCGCCAGCGCAAAAGCCTTCCGTACTTTGATATTATCAAATGGCGCTTTTCTGGTATTAAATTCATAGTAATAGGTTCCAATCAATTTTGAAGTTCGCAGTTTACTTTCCTTTTTCAGGCGCTCCACTTCAGTCATCGGCGGCTGATAGGCAAAATCCAGCTGGTTGTTTTCAAACATCGACAACGCTGTTCCCATCTCTTCCACCAGCGACCACTCTATCCGCGCCAACTTAACATTATCTTTATCCCAGTACTGATCATTTTTTACCATAACAAGTTTGCCGCCATGCACCCATTCCTTCAGCTTAAACGGCCCGTTGCCGACTAGGGTGCTGGTATCGGACGCCCAGTTGTCGCCATTAGCCTCAACAATCTTTTGATTTAACGGGAATGTCGACTGGTGAGCCAACAGTGCCAAGAAATACGCGGTCGGCTTTTCTAAGCTAACCTCCAACGTATTATCATCAAGCGCTTTTATTCCAACTGCATCGGCGCTGGCTTTACCGCTGTTATATGCTTCCGCGCCTTTGACCGGGAACAGCATATAAGCATACTCCGCCGCTGTTGCCGGATTTAAAATTCGCTTCCAGGCAAACTCGAAATCCCTTGCGGTCACCGGCTCGCCGTTCGACCACTTATTAGCCCGGAGATGAAAAACATATTTCAGTCCGTCCGGCGAAACCTCCCATTTGTCGGCCGCAGCCGGTAACGGCTGCCCATTGGCGTCCAGTTCGGTTAAACCTTCAAATAGCGCTTGCGTATAGTTGGCTTCCGGCACCCCCGTCAGTTTATCCGGGTCCAGCGTTTGCGGCTCACCACCAATTACCATGCGCAACACCTGTTCCTTGCTCGCCGATCCGCCGCACCCGGCCAGCAGCGTTCCCAGCATTGCCATGATAATTGCTAAGCCAATCCACCTTTTTGTCATCCTGTAATATTCCTCCTCCTGTGCTTTTAGATCAATTACTCTAATCTACCATTTTTCCATTTATTAGTTGTCGGTATTACATTAGCATAATATGGTATATCGTGCAATAAAAAGAAAATAAGCCCAAAAAGAATGTACCCTTTTGAACTCCATTACCTTTTTCGCAAACAAAATTATTATCAGGTTTTTGTTTCCACTAAATGGTGGGTATCATTTAGCAGCGAAATAATCGCCCGTTCAGGATAAAACTCAATAATATTCACTGCTGTATTATCCTGTTTAATATCCCATACCCGATTGAGATCAATGCCAAGTACATTGCAAATAATAGTTCGGATAGTTCCACCATGGCAAACTGCGACAACAGTTTGCTCCGGGTGTTTAGCCACCAGCTCGTCCACCGCTGCCGCAGCACGGCTCTTTACTTCATCGAAAGTCTCGCCCCCGGGAACCCTTGCCTCTCTGGCATTAGCAAACAGCTTATCCATTTCCTCAGGCCAGCGCTCATAAATAAACTTAAAAGTAAAGCCTTCCCATTCACCGAACTTCATTTCCCGAAGCCCCGGCATTATAAAAACCGGCAAGCTATGGTGGTTCGCAATTGCTTCAGCAGTTGCGAACGCCCGTTTAAGATCACTCGAATACACAGCGTCAATCTTTTCCCCTTTAAGACGTTCGCCTACCAGAGCAGCCTGCCGCAGGCCATCTTCATCAAGAACAACATCAGAGTGGCCCTGATACTTCAATTCCTTATTCCAAAGCGTCTGACCGTGGCGTACCAAAATTAGCTTTGTCAAAATCCAGCACCGTCCTTGCACAATTTAAGCAGAGTCGCCACAAGCATTCCGTTTTGTGACGCTAATTTAACCGCCAACCGGATATAATCCGGTGAAAGACCGGGATAATTGCTGCAGTCGCGAATTATTATATTATATTTCCAAAGAGCTTGTCCCAGCCTCGGCGCATTAAAACCGCTTCCGGCAATGTTAACAAGCAAATAATTAGCGGCCCCAGGATAAGGAGTAAACCCAGGCACTCTCCGTAATTCAGCAATCATTGTCTGCCGCGCTAAAGTTACTGCCTCCACACTTCTTTTCAGATATTCAGCATCATCAAGCGCTGCAACCCCCGCGGCCTGAGCCAGCGAATTGACGTTCCAGGGGTCCTTGCCACTGTCCAACAACTGGATAATAGCATTATCGGCAATAGCAAATCCCAGCCTGAGGCCGGGAATGGCGTAAGTTTTTGTCATTGATTGCAAAATAATTAGCTTCGGGTATTTAGCAACCAGCGGTTTACAGGTAAATAAATCATTATCAGTCACAAAGTCAATAAACGATTCATCGATCACCACATAAGTATCACTTTTATGAGCAGCAGCGATAATAGCCGCTAACTTTTCCCGTTCCTCGATCCTCCCGGTAGGATTATTGGGATTACATAAAAATACCAGGTCTACCTGGGAAAGCTGATTTATAATTTCTCCCGTGTTCAGTGCAAAACCATCTATCGCGTTTAAAGAAACATATTTTATCGCTGCCCCGCTTGAGCGGGCCGCACGCTCATATTCGCTAAAAGTAGGAGCTGGAATCAAGACCCGTTTAGGGCGCATTCTGTGACAGAGCACATACATTAATTCAGCCGCGCCATTTCCCACGCTGAACATATCCCGCTCCAAACTGTATCGCTTAGCTAACGCCGCTTTCAAAAGAGTTGCCGTAGCATCAGGATAATTTACGATATGCTCTAAAGCTTCTTTAACAGCCTGCCTAACACTTTCAGGCAAACCAAAAGGGTTTATATTAACGCTAAAATCCAGCAATTCTTGAACTGTCCCACCCTCACGCCACGCTGCCGCATACAATTTTCCGCCATGCTCAAACTTATCCATAGCGCTCATACCCATAGTCTCCTTCTATTATCAGCCCGCCTCCGACCATTTGCACCGTCCGCAGATATTCAATTTCCGGGCAGGCCTTCTTAATTGCCTTGATGCCTGCCTCAATACGCCCATAGTCCAAATCAGCAAAAAGTACACCAACTACCGTTCCGCTGTGGGCGGTGTTGACACCAACAGCCCCATACTCTCTTACTATCTCAATAATTTTCGGCAAACATTTCTTGGGTAAAATATATTGATTAGCCAAAGCACTTAAAGTAGCGCCCTTACCAATTAAAGCCGCATCACCCTTTAGCAGTCCCAGCCTTACTAACTCCACCGCCTGGAGAACCAAAGGTTCCTTGGCCTTATTTAGTACAGCAAGATCGCTGCGACCGTTAAATTGCAATGTGTCAACCTCGCCGCCAAAGTCAAATATGGCAATCGCGATTGCTGGCGGAATCCCCAGATAGCGGCGAATACTGCCGCTTACATGGTCAAACATAACAATTCCCGGATAAAAAACGCCATCGGTTGGTTCAATACTGAGTGCAATATCCGCAATCTCGTCTTCAGTCAGCGTTTTACCAACCGCCAAAGCCGCGGCCTGGCAGGCAGCACTGATATCGGCGCTGCTGGATGCCATCCCTTTGCCCTGAAGCAAATCAGATTCCACAGTTACCGAAAATGGCATGCTGCCAATCCCCAGATAATCCAACGTTCTTTTTACCGCCTCCACTGTCTTCTCTCCGGCAGCCAGACGCTTACCTCCAAGACATACAGTTACTCTGGTATACATATCAACAGGGCAGGTTATTAAAAAATTATTGCCGTCGATAGTTCCCTGCACCAGTTCGCCGCATGATCCCGGGGCCTGAACAAAAACATCGGACTCTCCGTCTCCCTCATAATCATGACCCGCATTCATCTTAACCACAGCAGCACCCATTCCCTGCTTAAAAATACTATCAGCACCAAAAGTTCAGTCAACTCATTGATAGCTCCGTAAACATCGCCGGTAAGACCACCTAGCCACTTACAAAAACACCGGCCAAGCAACACCGCAAAAATTACTGAAGCTGTCAAACTTATCCAAGCGACTTTCCCCAGCGGTAAAGCAATTATCACCGCCGTAGCAAACGCAAAATATAACGCTGGCCGACCGGCAAATTGTGCGAAAGCCTTGCCAATCCCCTCAGGCCTAGCGTAAGAAAATGTCGTAACAGCAATAACCATCGCCAAGCGACCAAACACCGGCATTAAGAATAATGCAGCAGCAATCACCCCGGTGGATAATAAATCCAAAATAAGCGACCATTTCAGCAGTAATAATGCGCCAAATCCCATAACAGCATTAGCTCCCACCCGGCTGTCCTTCATAATCTCCAGCATTCGCTCCCGCGGTCGCCCGGAAAACACGCCATCCATCGTATCCATAAGACCATCGCTATGAATTCCGCCGGTCAGGACAAGTTCAAGAACAACAAGACTTGCCGCCAACACATGAATAGGAAAATAGCCTAACGCCAAATAACCGAAACCAGCCAGCACCAGACCGATAACTGCTCCCACCAGTGGAAAAAACTTCACACTCTGCCCAAACTCTTCAGCCGAAACCACATTTTGATGGTAAAAATTAATACGGGTTAAAAATTGCAAAGCAGTAACAAAGCTTTTCATCCTCATTCGGCGCGCGGTGCACCATCCTCCGTCAAAAAAATCCGGCTCCGCCAAAGACCAGTGCGGTAGCCACCACAATAAACTCTGCAGTGACAACATACATTATCCTAATAGTTTTCGCAATATCAGACGGTTTCAACGTTTTGCACGGTTCACCCATATAGGCTCGGAACGACATAACACCGCCGTAATAGTTCTGACCTCCCAGCCGAATACCTAGCGCGCCAGCCACAGCCGCTTCGGCAATACCACTGTTAGGGCTGGGATGCTTTGCAGCATCCCGCCAAACAGTCCGTATTGCCCCCTTGGCATCATAGCCAGCCAAAAGTGCCGCTATAACCATTAATAAACCGGTAATCCGGGCTGGAATATAATTAAAACAATCATCAACTCTGGCGGCCACCATTCCGAAATCTATATATTTATCATTTCTGTAACCGACCATCGAATCCAGTGTATTCACAGCCCGATAAAGATATGCCAGCGGCACCCCGCCGATAAAAGCATAAAACAAGGGCGCGATAACACCATCAACAACATTTTCCGCCACCGTTTCCACCGTGGCTCTAGTCACTTCAATAGCATCCATTTGCGCGGTATCGCGACCAACAACCCAGCCAACCTTAAATCTTGCGGTTACAATATCTCCGGCATCCAGGCACTCCTTAATCTCGCGCGCAGACTCCGCCAGGCTGCGCGGTGATATAGTAAAGGCCAACAGTACCGCGCCAACACTCCAGGCTAAAAATGGATGAACAAATGCCAGCCCCCACATAATACCCCAGCTAACACCATATGTCACCGCCAATACCAATAGCACCAGCGCAAATCCGGCTAACCTCTTTAATCCGGGGCTCAGACGAAACCGTAAAAATAGCCCTTCCAACCAAGTTATTAATTTACCGATTAATACAACCGGATGCCAGCTCACCCGTGGGTCACCGATAAAGCTGTCCACCACCATCGCAAACACCGGAGTAAACTTTGCGAAATCCGTCATTTCACACCCATTATATCATAAATTAATTCCATATTCAGACTGCGCCGGACAGTATCAGCCAGTCGATCATAACTGGCCTCTTTGCGCCGAATAGTATTACTTCCATGTGGAAGTGGCTCCAGGCCTTTTCGTTTCCGCAAAGCATTTATAATTGCCTGGCGAAAATCATCATTATCAAAAATGCCATGAATATATGTCCCCATAACCAAACCATCCGCTCTAACAACCCCGTCGTAATCACCACTCATCTGATCCGAACGGCTGGTAATGGTAAAGGCTGGTTTAGCATTAGCCGGAATCTCAGTTCTTCCCATATGAATCTCATAGCCGGTTAAATTAGCGCCAGTATAACCAATTCCCAAAAAAGTATGGTTCTGACATGCTGCGGTTACCTGATGAGTAACCTTATCCTTAGCAAATACTGTCACCGTATCAAAAAGCCCCAGACCAGCCACCTGATAACACTCAGATTCAGTATGCTCCGGATCGCGAATTTCGCGTCCCAGCATCTGGAACCCTCCGCAAATCCCAACCACCGGTATACCGCTTTCCACCAACCGATAGATATCTCGGTCATAACCCACCGCTTTTATGTACAGTAAATCTTCGGTCGTATTCTTGCTGCCAGGTAAAATAACCATATCAGGCTTCCCCAGTCGTTCTCCCTGACATACATACCTTACAACAACACCGCTTTCAGCTGCTAGAACATCAAAATCAGTAAAATTAGAAATCCGCGGTGTTCTAAGCACCGCAATTTCAATTTCGCCACCACTATCTACTGCTTTTTCGTCAAGCGAAACCGAGTCCTCATTATCTATCCCCATCTGGCTTATATGGGGAACAACCCCTACCACTGGCTTACCAGTTTTAGTAGCCAAAAATTCAAGTGCCGGGTTTAACAGTTTAATATCACCGCGAAATTTATTAATAATAATACCTTTTACCAGTTCACGTTCATCAGACTCTAATAATTCCAGCGTACCAACCACTGCCGCCAACGCTCCGCCGCGATCAATATCAGCAATTAACAACACCGGTGCGTTAGCCATTTTTGCAATTCGCATATTAACAATATCATTGGCCTTGAGATTGACTTCCGCCGGACTTCCAGCCCCCTCGATAACCACAACCTCAAACTCAGCCTCAAGTTTTCGCAGACTGCTCTCAATAATCCCAAGCATTTTTTTGCTGTAGCCTTCATGGTACTGGCTGGCAGACATATTCCCAACCGGACGCCCCAGCACCACCACCTGCGACGAAGCGTTTCCTGTTGGTTTTAAAAGTACCGGATTCATTTCCACCACCGGTTCCAGTCCGGCAGCCTCAGCTTGAGCAACCTGAGCCCTGCCCATCTCGCCCCCGGTCTTTGTGACATAAGAATTCAGGGCCATATTTTGCGCTTTAAATGGCACCACCTTATAGCCATCCTGAAGAAAAATTCGGCACAACGCTGTAGTAAGGATACTTTTTCCTACATGGGAGCTCGTCCCCTGTAACATAATTGTTCTCGCCATACTACACCCCTTAATTTAGAACTATAGCATTCTTCTTCAGTTCCACTGCCACACCGCATACAACAAGGTACACCTCGTCAGCCACAGCAGCTACCGCCTGGTTTACCAAGCCAGCCACATCCCGGTACTCCCGGGCCAAGGCATTATCAGGAACTATCCCTTGCCCAACTTCATTAGTTACAAAAACCACCGTTGCTTTGCCAGCCTTAGCGCACTTCAACAAATCGGCAACCTTATATTGAACAACTGCCGCTCGCTCCTCTAATGAATCAGGAGCACCAGGCCCTAATAGAAGATTGCTGACATACAGCGTCAGACAGTCTACCATTACTGCTTCTGCATTATCCATCGCCTGTACAAGCGCGTCACTTACGTCAACCGGTGCCTCATATGTAAGCCAGTCATCCGGACGCCGCTCCCGGTGCAACGAAACACGCTGCGCCATTTCATCGTCCAGTACCTGAGCAGTAGCGATATACGCTACTTTAGTTCCCAAACCAGTGACATAGCGTTCAGCAAAAGAACTTTTACCGCTTCGCGCGCCACCGGTCACCAAAACTATCTTTCCCTTCATGGTATCATCTCCCGCTGCCTCTGAAATTCCTTACATTTTGCAATAAACCGCGCTGCCGCCGCCTGATTTCCAGAAAAATGCAGGTGCAAATAAGACGCCAGTACGCTCCCAGCGGCATAACCGCCGGGATAAACCGCTCCGGTTCTTAGCTTGCGAAACTCAAACGCCCAATTAAAATCAGCATCAGCATCAACAGTCATACTGGAAAAGTGAAATTCATGACCGCGCAGACTTTCCCCTCTCTGACAAAAAATATTATCCTTAAGGGCAGTTGCCTCAACATATCCCACCGTCTGTAATCGCGACTGCATCCGACATACCGCCGGCACTAACCCGACCATCTCAAAACTCTGCCCGTCAAAACTCTCGATTTGCCGCGCCAGATACATCAGACCGCCGCATTCCGCATAGATTGGCATAGCGCGCTGAGCGGCTCTGCCAATCGCCGCCTTTATCACCATATTGGCCGATAAATCAGGCAGAAACATCTCCGGAAATCCGCCGCCGAAAATCAATCCATCCACAACTGGTAGCGCCTTGTCGCCAAGTGGACTAAATGGTACAAGCTCCGCCCCCAGCGTTTCCAGAACCGCTAAACTTTCTGGATAATAGAAGGAGAATGCCTCATCCTGGGCTACACCGATCCGCACACTCTTTTCTTTAGGTGACGCAATTTTCTTTGAAATAGGTAAAGGCGGCGCGGAGCGCGCCGCCTCCAGCAGCTTATCAACAGCCACATCGCGGGAAACTTGCCAAGCCATAGCCCCAAGGGCCTGAGCAGCATCACTCTCAGTTACCGGTGTTAACCCTAAATGCCGTTCCTTGATCATCAAAGCCTCAGTACGCAATAGTTGGCCAAAGACCGTTATAGAAAGTCGCTCCAGAGCTTCGCCAACCATAGCTTTATGTGAAGACGACCCCAGACGGTTAACAATCACGCCTGCTAAGTTAACCTCCGTATCATACGCCTTAAACCCCAGCGCTGTAGCGGCAATGCTCTCCCCTGCCGCCTTGGCGTCAAGCACTAAAATAACAGGCGCCGCCAGCTGTTTTGCAATAGCCGCCGTACTGCTGATACCGCCACGACCGCCGTCATACAACCCCATAACCCCTTCAATAATAGCCACATCACACCCCTTGGCCGTAGTAGCGAAAAGCTCAACTAGGTTTTCCGCCGATACCAGCCAAGTATCAAGATTGTGTGCTGGTTTGCCGCTAGCTAAACGATGATAGCCGGGATCGATATAGTCCGGTCCAACTTTGTACGACTGAACAGCAAGGCCACGCTGCTTCAAAACCGCAAGCAACCCGGCAACAATTGTAGTTTTCCCCACTCCGCTGCCGGTCCCGGCAATAACCAGCCGCGGTATTTCGTGCTTATTCATTACCCTCAGCCTTTCTAACCCTCACTGCCGCATATACAGCAGCGCATTAACTGCTGCCGCGGCAATCGGGCTACCGCCTTTACTACCAACAACAGTAATAAATGGCACCGGCGACTCGGTCATTAAAAGCTCCTTTGACTCGGCAGCACCAACAAACCCAACCGGCACGCCGACAATCATACTGGGCCTGAGGGAAGTTTCTCTCATTAACCTTAGTACCTCAAACAGCGCCGTTGGCGCGTTGCCAATAGCAACAATTGCCCCATTCATTTTAGCTCCGAATGCCCGCATCGCTGCCATAGAACGAGTTATCCCCTCGCTTTTAGCCGCTTGAGCAATAGCGGCATCCCTAATCAGACAATGGGTTTGACCGCCAAACTCTGCCAAAGTACGCCGATTGATGCCTGTCCGTACCATCTCCACATCACAATATATATCACAACCACGCTTCAGTGCCTGTTCAGCAGCCGCAATAGCTTCCGGATGAAGGCGTATGCAATTAGCGTAATCCGGGTCACCGGAGGCATGGATAATCCGCGAAAATACTTTTACTTCCTCTTGACCCAGTTTTAAATCCCTAAGATAAGGCGCAATAATCTCCATACTTCTTGCTTCAATACTTCTGGGATCGGTAATAAAATTCACGTTTTAACCTCCATACCTCACTCATCTCTCCATCAAATCGTACCCGACCTTCACTCCAAAATCTCCTTAATAAAACTAATTACAGCCTCACCGGAGTTAACTATAGTCGGATAATCGATTTCTGGGCGATCAATTACCACTAGATGCAGCCCCAATTCAACCGCAGCATTGAACTTTTCATCACTGCCGCCCACAAGGCCGCTATTTTTGGTTACCACAACGTCACTGCCATACTCTTTAAATAACGCGATATTAAGTTCTCGGGAAAACGGTCCCTGGACCGCAACGATATCCCGCGGTAAAAATCCAATTGCTAAACACTCATCTAGCACCGCCGGCTCAGGCAAAACTCTTGCAACTAGGCGATGACCTGCTAAGCGCGGTTCAGTCTTAAATATCTTGAGCGCCCGGCTACCGGTAGTTAAAAATATTACCTTGCCTAAGTCGGCTGCAAGTACAGCTGCCTCAGCCGCATCCTTTGCCGTATGCAGCCTTCCATACGCGGGAAGTGTGGCTGGCATTCTTTCATAGCGAAGATATTTCGTCCCAGCAAATTTAGAAGCCTCTATAGCGTTACTAGACACTGCCGAAGCATAAGGATGGGTGGCGTCAATCACCACTTTAATCCCCCGCTCACGAATAAGCCCAGCTAGTCCGGTAGCATCCAACGAACTGGCACTTGCCACAAGGCCTTGCTCCTCGACCAAACTACGGCCATATTCACTGACAACTGAAACCAGCACCGAATAGCCAGCGTTCTCAATTTGCGCCGCAATTTCCCTACCGTCCTTTGTACCTGCTAACACCAGTATCATATAACATAACCCCGGGGCGTTATCATACGGTCACCACTAACATAGGTCTGACTATTGCCGATAACCACCAAAGAAAACATGTCTATATGTTCACTGGTAAAACTAGCAAGTTCAGCAAGCTTCATACTTTGCTTAGGACGGGCAGCATGACGGACTATCCCCACCGGAGTACTGTCTGAGCGATAGCGGAGCATTATTTCCCTTACCTTCTCAATCTGAATCACCCGTCTAGTACTTTTGGGATTATACAGCGCAACAACAAAATCACCTGCTGCCGCCATTTCAATCCGTTTTTCAATAACATCCCACGGAGTAAGCAGATCACTTAAACTTATCACCGCAAAATCGTGCATCAGCGGCGCTCCCAAAATAGCTGCCGCCGCCCCTATGGCGCTAATCCCAGGCACAATAACAACCTCTGGCTGTACCGCTAACGGATATTTATTTACAAGCTCCAGCACCAGTCCGGCCATGCCGTAGATTCCCGGATCGCCACTTGATACAACAGCAACGGTTTTTCCGGCTAAAGCCTCTTCCACCGCCGCCTGACACCGGTCAATCTCCTGCGTCATTCCGGTACCGATTACTTCTTTTCCGGCAAGCATATCCTCAATCAATTTCAAATAAGTATCATAGCCAACAATTACCTTGGCGCCACTAATAGCGTCATAGGCCCGGTGGCTCATATCCGCCTGACTGCCAGGCCCAAGCCCAACTACCGAAATTTTACCTCGGCAATGGCCACCGTCGTTTTTCCATAAATTGTCTTGGGCAGCAGAAGTTTGTCCGTCTGCCCCCCTAGTAGAGCTGCCGGTTCGCATACATTTCCCACCCCAATCTGCGCTTTGACAAACATCGATGTGTCAAGCTGGTAATTTTCAATACAGGCTTCCAAATCTTCGTTTGAAAATATTTCTAGCGGTACACCCAATTGTTGCACCACCGCTAACAGGCCAACCTCATCTTTCTTAGCCCTGGCGGTACCAATAATTGCAATACTTCGTTTGCTGCGACCTATCCTTTTGCACGCATGCTCCAGTGCGCTGTCAATCTGTTCGCTGTCCGTTTCCAGGCGGCAACCAATACCAACAGCCAAAGTAGCAGGCCGCAAAAACACATGTGGTTTTTCCAGACTGTACTCTTTGTCAGTTATAAGCACCGCAGCATCATAACTGTCACTATCAGCAAGTTCTTCCAAATCAACCACCCGCTCAACTCCCAGTTCCCCAGCCAGCCGAACATAGTGGTCGCGCTTTACCAAATCCCGGTCAATGGCAAACGCCACCCGTTCACCGTTAGCAATAGCAGCATTTATGGCCTTCATTTTATCAAAAGGTTCTATTTCCAGCCCCATCCGTACCGCCAGAAGATCTGCCGCAGGTTTATTCATAACATCAGTAGCGGTAGTAATAACCGGACGGGCATCAATGATTTCAGCGATCATCTTTGCCAACTCATTTGCCCCTCCAATATGGCCGGATAAAAGACTAATCACATGTTCTCCTGCCTCGTCTAGCACAACCACCGCCGGATCAAAGCGTTTATCACGGACATGTGGCGCCAGTACCCGTACCACTATACCAGCTGCCATAATAAATACCAACCCGTCATAACGGAGATAAATATCGGCAATCAGCCTGCTCAGACTATCGTAGCGCAGCACAGTAGCTCCGGCCTCCCGCCCCATTCTGGCGTATACATCAACAGGCATGCCCATATTTTTTGCCAACTTATCAGCTAAAACCGCTCCATTTTTAGTTACCGAAATAATTGCCAGTTTCATCTGCTACCTCCTGTACATATGCTTAAACTCGGGATGGTATAGCCTGGACAAAGCATAATTGCTGCCCAAGCACCTTCCTACTACAATCATTGCCGTCCGATCCACCCCCGAATTTTTCAATTTATCAGCAATTGTTGCCAACGTACCACGCACAATCTTTTCCTCTGGCCATGAAGCCTTCTCTACAACGGCAATCGGAGTATCCTCACTATAACCGCCGCGCAGTAACTCTGAAATCACACCGTCAAGCATATGTACGCTAAGAAAAATACACATAGTACAACCGTGAGATGCCAATGCAGCCAGCCTTTCCTGCTCCGGCACCGGCGTCCGGCCTTCCAGCCTGGTTATAATTACCGACTGAGTGACCTCAGGCAACGTATACTCGCACTTTAAAGCCGCCGCCGTTGCCAAAAACGAACTAACACCCGGCACTACCTCATAAATAATTCCATGTGCATCCAGAGCATCCATCTGCTCCTTGATCGCTCCATAAATACTGGGATCTCCAGTATGCAGCCGTACCACCATTTTTCCGGCCTCTACAGCTGATACTATCATGGCAACCACTTCATCCAGCGTCATTGAAGCACTGTTATAAACAGCCGCATCCGGTTTAACTTTATTAAGCACAGCCGGATTTACTAATGACCCTGTATAAATTATCATGTCAGCTTCTTTAACCAGCCGTGCTCCTTTGACAGTAATAAGTTCCGGATCACCCGGCCCGGCACCAATAAAATAAACTTGCACTAGAGACCCTCCCGTTAAATATGTGAAACTTCCCGGTCACTACTTTCTCTCCTGGTACAAGCAACAATATATACTGGATTTAGCGCCTGAAACATATTCTTGGACCCCACTCGGCGCAACCTGGTAATCTGTATACCGGCTGCGTCTACCTGATAACCGTCCAGCGACTGCATAACATCAAGCGCTTCCTGCAACGTTTCCACCGTCACTGCCATAACCACCAGACGGCCGTCCGGCTTTAGAATTTGGTTGGCTGCCTCAAGGATTTTCCTAATGTGTCCGCCACTGCCGCCAACAAAAATAACGTCAGCCATAGGCAGATTGCCAAGTTTCTCTAGCGCACTCCCGTGGATAGTTTCAACATTCGTGGTCAAAAACCGTGCAGCATTGGCCTTTATCAGTTCAATTCCTGCCGTTTCTTTTTCAATGGCGAAAACTTTGCCTTGCGAAGCCAAAAGCGCTGCTTCGATACTTATTGAACCTGTGCCAGCTCCCACGTCCACCACAATATCCCTTTCTTTTATGCGTGCTTTTGTCAACGCCAGTACCCGTACTTCCGCTTTGGTCATCGGGACATCGCCACGAATAAAAGCATCATCCGGTATCCCGGGATACTCTGGGTTCATCCCACCACCACCATCACGCAATATTCAAACCCTGATAGTCCGGCTGCCTCACTCAAATTTAATTGTAATATTTGTTCATTTTCATAGGACAAATCACTGCACAGCCAAATATCGGTTGTTTTCGGCCAGCCGTTTGCCTGCAACCGCTGCGCAATCCGGCCCGGATAATACTGACCGTCAGTTAAGAAAGCAATTTTCCGCTGTGGGCGGTAGGCTAGATCAGTCTCACCCGGATCACGCCCATGTAAGCTGAAAATCTCCGCATCCTGCCAGTTAAAACCCAATCTGGCAAAAGCCAGCTGCATCGAACTGATGCCTGGAATCACTTTAATTATATCTGAAGGAAACTGCTCTTTTAAAGCTGCCAGCAAACTATAAAATCCAGGGTCGCCGGACACCATCACCACAACATCACTTTCAGCCAATTTCGAGGAAATAAACGTGATCACCCCGGCAAGATCTTTATCAATTATCTTGGTTTCACATTCAGCCGGTTTAAAAACTGGCAGTGCCCGGGCGCTTCCTACCAGCACTCGGGCTCCGTCTATCGCCCTTTTTGCCACTGGCGTTAAATAATCTGGCGAACCTGGTCCAATCCCGACCACAGTTATTTTATAGACCATCCCATCTTGCCTCCTATTTCCCGGGCTCCGTCATCCATTCCAAGCAGTTTACCATCCATTGTCACTATTGCCGTTCCAATGCTAAGCTCGCCAAAAACATAACGTTTGGCACGCTCGCTGGCTCGTCCGGCTAAAGCTTGGTATATTTCCATTAGACCGTTCTCTTCAACAATCGGCATAGCCGCTTCAGTAGTTACACAGGCCAAAATGTCACGCACAGTTTGCGGTTGTGCCCCATGAGCCGCCGCATACGCAGCCAGAGTTTCCATCCTAGCGTCAGCAACGCGGTTATGAGTATGAAAGATCCCTGCTGCCACTTTTACAATTTTCCCGATATGTCCAAAGAGCAACACCTCACGAATACCGCATCTAACAGCATTTTCCAACATATATCCGACAAAGTTGCTTGTTTGCACCGTTAACTCAGCAGGAAGTCCAAACCTATTCACCGCTATATTCTGACCAATTTTTCCTGGCACAAATACTATTTTATCAAACCCAAGCGCCTGCACCACACTGATTTGAGGCACAAGTGAGGACTTATAAGCCTCCTCAGACATAGGCTCTACTATGCCTGTAGTACCAAGAATCGACAGTCCTCCAATAATGCCTAGCACGGGGTTAAGAGTATGCTCAGCCAGCTTGTCCCCCTCGGGAATACTTATCGTAACCGCCACGCCTTTTCCTGGCGGCAAAACTTCCTCCATCGCCAAAATAATCATCCTGCGCGGCCCGGGATTAATCGCCGGTTCACCAACCGGTATGGTCAGACCAGGCTTTGTTACCCGCCCTACCCCGGCCCCCGCATTTATAATAATTCCTGGAACATCACCAATCGTTACCACTGCGGTTATTGTAACTCCGTTAGTGATATCCGGATCATCGCCGGCATCCTTTACAATCGATGCCATCCCTCCATGAGCATTAGCCATAGACGAAGCAACCGGTATGCAGATTGATTGGCCCTGTGGAGTCGTAACTTCTACCGTCGTCGAAGGCGTACCTAACCAAGCTAAAACCGCTGCTTTAGCCGCCGCAGCGGCACAACTTCCTGTTGTTATTCCTGATCGCAAAATATTCTGCGACAAATATTAATCCCCCCTGTATCCAGGCAGGGGGGTTAAATAATGGGATTATAAATAACATTATAGAAAACTATCGGTTATTTACTACCCACCTGCCTATCTTCCATAGGTCATAACGGCGTGTGTCGAAACCGGCAGGTCTCTGGTTTACCAACATAAACTACACAACAAACGAAAGCTACATATATTTTGCTTCTATATATTCTGCCATTATCATACATATTCCTGCTCACATGTATAAAAAAACCATTACGAAAAAAGCGCGCGTAACCGCACGCGCGCTAACGGCCTTGCGGCCTAATAACAACAAAAGTCTACCTTATTGTTCAGTGCCATTATCCAACCGCTTCATCAAATAACAAATAAATACTAGCCAAACCATTAAACCTAAACCGCCCAATAACGGATTAAACATAAGGCCAAAAATAAAACCAATAATTACTGGACCGCTAACCAGCCGCACCAGATCCAAGACTTTCACCTCCAACAGAGTACTATAGGAATAGTATTGACCCTCTGCTGGATTATTAAACCCTTGTTTATTATTAGCAGCCTTATTTCTCTCTTACATTACGTTTATACAGCTTCATCTTCTCAAACATCGCCACTTGGCTAAATCCTTCAAGCGGCGTTTTATCAAGCCCACTGACCAAAATATATGTATCTGAAACATTAGCCGTTCGCACCGCAAATGACTTCGTCGTCTCGCTGGGCATAGTATATTTACCTGCCCACACTCCCTTGGACGCAAGCTGCTCTTCACTTTCTACCAGCCTTGGTATAGAGTAACCACTATAAAATACCGCTGAAGCAGAATAATCGCCATAAGCAGCTATTATCGCTCCCTCACTTGGAAGGTATTGTACCAAGTTTTTCGCTGAATGGGTTTTAGCCAAAGGAATAAACTCGCTGCTAATAGTCACCAGTGAAAGTGCCACCGCTACCACTGCCACTGACCAAGGAAGAAGATAACTCTTATTATAAAGTTGCATCCACATAATTACCATGGCAGCAATTACACTAACAACAGTAACTCCGCCCCAGCCTATTCCTGGCAAAACCTCTACGCCAACGCCAAAAGCAACCACAAACAGCAGAGCTGGAATTGTCAGCCACCACCAGGCCAAATGTCGCTTAACCAACATTTGATCTATTTTCCAACCAATAATAAGCGCAGCTGGAAAACTTGCTGGAAATACGTATGTTGGGTACTTGGTTGCCATCAAAGTAAAAAAACCGATAATTACCCCCAGCCAAACCACCAAAAAATTAAAATCCTTAGGTTTTTTCCCGATCAGACTATGAAAAAAAACGCCGGTCCATGGAAGCAGGCTAACAGGAAAAAGCACTAAATAATAATAAAACACATTATCCTTAGGATGTTCCGACACTGTAGCCCTCAAATAATTATGCAACCCAAAAAAAGTATCGATAAACGGCTGCCCGTGTACCTTGTACATTGCCACAAACCAAGGAAGAGCTACCAATGAAAAAATCATCATCCCCGGTATAATATACAGCTTGCCAAAAAGTTCCCACCGCTGCTCCACTATTATATACACAAACACAATAAGCGCCGGAAGAACTATGCCCATTGGTCCTTTAGTCAAAACCGCCAACCCGGCACAGGCATATGCCACTATATACCACTTCTTGCTCTGACCATTAAGACCAAGATACAGCGCAGCCAACGCCACACTGAAATAAAAAAACAAAACCGCGTCAGTAATGACCATTCTGGCCATCACCCAATACTGCAATGAAGTGGCCAACGCTACCGCCGCAAAAATACCCGCCCGGCTACTACCAAAAATCCGTCGGCCAAACCAATAGATAAAACTAACACTGGCAGCGCTGAATAAAGCCGAAGGAAACCGTGCCGCGAACTCATTCACACCAAAAGCTTTATAACCTAACATGATAAGCCAGTAAAACATTGCTGGCTTATCATACCAGAACTGGCCATAAATGCGCGGCGACAGCCAATCGCCATTTGCGAGCATTTCCTTCGCAGTCAATGCATAATTGGCTTCTACCGGATCGGTTATCGTAAGATAGGCATTAAATGGCAAAAATACGGTCAAAGCCACTAAAAAAACCAGCAGCACACGCATCTATTATGTCAGCTCCCCTGTCTACGGCTTGAGTAGCAACATCTTATCACCAAATTCTGCCAGAGTTGTTACCTTTTGCTTATCAGCTTCATTAAGAAGCTTGTATTCCGAGTGCCGTACAGCAAAATAAGCCCGCTTATTTGCATCTATTACCGTTTTTAACTCACCAACCTTAATTTCTGTACCATAACAACCGGAGTAATAAGCAAAACCAGGATGTAATTGCTTTTCAACATAAACCGGCGAATTACCATCATACTGACTGACAAACTCCTTAGCAACCTCTCTGGACTGAAGCATCGGAGATGCTTGTGGCAGCAATAGCGTTATTAATATAATAGAAAATACAGCCATTCCCAGCACTTGAATCCAAAAAGCCCGGCCTATATTCCAGCGGAAAATCGCATGCCAAACACCAATGATCATAACCGTGAAAACCAGTGCCGCCGCTACAGCGCCCTGCATTACGTCAGGCATGCTTTTCGCCAACGAAACCAGCGCAAACGATAACAGCGCACCAAATACCGTTAAAAGCACCGGCCAGGTAAATGGCCGCGAACCGCGCTTTAAATCCCATATGCGATCAAGATACCAACCAACAATCATTGCCAAGGGTGGAAACATTGGCAGGATATATGAAACAAGTTTTGTTTGTGAAACAGAAAAAAAGATAAACACAAACGCCGCCCAGATCATTAAAAACGCAAGCGGCCGCCTATATTGATTTCCTTCAGTCAAGGCTCGCCAAATTGCCTGAATCATAACCGATGTCCAAGGCACAAAGCCTACTAATAAAATCGGAACAAAGAAAAACCAAGCTGACGTTTCTGGATGCTCCGGCGTTGTAAACCTGGTTAAATTATGAAATCCCAAAAAGGTATCAATGAATACAGTGCCATGATGCTGATACATCAATGCATACCATGGAACAGCTATTACTGCATAAATAATAATTCCTATCGGCAACTTCATCTTTAAAAGGCTTGAAAAATTGCGTGTCATAGCCAGATACAAAAAGATTATTACCCCTGGAAATACTAGTCCAATCGGCCCTTTTGTAACGGTAGCCAAAGCAGCAAAAACATACAGCAAATAATATTTTCTTTCAATGAAGGCTAACAGTGCCACAGTCAAAAACAAGTTCAAGGTCATATCAGTGACTGCACCTTTGCCCAAATAAAAAAATTCGATACTTGTTGCCAGCGTTAAGGCCCCGGCCAACCCAGCCCGTTCATTGAATAGTCGTGCGCCTGCGAAATAGACATATAGCACACAAAAGACACCTAAGAGAGCCGAGGGAAACCTAGCGGCGAATTCGCCATCGCCAAACAAATGAAATGAACCTGCAGTCAGCCAATAATACATTGGCGGTTTATCATACCAAAATTCTCCATAAATACGTGGCGACAAATAGTCATTAAACTGAATCATTTCCCTGGCAGTCTCAGCATAAACAGTCTCATCAGGATCGGTAAGCGCAATACCACCAAGATTGAAAAACAAAATTAGAGCAGTGATAAAAACAATCAATACAAAACTAAACCCGAACCGTTGTCCCATATTTACCTCCTTTTATAATAACCAACAGTCTAACTTCTATGTGCCTGTAGCGTATTTAAGAGGCCGGAAGACAATCTAGTTTCCGGTCGCCAGCCTAAAGTCTCCAATGCAACATCATTAGCAAGAGACGAACGGTAAATATCACCTTCGCGGGCGACTGAGTACCTCTTTTCCACCTTCTTTTCGGCAATGTCAGTCATAACTTCAATCAGATTATTGATACTTATTTCAGTGGCAGTACTGATGTTAGCTGTCAAACCACTGCCATGGGCAGTTAGAGCCAGAAAGTTAGCATCCGCTACATCACTGACATAAACAAAATCCCGCGTCTGACCACCATCTCCGAAAATGCTGAGCGACTGCCCAGCTAAAATACGGCGGGCAAAAATACTAATGACCCCGCCTTCACCGTTGTCTCCCTGTCGCTCGCCATACACGTTAGCGTAGCGCAGAATAGCGTAGTCTAAATCGAACAGTTCCTTATACAATCGTAAATACTGCTCCACCGTCAACTTGCTCAGACCGTAAAAAGAAGATGGCCGGAGCACGGAATCTTCCTTAATAGGAACTGCAGCCGCATCGCCATAAACAGCAGCACTGGAAGAAAACACTACTCGTTTCACGCCAAATTTACGGGCCGCGTCCAGCACCTTGACTGATCCCAAAATATTTATCCGACAGTCGTGCTCCGGATCATTCAATGATGCCGGAACCGAGGTCTGAGCGGCCAAATGAATAACATAGTCAAATAATTCGGTCTTAAAAAGTTCGGTTAAATCGTCGCAAGCAATATCCATTTCCAGCAATTTGGCCGCACTAGGCACATTTTCTCTTCGCCCAGTACTCAGATTATCAATAACAACGACCTGGCAATTTTCACGAAGCAGCTTGTCCAAAATATGTGAACCAATAAATCCAGCCCCGCCGGTAACCAACACCTTCACAATATTATGCCCCCTATTTCACTTCATTCATCAAAAAGTCCCGACCAAATACTTTTACTGCAAAGTAAAATCCAATGAGAAACGGAACATACTCCTGAGCAATCCGCCAAGCAACCGCTAAAATTCCAACCGTTCCAGGCGGTAGAATAGAGCCGAACAAAAGAACAAAGCCTCCCTCGGCGATGCCTGACCCACCAGGAGTAGGGGCAAAGTATAATAGAATATTTATAAAAATCATCCGACCAACTACAATATTCCAGTCGAAATGTATACCTAGCCCCATAAATAAAATAGGTACCATACTATATAGCGACAGCAAACTAGCCGCCGACTCAGCAAACACTCTAAACATGCTTAAAGGAGCTGCCAGCATCATAAACACGGCGTCGCGAATATCACGGTATAAGGCAAAAATCTTCCGTCGGCGCACAGGCTTTATCCTCTTTGTCCACCTAATTACAAACAAGGTTGACATCCCGGACCGTAAAAACCAAACAACAAAAATACAACTACCAAGCATTAGGAGTGACACGGTCACAAGTACCTCGGCCGGAATCCAAGGCAAAAGACCGGGATCATAATAAAATATCAGTGGTAAACAGAGCAATAAAAACAATATGGACATAATCGTGCGAATAAATACCACCACACCAGCGATACCAATCGGAACTCCGGCCCGTCTTAGGAACATTACCTGAGCCACCGCACCACCAGTGGCCCCCGGTGTCAAAAGCGCTAAAAAGTAATTACTGAATATAACCTGCACAGCCTGCAGCAAAGTTATCCGCTGCCCAGCGATCCGAACCAAGTGCAACAATCTGGTGCCATCAAAATACATCCCCAACGCAAGTAACACCGCAACTGCAAATAGCGACCACGGCTGGAAGGCTGTTAAGTAATGCAAAGTATTAATATCAAGAGTCAAGTAAATCACCGCACCAGAAATGCCGCCCGTGAATAGGATAAGCACTGCCAGTCGCTTATAAAATTTACCCATCCGCCAACTCCTTAAATGACATTAATTTAATATCCCTTTCAACCAGATGACGACGCACCACAGCACTTTTCAGGGCTGCTAGTTCAGCCTGCCAGCTTAACCGCCAGTCATAAAGTTCTCTAATAGCGGCATCGTCTCCGCCAGGATGCATCATAATTTCACTAACGCCATCTGGTAACCTGTCCACTATATTAAGCAAGTACTTTTCTTCTAAATTACCTCCGGCCAACATGCCATAGAAGCAATCAGGCACCTTTAACCCCTGGCGTTTTGCTTTACGCCGCGCTAATACAGCAAGTGTCGACAAACCTGAACGTCCGATCACCCTGCCTATTGCCACAGGGTATCCACCAGTAAATAAAAATGGCTCGGCTGGAATCCTTAGGGCTTTAATGGAAAACTCGCTGGCGATTTTAAGCACAATATCAATAATTCCAGGCAATACATGCAAATGCTGATGACTATCCAGGTGAGTCAACGCCAGGCCACTAGCCGCGGCCTTTACAACCTGGGATCTTAATTCGCAGTAAACCTCATCTAACTTTATCTTGCGCTGAAAAAAGCGGCTCAAAAATTGCGGATAACTTGACGGAAACTGCCCTTCACTATCCACCAATGATTGAACATTCCCGGCATCAGTTACTGGTTTTTCTCCCACCAGTGTTAAATGAACTCCAACACCAAGCCCCGGCTGCCCAAGTGCCTGCTCGGCCGCCGCAGCGAAAGCCTTGCCGCATGCCATAATAGTCGTACTTGTGACACAACCAGCTTGGTATCCTTCAATAATTCCCTGGTTGACCGCAGGATGAAGACCAAAGTCATCCGCATTGATAATTAATCTTTTCATAGCGTCAGCCCTCGCAATAAAAATAACTGCATTAATATAATTACCGCTACAAGTTGTTTATATTTTTTGCAGCAATTTTCCAGGTATCACTTTTGCACTAACATCTAAAAATAAAACCGGATTCACATAGTATTTAAGGAGGTTTTGTTCTTGGATAAAAAAAATCAGCAATCTAAAGCTCAGTATGGTACTCTTACAGCCACCCAAGACGCAAACAACGACTACTCCTCTAAAACACCGTCCGCCGCTGGTGGAAGTTCCAGTGGAGCCACAAGCAGCGTCAGCGAAATGGCAAACAGCACCCTAACCGCAAAATATGACGCAAACAACGACTACGATACCCAAAAAGATACCGCAAGTCAGGCAAGTGGAAAAAGCGCACAAACTTCAAGCAAAAATAATCGCAAGTAAACTTACTGTACAAGGGAGCCATAATTTGGCTCCCTTGTACCTTCTCCTCACAGGGTTCCATTTCCTCCATTAAGAGTGCATGCTTAAGTCGCATTAACGCCCCTTATGACGCCGTCGGCCAGCAATAAGCCTAGCTTCGTAACTTTCAATTTGTCGAATTTCGTCATCCGCGATACCATAAACACGGTAAAAAAGTTGATTAAAAAGGTCATCCAAAGCAATAATCTTGCCACTTATGCCTTCTTCTCCGGCGATTCGACGCTTGACCATATTTTGCATAATACTTACCAGACTCGCAGCTTGTTGGTTGATATTATCATCAAGCAACACAGGCAAAAGTTCAAGGGTATCAATATCAGTCTGGGCCATAGCCCGACCGTATTCCATTGAAACAGCATGGTAATAAAAAGACATTAACCGTGAATTTAGTAGCAATAATAAATAATCTAGACAAACTTTACTGTCGCTCTTTAAAACGAAGCTATGTAAATTATTCAAATGATAATATCCCTGATCATCAATACAGGCCGTCAACGAAAAGCCGGTTTGCCTCACCAATATTTTCCGTTCTTTAACCACGGCGTCATCCCAACCACCTTTATATAAAGTGCTTGGATCAATATTTATCCAATGGCCTTTATAAATTAGTCCATAACGCTCCACCTGACTGCCGGATATAAGCCCACGCTGCCAGTTCTTTCCTTCTGGGGCTGTGGCGATAACATCAATTTGTTTTGACAAAGATCGAATACCGCTATGGCCGGAAGAAAATTCTCCCAGATAGCTACTCTTAGCATCTATTTTATCAATCAACTTTTTAATCGTCAAATCAGTAAAAAGCCGAAACCGATTATATGGAAGCCCTATAAAATAACTCTGCCCATAACAACAACCTTTGTTAACCCTGCTCAAATCTAGCCTTGTTTCGACTTGATGAACAGTTAGCTCTTGCTTTGCCCTTACGTCAACATCGCTCTCCTTGGTCAAAATACAAATAACCGACCTGCCAACCGATGCCTTCTTAAATACTGGCGCAACTATGTGAGTGATCTTCTCAATAGTAGTATTTTCTAAAATGTACCGTCTGATCTTCGAATAATAGCGACCCAACAAAAAGCTGTCAGGCACGATAAATCCCAACTTTCCTCCCTGGCAAAGCATTCGGATACCCCGCTCCATAAATAAGACATAATAACTCAACTTATACTCAGCCGAAGCAGGAAAGGCCTGTCTCAAATATACAGCATATTCAGCATCAATCTTTTTAGCGCCACGTAGGCCAAAAGAAAGATATGGTGGATTACCAATAACATAATCATATTTTGCCGCCCAAAAAGTCCGATCGATATCCTGTTCCAAACGCAAACTATCACATACAAGCACATTCGGCTTGAGGAATAAACTCGCAGTTGGCCGCTTTAATAATATAGCTGCAGACGCTACTTCAGCGGCAACACGATCAATGTCGGCCCCCCATAAATTTTGGCTAACAATATGCCGATGAATACCGTCATCTGACCAATCCTGATCAGGATATTTAGCGATCAACTCAGCACGCTTACCAGTGTATTTAACCCATAAGCAGTCATAAGCTTTAAGTAAAAAATTACCGCAGCCACAGGCCGGATCAAGAATCTTTATAGCAGGTTTACTGACAATATCGGCATGCACAACGGTATTGTCCAAAATATATTCAATAATCTCGGGAGCGGTATAAAATAACCCTTGTGCTCTTGGGTTCTCCGCCATTTTCTCATACATTTCGCCTAAAAACCAGGCGTCACAAGGTACTACACACCGCCACCTGGCCACAATATTATATATCGCATCAGGAATATCACATTTAAAATCGGCCTCAATTTTTCCGTCAATAGCTGCAAGCAGCGAAGAAGCAGCAAGCGACTTTTGGATAATCTCCTCCGGCGCCAAATATCCGCGAAAAATGAAAATAACTACTCGCAACAAGATTAAATCGGTATGGTTAAACCCCTGCGCCTGCAGCCACCCTTTCAGTTCTTGGCTCTCAGCGATGAAATCCTTCCAGTTCATTGTACCTAACCTCATTACCGCCGTTTTGTGATTACTATCATAAGTTATATTCCGGACATAATATTTTTCATACCAAATTTATCATGATTCAATTAACTCTACATGAGCGGCATACGCACTATGGTTATGTATCGATTCATAATTCTCGCACTCGACTTCAAACCAAGTCACACCCTTGAGTCCCCGCAGCATCAGAACCAAATCCCTAAGCACATCTTCAACAAACTTTGGGTTCTCGTAGGCTGTCTCTGTAAGATATTTCTCATCTTCGCGCTTTAAAAGCGAATATACTGGAGCACTCCCCTGAGTTTCCATTTTTCTGACAAGGTCCTCGATCCAAATAAATTTACCTGGCCGATGTTTTACTTTTACTCTCATTAGCCCTCGCTGATTATGAGCGCCATAAACAGAAATTTCTTTACTACACGGGCAGACTGAAGTAAACGGAACAGTTACCCCTAAAGTAAAGTCCAGTTCTTCCCCGTCAACCAGGCTGCCGGAAAACTGGCAATCGTAGTCAAGCAAACTTTTCATGCCACTGACCGGAGCCTCCTTTTCAATGAAATACTTAAAAGATACATCAATATTAGCGCTTTTAGCCGCTAACCGCTTTATGATGTCTCCCAAAATCAACGCCATTTCTTTAAAAGAAATCGGCTGCTGTCGCCACTCGTTCAAAATATCGATAAATCGGCTCATGTGTGTTCCCTTGTACTCTTCCGGTAAATCGACAACAAGCCTGATATTAGCCAGCACCGACTGAAAGTCACCAGCCTTTGTTTTTATAAGAAACGGCAAATGAACATCGCTCACCCCTACTTTTTGAATGGCTATGCCCCGTTCGTCTGCCAAATTTTGCACATCTTTCATTATATCTACCTCCAGTGAGCAGGCAAATCGGTGACCGCCCCTCAAAAAATTAGCCCTGATATTCAATAGGATCAATTAGTTTAGCCTCGGAAAAACCCTTCAGCCGCAGAAGGCAGCTATCACATTTACCGCAAGCCTTCTCACCGCCAACATAGCAACTCTGTGTCAAAAAAAGCGGTGCTTGTAGTTTGGTACCTAATAAAACAATATCTTTCTTAGTCAAATTAATAAGTGGTGTTTCAACAACAATGCTTCTTCCGTCCTGAACTGCTGCTTTGGTACTATAATTAGCCAATTGCTGAAAAAGGCCAATAAACTCCGGGCGGCAGTCGGGATAACCGCTATAATCAAGCGAGTTAACCCCAATAAAAATTTTGTCAGCACCAACTACTTCAGCATACCCTAAAGCATAGCTCAAAAAAATCAGGTTTCGAGCTGGTACATAAGTTGGAGGAATATCCGTTCTGGCAACCTCTCCTTCAGGCACAGCAATTGACTGATCGGTAAGCGCACTGCCACCAATTGAATCCATATTAGTTTTTATTACAAGATGCCGCTTTACGCCAAAATGCTCAGCAACTCGACATGCTGATTCTAGTTCTCTGCTATGGCGCTGGTTATAGTCAAAACTCACCGGCCATAGCTCGAACCCCGCATCGCGAGCTACCGCCATGCAAACAGTTGAGTCAAGCCCGCCGGAAAGTAGTACAACAGCTTTCATAGTAAACACCCCTTATTTCTATCGTATCCATATTATACGGATTTTACGGTTGGAAGTATGCTTCCACAATTGCCACGTTTGTTGTATTTAGACAAATTTTGTCTAAATACCTGCTAAAGCTAATCTCTATAACCCCATATGAAATTAAGTTAAGAATTAATCTTGCCCATATAAACTCCAGGCCTTAGTAAGCGCGTCCTGACAGATAACTTTCAGTGGCTGGCTTGTCACTTCAGCAAGTTGACGGCAATCTTCATATTCTGGGGCAATATTACAAACCCGGCCCTGATATGAACTTACCTTAGCCCGCACCGTCCCCCATGCCGTTTCAACATCAACGAAATTTCGGTCAGCAACAACCCGATCTACAGAATAACAGCGAACACCAATTGTCGTAGTCTCCGCCAGAAGCAATGAAACAATTTTATCCTTAACCACGGCACTAACTAGAACAGACAGAGTAACCGCCGGTCGCCCCTTCTTCATAACTATCGGCGTCAGCCAGACATCAATTGCCCCTGTAGCCATCAGTTTTTCTATTGCATAAGGATAAATTTGCGGATTAAGATCATCAATATTAGCCTCCACTACCAACAGTTCTTCGTCAGCGGAATCATAGCCCATTTCTCCCATCATCGCCCGAAGAACATTAGGAATGACTAGCTCCCAGGTCCCTGCGCCATAGCCAATTCTTTGACTGATAAATCCCGTTGGCATACAACCATTACCTTGGCTAAGAGCAGCGATTAGCGCTGCGCCTGTAGGCGTTACCAATTCTTGGGCAATATCGCCTGTATAATATGGAATGCCTTTGAGCAGTTCGGCTGTAGCCGGGGCCGGCACAGGCATAGTTCCGTGACTGCACTTTACAAAGCCAGTTCCAGTTTGCAGTTTTGAGACATAAATACGCTCAATCCCCAGATACTCAAGACAAATAGCAGCGCCAACAATATCAATAATAGCGTCAACAGCCCCCACCTCATGAAAATGAATACTGTCAATATCCACAGAATGCACCTTAGCTTCTGCCTCGGCTAATCGCCGAAAAACCTTTTTGCTATTATCCTTTACCACAGCACTAAGCGGCGCGTCATCAATTATTTTGTTGATATCAGCCAAAAAGCGATGGTGATGGTGCTCTACAATCTTTACATCGACATATATAGCATTAATCCCGGCTTTTATCACCTTACTAATATGTAATTCATAGCCATTTAGCGGCAACTTTCCAAGTTCCAGCCGAAGCCATTCCTCGCTAACTCCTAAATCAAGCATTGCCCCCAAGAACATGTTGCCGCTAATCCCGGAAAAACAATCCAGATATAACGTTTGCACAGCAATCACCTCATACTATTAATTATACTTGCCATTCGGCCTGCGCCAAAGCCATTATCGATATTAACAACCGCAACCCCTGCAGCACAACTATTCAACATCGCAAGAAGCGCAGCTATTCCGCCGAAACTCGCTCCATACCCCACACTTGTTGGAACAGCAATCACCGGCTTGTCCACCATTCCACCGACCACGCTGGCCAAAGCCCCTTCCATTCCGGCAACAACAATAATCACATTGGCTGCTTCAATAATTTGGCGCTGGGCAAACAAGCGGTGAATACCAGCTACCCCGACATCAAAAACCCGGGTAACCTTATTACCCATAACTTCAGCGGTAATGGCAGCCTCTTCCGCTACCGGAATATCGCTGGTACCAGCGGTAATCACTAAAATAACTCTCGCTTCGTCAACGACACTTGCCTCCCGCCGCACTACAATCATTCTAGCAAGCTCATGAAATTCTGCGTCAGGTACGAGTGCTTTCACTGCCGTGAACATTTCACAGGTTGCACGGCTTGCCAGCACATTACGGTTACATGCCGCCAAATGCTCCATAATTTCAGCAACTTGCTTAACCGTCTTGCCTTGGGCGAATACTACCTCAGGAAACCCCTGCCGCAGCGCACGGTGGTGATCAATTTTTGCATAATTTAAATCCTCGAACGGCCATTTTTTTAATTGTTCTAATACCTCTTCCATAGAAATCTTGCCGCCTTGAAACCGTTCTAAGAGCGCCATCATATTTCTATCATCCATTTTCTACACCTCTACAATAGCTCGGCATTCATACTTCCGGTACTATAGCCCAACAAATCAATTGTTACATAAGTAAAACCTATTTTTTTCAAACCATTAACAATAACTTCTGCCGCTTGGGACTGAAATATTTTTGGAAATTCGGCTGGCGAAACCTCCACCCTGGCAATACTGCCATGATGGCGAACGCGAACTTGACCTTGGCAAAACTGCCGTATTAGCGATTCAGCTAAATCTACCTGGTGCATGACTTCAGGAGTAATCCTTATTCCATAAGCCAACCGCGAAACAAGACAAGCAGCACTAGGTTTGTTCCAGGTAGGCAACCCCCACTCCTGCGATAAATTTCTTATTTCCTGCTTTGTAAAGCCGACCTCAAGCAAGGGACTCTTTATCCCACTCAATTCCTTAACCGCCCGCATTCCTGGCCGATAATCCGCGGTATCATCAACATTACTTCCTTCAACCACCCAAGCGTAACCGTTTTCTTTTGCCCAAGCTATAAGTGCACCAAATCTATCCCGTTTGCAATAATAACAACGTTCAGCAGTATTGGCGGTAAACAGCGGATTGCTAAACTCCGCTGTTGCAAGCCAAACATGACTAATCCCCATCAATAATGCTAACTCATTGGCAGCAGCAATCTCCGATTCGGATGAACTGTCCGACGAAGCGGTTACTAAAATTACCCGGTCTCCCAGTACTCTTTGGGCCGCCCGAGCCAAAAAAGTGCTATCCACGCCGCCTGAAAATGCTACTGCAATACTATTCATCGCTAATAGAAGCTCAGTCAACCGATTTAATTTTTCCCCAAGCGTCATAAAATAGTCCCTCCATAATAAAAAGACATAACCTTCCCCTGAAAGTTATGTCTTCCTGACATGTATTCTGTTATTATTTTAGCACAAATCATCTAATCTTATCAAGAATTAAATTATCTTCGTTAATTTTGCAAATGTTTTTCCCGGCACCCTACCACCAAAGCTTCTAAGCTTTCCATTATTTTTAGTTGGGTTTCCTCCAAAAGGTTTATGCTTTGATTTAATAGTAAAACCTGCGGATTGCCACGCAGCCTCTTATCCCTGGAAATGCCCTCTAAATGAATGGCAGACAACTCAAGCTGTTCGGCGGCTGCCAATACCAAACTATCCAAAAGTTTTTCTAAAAGTACATAATGGAATACCTGCAACACTTCCATCGCCTTACTAAAACCCTCACTACCTGCCTGATGCTGGGCAAATATATTAAAATGCACCATAAATTCCCGAAACTCGCTGTTACCGGAAACAGCTAAATCACTATTCAATATATACACCAGTTTGTAAATTTGGCTTATATATGAGTTTTGTAACTGAATCAATGACAGAACATCCCCGAATTCAGCCCCCCGGTAGGACACGAGGTGGAAATTCTGTAAATCCACTAACACCCACCTCCATGACGCATAACAATAGTCACTATATACTATTCCTGAATCACGGGTTATGTTTACTTTTCAGACAAGCCTTTAAACCAATCAAACACCCAAAATGCCAAAGGTCTTGGCCTTTGGCATTTCATTATATAACGGCAATAATATCCACATCATTATTATTCAAAAGATTAATTGCTCCGTTCCTAGTCCACACAACAGGCCGCGACGGATCAGCACTATTAATTCTGAGGACAGCACCAGCCAACCCGTTATTCAGCTTAACCGAGCTGCCAATATAAACCGGAACAGCAACTTTGTTAAAAGCTGCAACAACCTTAGGATCAAACTGGGTACTACTGCATTCATTGATAATTCGTTTTGCTTCGTAAACAGCTATCGCCGGACGGTAAACCCTTTCTGTAGTAAGTGCATCATAGACATCAGCCACAGCAACAATCCGAGCTAGAGGATGAATTTCTTCCATTTTGCTGCCCCAAGGATAACCGCGACCATCTGGCCGTTCATGATGCTGCAAAGCCAGCAAAGCAATACGTGAGTCGACCTTCGTTTCAGCCCGCAGAATGTTATACCCGGCTGATGCATGGGTTTTTATCTTGGCAAACTCATCAAGAGTTAATGATCCACGCTTTTCTAAAATTGCGTCAGAAATGGTAGTCTTGCCATAATCATGTAACATACCGCCAAGCCCCAATACATATATATCCTCTTTAACCAGCCCCATTGCCAAGCCGATAACAATCGCGTAAACACCTACATCGACACAATGCCCGTACAAATAGTCGCTTTTCTTCCGGATATCTGTCAAATATATTAGCAAGTGATCATGAAGCGATAGCTCCCTGATCACCTCATCAATCGCTTCACGCAAATACGGCAAGTAAACTGCTATGCTGCCCCGCTGAAAAGAGTTCTGTAATATTTTAATCATTTTTTGCCGGGTAGCAGTACTGATAAGATGCGGCACCTCTGTAATCTCCTGGTTTAGCGGTTTCAGTTTAGGTGTATCATTCACCCAGATTGTTTCAATATTATGCTTTCGCAAAGAAACCAATATTTCCTGGCGTAAAACCGTCCCAGCTGTAACAAGAACACTACCATTGACATTAATAATGTCTCTGACTAAAATCATGCTCTCATTAGCATATTTAAGCGGCACCTCGATAATAGCCGTCACCTCCGGCGACAAAAAATCCCTCCTAACCAATTGATCGGAGGATTAACTACTTGCTCGGCGTAAAATAAATAACTACATATTTTATCACACTTCACAGCATCCTACGGTATAAGGATAAATATTATCTTTTAAAACGCTAACATATTTCGACGTAATATAATACTTTCCTGCCGCAATTAACAGAAAAAACTAACAAATTCAGTACTTTTAGTTTAAAAAATTATCATTATCAAAAAAAAGACCTTTTTATTGTTTCATAAAGGAAATATAGAAATTATGTTGAAGTGTGTAATACATTACAAAGAGGATGGTGCAATACCAATGAGCGTAGGTTATACTCGTAAAGAACTTGGCAAACTTCATCGGCAATTTTTTGATGACCGGATGGAGAAAAGCAAAGACAACGAAGAAGCTTTTCAACGCGCCCTGATGTCAATGTTAAAGGCAATGATCGATGTCATTGACGCCAACAATCAAAAAATAGATGCCGATGTTAAAGCGTTAATTAAGAAAAAACTGGATTAATTTGTCCTTAATAATTATATTTGCATACCAGAAAGGACTCGGATAATGCCGAGTCCTTTCTATATCTACTTCTAGAAATCATTAGCCGGAAATACTACTGGTCGAACCCGCACTCTTACGTTGTTTAAATCGTTGCTGCAACCTCTCAATCAACAGATAGATGAGCGGAACTACAATCAGCGTAAGCAGCGTCGAAGTTATCAGTCCACCAACAAGAACAACTCCCATTGACTGGCGAAGTTCAGCTCCTGAGCCTATGCCAAGAGCAATCGGCGCCATACCAAAAATCATCGCCATGGTGGTCATAAGAATCGGCCTGAGCCGTACCGAACCAGCCTCGACCAAAGCTTCCGCCACCGTCATTCCTGTCGCCCGCAGTTGATTAGTATAATCCACCAGCAAAATGGCATTCTTAGTTACAATCCCCATCAGCATAATAATGCCGATTAGCGATATAATACTAAACGTTTTTCCGGTCATCAAAAGTCCGACAATTGCGCCAATCAACGAGAATGGCAGCGATATCATAATAGTAAAGGGATGAATAAAACTTTCAAATTCGGCAGCCAGCACCATATAAATCAGCACAATAGCCAGTACTAGCGCCCCGAAAATTTCTTTAAACGAATCCTTTTGCTGCTGACTCTGGCCCACTAATTTATAGCCGTAGCCAAGCGGCAGATCCATCTGAGGAATTATTGATCCCTCAACCTTTTGCACCACTTCACCGGGCGTTATACCAACAGTGTTAGCATACACAATTACCTGACGCTGACGCCCTTCCCGATCAATTTGGGTTGGTCCGGAAGAAAACTTCACATCAGCAATATCACCAAGCCGCACAAATGTTCCACTTTGCGTTGAAATCCGCAAATTAGCCACATCAGCCTGACTTAAGCGATAAGCAGGATTTAGCTGCACCCGAATATTGTAGTCGCTATCCGCGATATTATACTGGTTGCTTGTTGCCGAACCAAGAAAAGCCATTTGAATAACATTTCCGGCGGTAGAAGCATTAACTCCAGCTCCTGCCATCCTGGCCGGATCAAACTGCACCTGTACTTCCGGCTGCGATTGCTCACTCGATATATCAACATCAGTAGTACCTGGAATTTGTCGAATCTTATCAGCAAGTTCAAGGGCTAACCCTTTCAAAACCCCAAGATCCGAGCCTCTAAGCCCTATCTGCACCGGTCGGGCATCGCCGCCCCCCATCCCCTGCTGACTAACCACCGAAACCTTAAGACCTTCCACATTACGGAACTTAACCCTTAGATCATCCATAATATCCTGCATTGAACGCACTTTAAATTTAGAACTTACACCAGCAGTAAAATCACCAAACGACTTGGAATGAAACACAATATCGTTCCATTCACGTGCCCGCTTGCCGGAATCCTTCAATTTAACACCAATAACCGCTTTATAAACACCTTGATTTTGACTGCCAATAACCATATATGCCGTTTCAAGTTCCGGTATCTGCAGCAATTCAGCTTCAAGCGGCGCCACATACTCACGCATCTTGTCAATCGACGTTCCCGCCGGAGCGGCAACATTAATCTGAAACTCACCCGAGTCGTAAGTCGGTGTCATTTCACTGCCAATTAACCCTAGCTTTAACGGCACAAGAGACAGCACAAACGCCACAACTGCAACACCAATAATCTTCCATGGCCTTTTAATTGCCCACTTAAGTGTTTCTTTGTACATCTCCTGCACTGACAGGAAACCACTTTCCCAGGCATCAAGTATTTTCTGCAGGAAGCGCAGACGCCCCTTAAGCTTACCTGCTTCACTATGGTCAACCTTTTTTAGCCAGTATGCTGAAAGCATCGGCGTCATTGTGAAGGCCACAAATAACGAGAATGCAACCGCAAAGGCAATTGTCAGCCCAAACTGTTTAAAAAACTGGCCAATTACTTCTTTCATATTGCCGATAGGCACAAATACCGCCAAAATTGAAAATGTTGTCGCCAGCACCGCTAACGCAATCTGGCTAGTACCATCGCGAGCCGCCTCAAGTGGAGATTTTCCTGCTTCAAGATGCCGGAAAATATTTTCAATTACAACAATAGCGTCGTCAATCAAAATACCTACCGCCAGACTTAGCCCCATTAGCGACATGGTATTCAAAGTAAAGCCCATAACCTTCATCAGGAAAAAAGTTGAAATAATTGACGTCGGTATTGCTATTGCCCCGATTAACGTAGCCCTTGAATTCTGTAAAAACAAGAATGTTATCACCACTGCTAGAAATCCGCCGAAAACAAGCGACACCATAACATCTTCCACACTACTGCGAACATACTGCGAACTGTCCTTAACAGTATCCACCTTAATATCAGCAGGCAAATCCTTTTTCTGCAGCTCCACCATCCGTGCTTTAACCCGGTCGGCTATATCCACTGTATTAGTACCGGACTGTTTCTGCACGGCAACAATTACACTTGGAACCCCTTTAGTCTGAGCCGAAGTCCGCTCCTCAGCCCAACTATCTTCAACCTTCGCTACATCACCGACCCGAATGAGTTTACCCGACTGATTTACAACAACAATATTCTTAATCTCATCCACGGATTTAAGCTTTCCAAGGGTCCGCACCGTAATTTCAGTGCCTTTTTCACTTACCCGGCCGCCAGGAGTATTAATATTCTGCGTATTAATAACATTATAAACCAGTTGGATATCGATATTATAGGCTTCAAGTTGGCGCGGATCAACATATACATGTATTTCCCGCTCTGAGGCTCCGTAAACACTGACAGAGGCCACACCGTCCAACCGCTGCAGTTCATCCTTAACCACATCAGTGGCAATTTTACGAATGTCACCACGACTACGGCTGTCTGACGCCAAGCTAAAATAGACGATCGGCTGGGCGCTAATATCCACCCTCTGAACTGTCGGCTCATCAATCTCATCCGGCAGCTTTTTACGAATACCTGCTACTTTTTCCCGAACATCATTAGCCACCAGTTTGGGATCTATACCATACTCAAATTGCAACACAGTCTGCGATACGCCCTCACGGGACACAGAGGAAAGCGTCTTTATGCCTGATACCGAACTAACGGCATCCTCCACCGGCTTGGATACCAGGCTTTCCATTTCCTCCGGAGACGCGCCAGTATAAGTAATTTGCACTACCACCACCGGCAGGTCAATATCAGGATATAAATCAATCCCCAGCGACGGATATGAATTTAGTCCAAATACCACCAAAAGCAGAACCAACATCGTCGTAAATACTGGTCGCTTTATAAAAGTAAATATCGCCCCCACCTAGTTCTCACCTGCCCCGGTTGACGCCGTTATACTGGCTCCATCCTTGAGCTTGTTATGCCCGGCAACCACTATTGACTCACCTTCTTGAACCCCCTCAAGAACTTCAGCCCAGCCGCCGCCGATATACCCTAATTTCAGAACTTTTTGCTGGACCTTATTATCGGCAGTCACTACAAAAACCGTCTGTTGATCCTCGCGCAGTACCAGTGCTCCCTCAGGAACGACCAGCGCGTTTTTATGCACCTGCCCCGGCACATCAGCCTTAGCAAACATCCCTGATTTTAGCCGTCCATCCGGATTGGCAACAGTGATTTCAGCAGTAAATGAGCGTGCCGGCAAAGTAGCAACCGGCGAAATACGAGTTACCACCCCAGAAAATTGCTGACCACCAAGGGCATTAACATTGACCTTAGCCGATGAACCCACCGCAATCTGGGTTAATTGCGCTTCACCAACAGTTGCTTTTACTAAAAGCGAAGTAACGTCCGACACCGTAACAATGGCTGTTCCGGTTTTTGTGTAATAACCTGATTGCAAATATCGTTTGGTCACAATGCCACTGCGCGGCACCTCTACCCGAGCACTATTCAACCTGGCTCTTAATTGGGTCAGCGAACCATCAGCTGTATTGAGCTGGCCAACAGCCAAATCGCGTTTTATCCTAGCAGTATCAAGAGTCTGTTGCGAAACTGCTCCCTGCGCTGCAAGAATGCTGCTGCGTTTCAAATCAAGTTCAGCCTGTTCTAAAGTAGCTAACGCCGAATAGCGAGTACCTTCAGCTTGAGCCACCTGGGCCGCCAGTTCACTAGTATCCAGAACGGCAATTACCGTACCAGCCTCAACAAAATCGCCTTCATCAACATACAAATTTTCTATTCGTCCATCCACTTTAGAGGAAATATCCGCACTCCACAACGGCTCAAGATTAGCAGAAAAAGAAAGCACTGGTTGAACATCCTGCCTTGTAACATGCCCAACTTCCACCGTAACCGCCCGTCCCTCGGTTACTTTAGCCGCCCGTTCCTTATTAGCTGCATAATTAGCATAAATCCTGTAGCCGATAATGCCAGCAAAAACAACAACAATAGCTATTATTGCTATTGTTTTTCTATTTCTTACCACATTTCTCTCCTCCAACTATAATTGTCCTTGCAACTAAGACATGTTTTTATTCGCCCGAAGTGCCAAAACTCCTGCTAAAATTAACTTTTCAGACTAAAATAAACTTTCCCTATATTTGTCATCCCCGGCAGCATCATAGATAATTGCCAAATAACTTAAAAGGGACTGTCCCATAGCGTATGAACTGCTACCCGTCAAGTGAACAATGAAATATATAAAATCATTTCTGTTGTCAGCAACCCTAATAAATGGGTTGCTGGCAGTTTTTTATGCGGC
>JAGGAC010000090.1 GCA_017889635.1 Bacillota bacterium | reverse complement strand
CATCGCCAGGCCAATTACTCCCTCATTGTAAAATAATAAGCGCAAATGTGAAACGCCATTATTGACGCCTAACATTTACGCTTTTGATAGTACCAAATATGCAGGTGTACGTTCTTCCGGTTATGGAATAAGCCCGTTTCCAAGTGTTGAACAATGGGCGGATGTAATAAGGGCAATGGCTGGTTATTTTCCTGGTTCACAGGCAGTCGCAGTTTGGTTAGTTGGGGAAGTTGATTCTGTGACGAATGGGATGAAACTGGAGTTTCCTTCAGATGGGGAAAAATATGAGTTGATAACTTTTATGGAGGAGGATAAGCACGAGAGATACCTAAATTATTTTGACTCGGCTGGCATTAAAGTATATTTGCAGGTTGAACCGGGATATGCTGATATGAATACCATAATTGACCTTGTGATTTCAAGGTATAAGCATCATTCCTGTATAATTGGTTTTGGTGTGGATGTAGAATGGTATAAGAAGAGTAAAAATGAAGAACAAAACGAATTGGTTACAGATCAGGTTGCCCAGGAGTGGGAGCGAAGGGTGAAAGCATATGACAATTCATATAAGTTATTCTTGAAACATTTTGACAAGTCAAATCTTTGTCCTAATTATAGAGGCGATATAGTATTTATTGATGATTCTCAGGAGTTTGAAGATTTTGATGCTTTCAAACACGAAATGAGTGAGTTTGCAAGCGAATTTTTTCCAAACACAGTAATGTTTCAGATTGGCTATCCTAAGGACGAAAAGTGGTGGAATGAATATGATAGTCCTCCTCAAGTTATTGGTAAAGGGTTAGGGGAATTGGCTAAGCAAGAATGTGGAATTATATGGGTTGATTTTAGCTTAAAGGAAGTCTTTTTCAATATATTATGTAAACATACCGATGCAGCGCATGGTTCGGAATTGGAATGTTACTATTAATCCTTGTATACTGTTGAATTTTGCAATGAATAAAACGAAGAGTAGGAGAATTAGCTCCGCTCTTCGTTTTTAATTTGATTATGCATTTACTTTCTATATGGGCTTTACGTGATGGAAAGATTCCTAACTCGGTATTTAACTTTAGTGAAGTGAGTTAATACTCCATAAGCTGTTTGATCATGATGAAGCAGGAGGATGGATTTGGGAGGCACTTGTTTTTATTTTGGAATAGTACTAGTCCATTTACGAATTGCTCTATAAATCAAAAACTATTTATAATTAGACCGATAAACAAAGGAGGACTGTATTCTATGTCAAATGTGCAAGTAAATGATTTACGTTCTGCCTTGGAACTATTAAAAAAAACACCAGGACAGTACATCGAAACAAATGAACCAGTTGACCCCTGCGCTGAATTGGCAGGAGTTTATCGTCATGTTGGTGCTGGTGGAACAGTACAACGGCCAACCCGTAAAGGGCCGGCTATGATGTTTAATAAGGTTAAAGGACATCTTGATGCCAAAGTGGTAATCGGCGTTTTGGCCAGCCGCGAACGGGTTGGACTAATGCTGGGGGAAGATCCTAAAAGACTTGGTTTTGTCCTCAAGGATGCAGTAGCCAAAGCAATTTCCCCAATCGAAATTTCACAAAAAGATGCTGTCTGCCAAGAAGTCAAACATTTTGCTTCAGATAAGGATTTTGATCTGCGAAAATTGGTTCCGGCGCCGACTAATACTCCGGAAGATGCGGGTCCCTATATTACGTTTGGCATGTGTTACGCATCAGATCCGGAAACACACGAATCAGACATAACTATTCACCGCTTGTGCATACAAGACAAAGATACTTTGTCAATGTGGATTACCCCAGGTGCTCGCCATATTGGGGCCTTTTTTGACAAGGCTGAGAAGCTTGGCCAGCCGCTGCCAATTTCCATTAGCATCGGCGTAGATCCAGCGATTGCCATCAGCTCCGGTTTTGAAGCGCCAACAACACCTATCGGCTTTAATGAATTGAGTATTGCCGGTGCGCTCCGCAATAAAGCGGTTGAACTTGTTTCTTGCCTCACAATCCCTGAAAAGGCAATTGCCAATGCAGAATATGTTATTGAAGGCGAATTGATTCCCAATACGAGAATGCGTGAAGATATAAATACTAATTCCGGCAAGGCTATGCCCGAGTTTCCCGGATATACGGGACCAGCTGCGCCAGCTCTTAATGTTATAAAAGTGAAAGCTGTAACGCATCGTAAAAATCCGATTATGCAAACTTGCATCGGGCCAAGTGAAGAACATGTCAGTATGGCTGGCATCCCAACGGAAGCCAGCATCCTTGATATGGTCGAAAGAGCAATGCCCGGGCGTTTGTTGAATGTTTACGCTCATTCTTCCGGCGGCGGCAAAATGCTGGCAGTACTTCAGTTCAAGAAGAGTGTACCCAGCGACGAAGGGCGGCAACGGCAGGCTGCATTGTTGGCCTTCGCAGCATTCTCAGAGCTGAAACATGTAATTGTAGTGGATGAAGATGTTGATCTGTTTGACAGCAATGATGTCCTTTGGGCTTTAAACACCCGTTATCAGGGTGATGATGACACTATTTTTATCCCGAGAGTCCGTTGCCATCCGCTTGATCCGTCACAAGCGCCGGAATTCAACCCCGCTTTGCGTGAAAAAGGCTTATCATGTAAAACAATTTTTGACTGCACAGTTCCGTTCGCTGTTAAGGATAAGTTCGTTCGGTCAAAATTCATGGATGTAGATCCTGCGCGTTTTGTTCCCGAGCTTTTTAAGAAATTGTAGTGCTAGTAGAAATAATGACTGGGTACAATGATTTATTTAAAATCATTGTACCGTTCATTATTATAGGCTAATGAGAAATTTGTATGTACCAGGAGATGATATCTTAATGTCGAAATACAAACGTATAGTTGGTTTAGTATTAGCTTTGCTTGTATCTATCGTTGTTTATAATTTACAATTCCCCGGCCTCTCTCCTGAAGGTCAAAAGTGTCTAGCTATTAGCTTAGGCGGTGTTATATGTTGGGCGACCAGTGTGGCCCAACCGGGCTATGTATCTTTGCTGATGCTTGTTTCTTATGTACTCACTAATACAGCTCCGACCAATGTTGTTTTTTCTTTATGGCAAACGCACTTGGTTTACCTGGTAATCGCTGGTTTTCTAATTGCATCCGCGGTCGAAAGTTCGGGATTGGGCAAGCGCATTGCCTACAATTTTATTTTGAAATTCGTGAATTCTTTTACAAGCGTTATCGTTTCGTGTTATGTTTTGGGTCTTCTGTTAAGTTTTCTTATTCCTCATCCATTTCCACGCTGCTTTTTGATTATGTCTGTCATGGCTTTTATTATTAAAGCGGCTGATCTGCCGCGTGAAGATGTGGCAATTATTGGTTTAGCGGTGTTTGGCGGATCTACAGCCAATTCCATGGTACTATTAACTGGCGACAGCACGCTTAATATTTTGGCGGCTTCTTTTGGCGGACAAACGCTGAGTTGGCTGGAATGGGTCAAATACATGGCTGTACCGGGTCTTGTTGCGCATATATTAATGTGCGGCATCCAGCTTAAACTATTTAAACCTAGCAAAACTTTTAATCTGGACAAAGAAATTATTCGCAAACAATTAAACGCATTAGGCGGGTTAAACACCGTTGAAAAGAAAACACTTATTTGGATTGCAATTGGCGTTGTCTTGTGGGCAGCCGATTCCATACATCATATTTCTCCCGGCTGGATAGGCGCTCTTGTGGTTTGCGGACTGGCTATGCCGGTAATCGGTGATGTTCTTAAACCAAAGAACTGGGATAGTGTACCTATCGGAACGCTTTTATTTCTTACCGCAGCTATGGCTATTGGGACGGTAGGGGCCCATACCGGTATGAATCAGTGGATTGCGTCTGTCGCACTGCCAACTTATGTCCCAACAAACCCATTCGTATTTGCAGTGGTTGTTACAACGATTACTGTTATTATCCACATGATTATGGGAAGTCTGATGGCTGTTCTAGGTATAACCGCGCCTGCAATTATTGCTTATGCTGCTAATACAGGTTGGAATCCATTGTTTTCTTCCTTGCTGGTTTATACAGCCATCTCTATTCACTGGATACTACCGATGCATAGTTTGAACATTCTTGTCGGCACCGGTGAAGGCGGTGGCCAATACAAGGACTCCGAGGTAATAAAATTCGGGTTGGCCCAAACGGTTGTTATTTATTTTCTCATCCTTGTCATTGAAATTCCTTGGTGGAAACTTGTTGGTTTGATTTAGAGCCTGTCGGTTTGGAGGCGGTATGTATGCATAGCGGCGATAATTTCGTCAAACGGCTGGTCATTGGCATGAGCGGCGCAAGCGGCGTCCCGATTGCTGTTGGTTTGTTGAAGGAAATGAAAAAAAGACCGGATTGGGAAACCCATCTGGTTATCACAAGCGGGGCGCAAAAAACAATTGAGCAAGAAACTCCGCTTTCTAGAGTAGAAATAGAGGCTTTAGTTACGAAGTGTTATTCGATGGATGATATAGGTGCGAGTATAGCCAGTGGGACATTTCAGACGGAAGGGATGGTTGTTGTACCTTGCAGCATGAAAACGGTTTCCGGTATTGCAAACGGTTTTTCTCAAAACCTGCTGCTAAGGGCTGCCGATGTGACCATCAAGGAGGGGCGCAAGCTGGTTCTGGTCGCGCGAGAGACGCCGCTCAGCCCGATCCATTTGGACAATATGTTGGCTCTAGCGCGCCTCGGAGTTAGAATATTGCCGCCCATGCTGACTTATTACAATAAGCCAGCCAGCATTGAAGATATGACAAGACATATTGTTGGGAAAATTACAGATGCGTTTCGGATTGAAACGGAGGAGTTTCAGCGATGGACGTAATGAAATGGGGAAAAATCACACCGACTGTTAAGGTTGACGGAAGAATAACCATTCAGTTTACGGCTGTAAACATGGGGAGCGATTTATGTATCGTCATTTGTGGGGGTGATCGTCCTCATTTGGGGGCTGCAGGACTAGCGCAATGTCATGCGAGCCATGCAAACCCGCTGGAAATGAGCGCGTCTGTTTCTGTTATGACACTTTTAGGACATAAGGAGGACCAGATTGCATCTTTGGTCGCAGCGCGTATTTCCCGAGGTATCGGGACGAACGTGGCTGTTTTGTGTGGCATACATTTAGATGATATCTGCAAAACAGAAATCGAAAGTATCCGTCGTATGGTTGACGAGTGGTGTGATGAGTTCATCCAGGCTGCTTCTTAAACCACTTTATAAGAAAATTGCGGAACAAATTTGCGCTTGGCGATAGTTTTTTCCCGTGAGGGAAGGCAAGCGAGACAGTGCTCCTTATTGGTTCTTCCAATTCTATACATACGATGTCGGGATGCGGAAAAAAACTGATCACCTTTTTCATTAACAAGGATACGCCGATGTTTTCAGCGACAAAGCCAATGATGGTTTCGATGCGTGTGTGTTGGTACCGTATGGATGGTGAAAATCCTGCTTTGGCGCAAGCGGATAAACACAAGTCGTATAATCCTGGACCTGAATCCAACATAATAAACGATTCTTTTGCCGCTTCCTTGAGAGGAAGCGGCCTTTTTGTGGCTAAGGAATGAGTCTTATTAGCGACTAATACCATTTCGTCATTGACAAGCGGTATCACTTTATAAGAGTTGGTGGACAAGGTTGCTGTTCGTACGATAGCCAAATCAAGTTGTTCGTTGTCCAGCATTTTTAGAATATGGTCGCCTTTTTCTTCGACGGTCTGAATCGTAATGTCCGGGTATAGTTTTGCAAAAGCGGCAATAGCGCAATGAATGTCATATTGACTCATAATTGGGATTGAGCCAAGTGTCAGTTGGCCTTCAGCAGTCCGTCGATATTGCTGCATTTTATTCATCATCTCGTTGTAGGTAGATAGCATTTTTTCGGCAAAGTTAACAAATTCGTGGCCGGCAGAATTCAGGCGCAATGTACGCTCATCTCGGTCAAATAGTTTTAACCCAATCTCGTCCTCTAATTGGAGAATATGTTTCGATAAGGAGGATTGCGAAATATAGAGGTGATCCGCTGCTAAAGTCATATTATGATAGCGGGAAATCGCCAAAAAGTACCTTAATTGTTCAATGTCCATGAAATAAAGTAGCCCTTTCTGTATTCTGAAATAGACTGATTAAATTAATAATATTCAGGTATTTATTAATGAAAATTCTTATGGTCGGGGCGGTACAGTTATTCATTTTCCTTATCTTATTATACTATAAATCCATCTAATAATCTGGGGTAGCAAGCGATTCCGTTTTATCCAATACAAATTTCATAATTGCCAACGACTGAACGATTGTTTTCTGCGAAGGTGGGAAGTGTAGAATCTGCTGGATAAAGCAGTGTGGGATAAATTGCAAGAATATTTCCATTAAATACTTGACAAGGCAAAAGTAAGTGCCGTACAATCAAATTAAAACTTATAATAGAATAAGTAAAACTTCATATAGGGATAAACTTATTACTATTATAGGCTTTAATTACAATTACGGCGCAGGAGAAAACGGAATGCAGAGAAGTTGATGTTTTGTGTTGGAGTGGAGGCTGGCGCCAGATGTAGAGGAGGAGAAAGTATGGTTAAACTGTCGAAGAAGACTCAGATGACTACCGGTGGTCCTGTATTCGTCTATGTTGACGAAGAGAAAGACAAAATAGTACGAATTACACCGATGGATTTGGATAAAAACGATGCTGAGTCCTGGAAAATTGAAGCGAGGGGGCAGACTTTTCAGCCCCCAAGAAAGACAACGTACACGCCTGTTACTGCGCAGTTCAAGTCAATGATTTATTCAAAGCGCCGCGTCATGTACCCCATGAAGCGTGTGGACTTTGACCCAAACGGCGAGCGCAATGAAGAGAAACGCGGTGAGTCCGGCTATGTTCGCATAAGTTGGGATGAGGCGCTAGACATTGTTACAAACGAAATCAGGCGTGTTAAGCGCGAGTATGGCCCAGGTGCAATGGTTATTGAGCCTAGCTCCCACCATTTGTGGGGGAGTGTCGGATATCGTCACAGTGCCCTGTTTCGCTTTATGAACGCAGTAGGTATGACTTATGGCGACCACAACCCGGATAGCTGGGAAGGCTGGCACTGGGGCGCCACACACATGTGGGGATTTACAGCACGACTAGGTAATCCTGAGCAGACCGACTTGTTTGAGGACTGTATCAAAAACTGTGAGATGATGGTCTTCTGGTCTTCTGACCCGGAAACAAATAACGGGATCTATGGCGCTTTTGAGAGTACGATTCGCCGGCGCTGGCTCAAAGAGTTGGGCGTCAAGATGGTGTTTATCGATCCCTTCTATAACCACACCAACGGCTTGTATGGTGGTAAATGGTTTTCTCCCCGCTTGGGTACTGATAGTGCCCTGGCGCTGGCTATTGCCTATACCTGGCTGATTGAGGGCAGCTACGATAAGGAGTATGTAAAAACACATACTTATGGATTTGAGGAATGGACGGACTACGTTCTCGGCAAAACGGACGGAATTCCTAAGACAACTGAATGGGCAGAAAATGAGTGTGGCATTCCAGCACATGATATCCGTGCGCTGGCCCGGGAATGGGCAAAGCATAAGACCATGCTGGCGGCCGGTGGGCTTGGTGGCTGGGGAGGAGTCTGTCGCAGTCCAATTGGTATGGATTGGTCCCGATTGATGGTTGCGCTGATCACCATGCAAGGCATGGGAAAACCAGGTATCAACATTTACAGCACCACTCAGGGTGTTCCGGTTGATTCCGACTTCTTCTTTCCTGGTTACGCCGATGGCGGTATTGCGGGAGACTGTGACAACTCCGCTGCTGGCGCCGGCTTTGTGTATCGTATGTTCGACGGCGTCAAAAGTAAGCCCATGACCTCCAACCTCAGCACTGCTGCCGGCGTGCATCTTAACCGCATGCGCCTTCCTGAATGTATTTTGGAAGACAACGTAGAGTGGTATGGCCGCGGTTTTGTCGGCGCTTCTCAGGAGCAGCAGTTCCATAAGTATGTATACCCAGCTAACGGCTACTCTCGCATTCAATTGCTGTACAAGTATGGTGGTTCGCATATTGGAACTATGGGTCAGGGAGACCGTTACGCCAGAATGTACCGAACAAAGCGGCTTCCGTTTGTTGTCAGCCAGTCTATTTGGTTTGAGGGTGAGGTTCCCTTTGCAGATGTTATTTTGCCTGCCTGTACCAACTTTGAACGTTGGGACATCGGCGAATGGGCCAGCAACTCCGGCTACAACCCGGACTCCCATAACCAAGCTAATCACCGGGTGATTGCCATGCAGAAGAAGTGTATCGAGCCGCTGGGTGAGTCCAAATCCGACTACGAAATTTTCCGCTTGATCTGTGACCGCCTTCATGTCGGCGATGTTTTTTCCGAAGGTAAGACTGATCTGGATTGGGTTAAGCAGATGTTTAACGCCTCTGACTTGCCTAAGGTTATTTCTTGGGAGGCGTTCTTCAATAAGGGGTACTACATTGTTCCGGTTACCAACAAGGCTCCCTCCGCTCCCGGACTGCGCTGGTTTGCCGATGACAGAGAGCAGGATACCCGCGGTTGGATTTCCAGATTTCGTCCGGGAGACCTGGTGGATCAGAAGGGCTTGCAGACTCAGTCCGGCAAAGTTGAGTTCGTATCCAACAGTCTCAAACGTTTTGGTCACTATGATACCGACGATACCGAGCGCCCTCTGATGCCGATGTACATTCCTTCCTGGGAGGGGCATCACACTGAGCGTTTCAAGAAATATCCTTTGGCAGTTCTGTCTCCTCATCCCCGTTTCAGCTTCCACACCCAGGGTGATGGCAAGGATTCTTTCGTGAATGATATCAAGGATCACCGTGTGCTTATTGACGGGTTCTACTACTGGATTTTTCGCATGAATGCTAAAGATGCCGAAGCAAGAGACATCAAAGACGGCGATCTGATCAAGGTTTACAATGAGCGTGGTGCGGTTATCTTTGCGGTTCAGATTACTGAGCGTGTTCCTGTTGGAACTTGCCATTGCTACGAATCCTCGGCCGAATACCAGCCTTTGGGTGAGCCGGGAAAATCCATTGACCGCGGCGGCTGCATTAACATCCTGACACCGTCCAGATTTTTGTCCAAATACGCAAGTGGCATGGCCACTGAGCATTGTTTGGTTGAAGTTGAAAAATGGAAAGGAGACCTATAATGAAACAGTGTTATATGGTAATAGACGTTTCACTATGTCACGACTGCAACAATTGCTTTATGGCCTGTAAGGATGAGCACGTTGGTAACAAATGGTTGCCCTATACTGATGAACAGCCCCGACATGGCCATCGCTGGATGAATGTACATCGCACCGAACGCGGCCAGTGTCCTCGCGTTGACGTCTGTTATCTGCCTATGCCTTGCCAGCACTGCCAGGATGCCCCGTGTTCAAAGGCTCATCCCGGTTGCATATCTCGTCGGGAGGATGGTATCGTGACGATTAACACGAGCCAGGCGAGGGGCGTCAAGGAATTGGTGGACAGTTGTCCATACGGCGCCATCTATTGGAACGAGGAGGCAAACATCGCGCAGAAATGTACCATGTGTGCCCATCTGCTGGATGGCAATGAAGAGATCAAAATGCCACGTTGTGCTCATAGTTGCCCGACTGATGCGATCGCGTTCTATACCTTGGAGCCTGAGGAGATGGACCAGAAGATACGAAACGAAGGGCTGGAGGTTTACCGGCCTGAGCTGGGTACCAAGCCGAATGTTTTCTATAAGAATCTCTACCGGTTCGAGAAGGCCTTTGTGGCAGGCGGTATTTTGAAAAATAACGAATGCGCTGAAGGTGTTGAAGTCACTTTAAAGGGCAACAATGTCAAATACTCACAAATTACAGATTACTTTGGAGATTTCAAGTTTGATGCCCTTCTGCCCGGAGAATATACCATCGTAATTGGCGGTAAAGAGGTTAGGACGGTACTGGTCGAAGCTTCCGTGAATGTTGGGAGTATAGATATTTAATATTATCTAACAGATTACTGTATTCTTTAGATAGAGTCACTATATGTCGAGGCGTATAGAAAAATTAAAAAAATCTACAGGGCGAATCATTCGTTTGACGGGTGGTTTGCTTTGTGGATTTTTTAGTATATTCTAGAATGATATAAGATTATCTTATATCATTCTAGCTGGTAGCGTGGCATGATATATGCCGTTGTCAATGATGAACGTACAGAATACAAGAACTTATGACGCGATAAAAAAATATTTTCAAAATATTTAAAAATGTAAAGGATATTAGTATTTTTAATAGTATTATTAGTGTTAGATTAATTGAGCCATCTTGATGCTCCTGTGCCAAGCCGCTGAAAAGAAAGAGGCTCAGGTAGTGTTTTAAAGGCAGAGGGGAATTTGTCTGAGATGAATATAGAGAAAGGAGGATTCGTATTAAAAGTCAGCAATAATACATTCCGGAGAGGAGGGGTGAAAATCCTAAGATAACTTTTTGCCAGAAGCAATAAATGAAAAAGCATTTGC
>JAGGAC010000089.1 GCA_017889635.1 Bacillota bacterium | reverse complement strand
TCATGCAAGGTGCGAGTGGCCTCGGTATATTTAAACAGATGAATAAGGCGCTGTTCAAGCTGATTCCATTGGTCAGATTTATAGTCCTTGAAGCCATCCGGGGCAACTTTTTCAATAATCGGTTTACCGTTGAATCTAACCCAGAACCACAGGTAGAGCTTACTCAAAAACTTGCCGTTATTATAATTTCCGACTTTGCGTACTCCGTTTTCGATGATTATGCTGTGACTCCAACACTCTTCAGGGGTGAAATATTCAGTGTATTTCTCTTTGTGCAGGGCTTCAATGGTTTCGGATTGGCTAAGAGCTAGGTTTAGCTGCTTGGTCAGCTCATAGCGCTGGGAGTTGTCCATTGTAGCAAAGCTGGTTCTTTTTACCCACGAATAGTTCTCGTGACCATATTTACCATAACAGTTGCCGAGGGTGGTTATGGTAGTTAGCAGCTTTTCAAGGCGCTCGATAGAAATGGTATCAGGCAAATTGCCTAAATTCAGCATAATTTCGTTGCTGGAAAGCATTTTTGAACGGGTATAAAGCTGGAACGGAGTGAGTTCGCAGGGCTGGCGTGACCACAACGCCGCTGCAATGTCATTGAAATAGGTTGTTTTAGCGTCGATTTTGTCGGCTAGCTTATGATAGTCATTGGCTTCGGTATCCGCTTGGTGAAGGTATTTTTCATCAAGAACAGCTTCAAGTTTTTGGTATAGTTGCTTCCGGTCAGTAGTTGCATCATGAACAAGGGCTACATGGTCGGCAAGGCCAACAGAGTCAAGGCGTTGATAAACCACATCAAGGGCAGCTCGTTTTTGACATACAACCATGACCTTCTGGCTTTTAGCAATCGCCCGGCTGATAAGGTTGACAATGACTTGTGATTTGCCGGTGCCGGGCGGGCCGTGGACTACCATGCCGTTAGTCTTGTCGATACCGAGGATAACCTCTTCCTGGGAGGCATCAAGGTCGGTTACATTGTACAGTTCCTTGTGCGATATAGCATCGATGTCGAGACTGAGCGTGTTATCTGAGACTCCTTCGGTCACGCTAGAATTCTCCAGCAATATTTCCTCAAGCAATCCTAGATTAGTAGTTTCTTTAATGTTCTTAATTAGTTCGTCATAATCTTTAAGCAGAGTCGAATTGCCTTGCGGAAAATGGCCGAGGACAGCGTGGGTTTTTATTGTAAAGTGGCCCTCGGGTACGCCGGGGATGGTTTTTTGCGTGAACTCCGGCAATTTGGCCATCGCGCCGTCATCGACAACCGTGGTAACTCCTGAAGCGGTTAACAGGCGGCAGAGTTCTGTTGCTAAGTTTTCTTTTGCCAGCTCTTTGGCGTTATCGTATATTTGGTCGTCGATTTTAAGCTGGCAGTATTTTTGGATGGCGAGTAATAGCGTTCGGTTAATGGTTGGTTCTTCACCTGTTTCACGGGTTAAAATCCAACCAGGATTGTTTCCCTCAGTTTGTTTTTCCAGACGGACGGGAAAAAGAAAAATCGGTGCCTGGACAAAGGTTCCGTCCGTCATTTTTCCTGATAGAAAAGGATAGCCGATATAAACGCTGTACAGCCCTGTTTCTTCTTCGATGGCAGATAAATTGCGCTGCAGTGTTGCAAGCTGCTGGTTGATTTTAATGCCGATTTCTTCTTCGGACTGATTTGAAATAAGATAAAGGGGTGTTGAGCCACTCATAAGTCTTTTGATTATCTGTTGTGTTGATGAGTGTTTCGTTGTTTGGATTTGATCGAGCGCGGCCAAGTCGAAGTTCCACTTGTCTTGTAATTTAAGGAGCCGCAACGATCGATTACTTTTGCTTAAGTCACTTAGTTTATCGCGTAGTGTTTCTAACTTCTGAAGCATTCAGCACCTCCATAAAAAAGAATAATAAATGGTTAACCATTTCCAAATTCTACAAATAATATCAAATTCCTGTATGTGAGAACGAATTTATATCAAGAGTTAGCGGTAGGTAATTTAGGTATTAAGAGATAACAATGAAAAAGCTCCTGGCAATTTTAGTGTAAAATTGCCAGGAGCTTTTTTAGTTGTAGCAATTATTTATTATTTTATTCTTAACGGAAACCTTTTCCGGGGTATTAATTAATGTCCAATATCAAAGCTATAGTTTCTCCCAGAGTTATTATCCCAGTTATCGGCACAATCTTTAAACGCAATATTTAAAGTGTCGGCCCGTAATACAGGTACATCGGCTTCGTAGATGTTCGATTTTTTCGTCATTTTGAAATCTTGGGCATGATTCCAGTCGCGACCGAAACCAACATGAGCATATAGGCCATGAGCACCGCTTTGCGCTAATAATCCATGATAGGCAATTTTTACGGTACTGTTCGGATGTGGTGTTGCAGGTTGAATTGAGAGGCCGTTTTGTTCGTATTCGTTGTTGCTATTTCTAAGCATCAATGAAACCCTCCTTTAGCTTTGATGATATTTAGTATTACCTATGGACAAGGTTTTAATTTGGAGGATGATTTACCATCATAGCACTTGGTTTCCAGTAAAACATATATGATTGGTGTAAATGGGGTTAAAATTTATGCTGATACATGAGCTTATTGATAATTAACTAAAAATGGTATAATATAGTAATCGTTAACTGAACGGAGAAATTGAGTTAACAAATGACGTGCGGTTATTGTTAACTCAATTTCTTTAGTGGATTGACAATTGCTATATTTTATTCTAGTGGGGTGAAGAAATGGAAAGTGTCGATTTAATAATGAATCTAGGGACTAAGGTACTCACTGGCGGCCGTATTGGCATGGATGAAGCAGTGGCTTTGTCGGCGGTTGGTGACCGGGATTTGCCGTTTCTGGCAGCAATGGCTGACGGTATTCGTCGGCAGTATGTTGGTGAGGCAGTAGATTTATGTTCGATTGTTAACGGCCGGTCGGGTTTATGTTCGGAAAACTGTGCATTTTGCGCTCAATCAGCTCATAGTAATGCGGCGCTACCTGTCTATCCGTTACTTAGCCAAGAGGAGCTATTGGCTGCCGCCAGAAAGGCAGAAACTGACGGGGCGCTACGGTTCGCGATTGTTACAAGCGGGCGTGGGATGGAACGGGATGGTGATTTTTCTAGGCTGGTTGAGGCGTTAGCGCGGATTAAAGAAGAAACGCAGCTAGCGGTGTGTTGTTCATTAGGGTCATTGTCACCGGCAAATGCTGTTGCCTTAAAAGAGGCTGGTGTTTCCCGCTATCATCATAATGTTGAGACAAGTTCAAGCTACTATTCAGCGATTTGTACTTCGCATACATATGAAGACCGGGTTAATACAATCCGGGTTGTGAAGGAAGCCGGACTGGAAGTATGCTCCGGCGGGATTATTGGTTTGGGTGAAACCATTAACCAACGATTGGAAATGGCGTTTGAATTAAAAGCACTAAATGTTGATTCGGTGCCGATTAATGTCCTTAATGCAATAAAGGGAACACCGCTAGAAAACCAGCCGCCGCTGTCGCCGTTAGACATTTTGAAAACCTTTGCTCTGTTTCGGTTTATATTGCCGGAGTGCGGTTTACGTACTGCAGGGGGGCGGGAGGTTAATTTGCGCGATTTGCAGGCTATCGGGCTGTGGAGTGGGATTAACGGCATGTTGATTGGCGGATATTTGACAACCGGCGGGCGTTCTTGTGCCACCGATCTAGCAATGATCCATGATTTAGGGCGTATACCGCTGTCGGCGCGGGAAATCGGTGCGAGGTGAAGGCTTTGTCTAATGGAGTACACCAGTTAACGGAGATAGGATTGCTGACGGCGTTGATTACTATCAGCGGGGCGGTGAAATTGCCGGGGCTGATGCCGGGAACGGAGTTTCAACTGTCCGCACCGCTGGCGGTGGCTGCAAAATTTGCTTAATGTAATTATCGCGCTGGTGTTTCGCCTGACAGTTGGCGGTGTGCTTACGATATTTGGCACCGCCGGGCCGGTTATTGTTGTTGCCGGACCGATAGGGTCATTTACGGCCCGTCTCCTGCTGGGGGGAGTAATTGGTAAGGCAGCGGTACCGTTGATTATTGCTGCTTTGCCGGGCGCTGGGTATACCGCACTGGCGGCCTGGCCATTGACAATAATGCTTAACCGGGTTAAAAAAACGGCTGAGAAGAGGTCGAGAACGGCTGGTTACTTACGGCGAAGTTGCGCCTATTGCCCAGGAAATGTTGAAACGAGCATTTTCTCATACCAGGGGGTTCGCAGATTTTGTAAATATAACAGTTGAGCGCACTCCAAAGGAACTGGTGCGCAAAGTGCCACTGTTAGCGGTTGATACTATTGAGGTAAAAGACGTTAATGCCGGACGCACCTCAGCACGGCGGGCTTTGGCAGCGGCAGGAGTAACGGAACAGGCAATTGACTCCGGAATAATGCAATTAATCAATTTGCCTGATAGTATGCGCGGGGCAATGCTGGTTTCGGCTGAAACAGGGGCGCGGCTTGATACTGCTGGGACGAGGGGGATAAGAGTGTCCCGCATGGATATAGCCGATCAGGTGACATTTGCGCGCATGCTTGCTCTGCATGGATTAGAGGCTAATATCCATGCTCGCGAGGCGATGGTGCTGGCAGCTAAGGTAGCGGCAGCTGGTGAAGTACTGGCTGAACTTTGCTGGTCGGATGATCCGGAATATATTGCCGGGTATGTGGCGTCAAGACAAGGCTATATCCGGATTACTAAACTTAAGGCCTATGGCAGTGGACTAGGGGGACGAGTATTTTTTGTTAAATCCGGCAGTGATATTCGGACCTTGACCGATTATCTTGAGAAGCAACCAGTACTTGCAACGGTTCTAAGCGAGGAGTGAAACTAATGGATTTTTTGACTGACTACTTGGCTGATGTCAAGCGCCGGGATTTGCTAAGGGAAACGCCTGTTTATCAGACAAGTGATGCCGCCCATGTGCGGCTTGATGGAAGAAACTGCTTGATGCTGGCGGCAAATAATTACTTGGGGTTGACCCACTGTCCGGCTGTGCAGCAAGCCGCAATTGAGGCGATAGAAGAATTGGGCACCGGTTCCGGCGGGGCCCGACTGACAACCGGGACGCATTCTTTGTACCCTCTCTTAGAAAAGGAGCTGGCTGAGTTTAAGGGCGCTGAAGCTGCGGTGGTATTTAACACTGGTTATATGGCTAATGTAGGAGTGATTAGTGCATTGGCTGGAGCTGGCGATGTCATTTTTAGTGATGAATTAAATCATGCCAGTATTATTGATGGGTGCCGGTTATCGCGGGCGGATACAATTGTTTTTCGTCACTCGGATATGGCCGAACTGGGGAATTTAATGTCGCGGACGCCGTGCCGGGGACGGAAATTTATTGTTGTTGACGGAGTTTTTAGTATGGATGGAGATATTGCGCCACTGGATGCAATCGTAGAACTTGCAAGACGGCATAAGGCTATGGTGATGGTTGACGATGCTCATGCTACCGGAGTAATTGGCCCGGGGGGGCGCGGCACGGCGGCTTATTTTGGGCTGGAAAATAAGATTCAGGTTCAGATTGGTACCCTTAGCAAAGCGCTGGGGACGGAAGGCGGCTATGTTGTTGGCAGCCGCGAACTGATCAGATATTTGATTAATAGGGCCAGGAGTTTTATTTTTTCTACTGCTCTGGCACCGGCCACTATTGCTGCCGCCCGGGCCGCGCTGGAGCAACTTAAAACCAGACCGGAAATTGTTCGTAGGTTGCTGGAAAATGCGCACTATATGCGCCACCAACTTAGCACGGCTGGATTGAAAATTGCGCCGGGTTTTACGCCAATTATTCCGGTTATAGTTGGTGCGGCCAGAACCGCGAACACTTTGGCACAGGAATTAAGGAAGGAGGGCTTGATTATTACGGCGATTCGTCCGCCAACCGTACCTGATGGAACAAGCCGCTTGCGATTGGCGGTATCGGCAGTTCACACCAAGGCGGAATTAGCTCAGGCGACGGAAATTATTGCGGCAGCTGCCAAGCGGCTGGGGGTAATAGAAAGGGTGGTTCGATAATGCAAGGGCTGTTTATTACGGCAACAGATACTGAGATCGGCAAGACTGTGATTACCGGGGCCATTGCTGCGGCGCTGAAGGCGCGGGGGATAAATATCGGGGTAGTAAAACCGTTGGCATCAGGCGGAACGCTGGATAAGGAGAACCGGATTGTATCGGAGGATGCTGCTTTTTTGGTGAAAGCGGCGGGTATTTCTCCCGATGATGCGGTTAAGGTCAATTCGCTGTGTCTGGTTCCGGCTTTAACGCCGGCGGTGGCAGCCGTGCAGTCGGGAGTGGTTATTGATATACCGCAAATTATTGCCGATTGCCGCCAGGCTGGCCGTCATTATGACAAAATTTTGGTGGAAGGTGTCGGCGGGATTTGTGCGCCGTTGTGGGAGGATTATCTTGTTGCGGACATGATAAGTGAATTAGGGCTGGCAACAGTAATTGTGACAAAAGCGAATTTGGGGGCGATTAATCATACCGTGCTTACCGCTGCTTACGCCAAGCAGCGAGGCATTAGGGTGGCGGGGGTTATTATTAATAATTGGCCTGAAGCCTCAAGCGGAGTACTGGAGAAGAGCACGTTAGAGTATATTGAGCGGCTGAGCGGAATGCCGATATTGGGCAAATTTCCGTGGCGTGAGGGTGTGGATGTGCCGACAGGGCAAACGGAGGGCTTGGCCACCCTAGCGGAACAGCATTTAAAGATTACCGAATTACTGGCGGTTATGGAGGAACGGAGCTGATGAGGCAGGAAGAGCTTGAAGCCAAGAATAAGGCGTATGTCTGGCAGCCGTTTACCCAGATGAAGGAATGGGTAGATAACCCTATAACGGTTATTGCTGAGGCACGTGGTAATAAGATTATCGATATGGCAGGCAAGGAATACTATGACGGCGTTTCTTCGTTATGGGTAAATATTCACGGTCATCGCAAGGCGGCGATCGATCAAGCAATTATTGATCAACTGGGCAAAGTGGCGCATAGCACGATGCTGGGACTGGCTAATATTCCCGCGACTGAACTGGCTGAGGAATTGGTAAGGCTGACGCCGGCGGGGTTAAATAAAGTTTTTTATTCTGATGATGGCTCAACCGCGGTCGAGGTGGCTATAAAGATGGCCTTCCAATACTGGCAGCACAAAGGGCAGCCGAAGAAACGCCGTTTTGTGGCGCTGGAGCAGGCTTATCATGGAGATACTATCGGTACTGTAAGTGTCGGGGGGATCGATTTATTTCACCGGGTGTTTAAGCCGCTGTTATTTGAGCCGTTGCATGCGCCTTCTCCGTCTTGCTACCATTGCCAAATTGCCGCCGGGCCGAAGAATTGCGCTTGGGAGTGTGCGGCGGCGATGGAAAAGGTGCTGGCCGAAAATCAGGAGGAAATTGCGGCGGTTATCATCGAACCACTGGTTCAGGCCGCTGCCGGGATGCTGATGTCGCCGCCTGGTTATCTAGCCAAGGTGCGGGAGTTAACAAACAAATACAATGTCCTTTTAATTGCCGACGAGGTAGCTACAGGCTGGGGGCGCACCGGAAAAATGTTTGCCTGTGAGCATGAAGGTGTTAGTCCGGATCTGCTTGTATTATCCAAAGGGATTACCGGCGGGTATCTGCCGCTGGCGGCAACCTTGACTACTGATGAAATTTACATGGCTTTTTTAGGCGATGGTGCTGATAACAAGACCTTTTATCATGGGCATTCTTATACAGGTAATCAGCTGGCTTGTGCGGCGGCGTTAGCCAATATCCGGATATTCCGGGAGGAGCAAGTCATTGCCGGTCTTGATGCCAAGATTAAGGCTGTCAGCGAAAAACTGAGCGCAATTCGCGGCTTGGCGCATGTTGGCGATGCTAGACAGTGCGGGATGATTGTCGGTATCGAACTGATGGCCGACAAAAAGGCGGCCAACCCTTATCCGAGGGATAAAGCGGTGGGCGCGATGGTGTGTATGATGGCGCGCCGCTACGGTCTGTTTATCCGCCCGGTGGGCGATGTGGTGGTGTTTATGCCGCCGCTCGCGAGTACGGTAGATGAAATTAATCAGATGCTGGATATTGTCTACCAGGCAATAGAGGAGTTTACTAGCGGAAGAAAAACGACTCCTGCTTTGAGCGGCGGATATTTTTAGTTTAGAGTAGATAGCTGGTTTAAGGTTGAGTGCAAACAAAAAAGAGACCGTCTAAACAGCAAAAGTGGTTTAGACGGTCTCTCCCTTGCGATGACTTCATATGTCACGCCGACTTCTTATTAGTCTGGCTAGCGAATTTAGCATTCTTTAATTTCACTATTTCAATAACTAAACATTAGCTTCGTTATCACCGGCAAAAGTCAAAATAAAACCATTAATATCCTCAATTGCAAATTCTGTACCACCATAAAATGTATTGTGTAAATCAAATACAATATTTACTTGCTGGTTTATCTTCTTATACAAGCTGTTTACGTCATCAACTTTTATATAAAAAGTCAGTCCGCCACCCAGTGGTGTATCTTTTAACCGTGGGTATTCTGCAATAATATTTTCTCTTTCCTGAAACATTAGGCTAACCTGGCCCCATTGTACCATCGCCCAGTTAAATATTCCTTCCTGGGGAACTGACATAACTAACTCAAAACCTAACGTGTTCTGATAAAAATTCACTGTTTCGTTCACGTTATTAACCATTAAATTGGGAGTTAATTGTTTCACCAGAATCATTTCCTTTCCATAGCGAATTAGTATACTTTTTGTAGCAAAAAAAATTTTACCAGCATTAAACGTTCATCGCTTACATTGCGGTATACTTGTATTTTAAACATTTCTTGAATAGTTGTATTGCAAAAATCGGACACATAACATTATTTAACTACTTGAGTTGGTGTAATACCAGAAAACGCTTTAAATTCATTAATAAAATGAGCTTGGTCATGATAGCCGTTCGCTATGGCTATCAAAGGCAAATTTACATCATCAGCTAAAAGTACATTTCGCAAAGCATTTTGAAATCTAATAACGCGAGTAAATTCTTTCGGTGCTAAACCAATCCACTGCTTGAACATTCTATTCAAGTGACGCTCACTTACATATTGGTCTTGAGATAGCTTTTTTATTTTCGTATTTCCTTTAGCCCTAAGAATGCTTGCTAAAGAATTAATAATAATTGCATTTTCGTGCCATTCATCAAATTGGCTTAGAAAAAAACTATCTAACAACTTTACTTTTTCGTGAATACTTTTTTCAGAAAGAAAAATTGCCGCTAATTTCTGTTCTAGCTTCTTGGATACACTCTTGAAGTCAACCATTAAATCTGTGAAATCTGCCAACTGATTATTGATGAAATAATAGGCGCCTGCGGGATTAAATCGAATGGCATAAATTTGACTGTTAGAAAAATCAGGCGAAGTTATAAGTGGCTTAGACATCATGCCTACAATAAAACTATTGTAATCATTTTTTTGTTTATTTATTTCAAAAATAATATCCAGGCAGCCATCTGGGATAATGATTTCTTTCTTCTTACTATATCGGCGTTCGTCAAGATTATATATTGAGGGGGATACCCAATAACAATTTATTGCCCGACAAAGTTCTTTGCATGGTTGATACTCAGAATATAGCATTCTATCTTGGCTAAACGTTGCAAGACTCACGGGCATAAATTCTTTAAATATGTTGGACTTCATAAGATACTCCCCTAGTTAATTGCAGTTATATCGTAAATTGTACTGTATATTCTACTCAGAATCCAGATGAATTTTTGCATTTAGTGTAATATTGTGAAATTTATGCGAGGAATTAGTAGAACTGTTATAGAATGGATAATTAGTGTATTGGAAAAAGCTTACAACAAATAAAGCGGAGAATTGGTACTGACAATCGCTGGTGGCAGATAAATCAGTAAAAAGCAATTAAGTTTGATTATAGTTTTCTGATAAATATGATAAGTTCGACAAGGAGGTAAGGTTTATAGGAACGCGAGTAATATTTCAACCGATTTTCTCCTGCTTTACTGACAAAGAGGTTATGAAAGGAAGTGTCTTTATGAGTGACAAATACAGTCATCTTCTCTCGCCACTAAAAATTGGCAACGTTATTCTAAAAAACAGGATGTTAGCAGCTAATGCTCTGCCGCATTTTCTGCAGGGGCCGGAGACTTTTCCCGCCGAGCCGTTGATAATGTACCTGTCGAATTTGGCCAAAAACGGCGCGGCGATAGTTACTTTTGCTGACTGGACGAACCGCGGACAAAGAGAGTCTCGCAATGAAGACGGTAAGCGTTTCCCAATGTTTGATATCGACGATCCCAGTATCCAAAATTACTTATCACAGCTTGCCGACGCTGTACATTTCTATGACTCTAAGCTTTCATTAGCTATCATGGCCTTTGAACCAAAAGGCTATAGTGTGTGTGATATTCCTGCGCTGGACTTATCTAAAGGTAGCGACGTAAGTAATCTGAAAGATCTTGTAGCATTTATTCCTTTTATGTTCGAGGGCGGCGGCCCTATCAAGGAAATGACCGAAGAACTAATTGAAGAAATGATCGAAGATATTGCAATCAGAACCAAGTATTATCAGTCTCTCGGTTTTGACATGTGTACCATTCACATGGCTTATTGTGGGCCGCTCTTAGCAAGATTTTTATCTCCGCTCACCAATAAACGAACCGATAAGTATGGCGGAAGTCTTGAAAACCGCGCCCGCGCCCCGCTTGCGGTATGTCAGCGTATCAAAGAGGTCTGCGGTCAGGACTTTCTCATTGAGGTTCAGATAAGCGGTGAGGAAGAAGGCGGAATTACAATTGAGGATACAATTGCCTTTGCCAAAATGGCTGAGGGCAAAATTGATATTCTCCAGATCCGGGCTGGTGATGCTTTGACAGCTCATCCCACCGGTTATAATTCTAAACCAGGTGATCCATTAACGCTAAGGTATGCCGAAGCAATAAAGAAAAGCGGCGCAAAGATTTTTACGGCTCCTATAGGCGGCTTTCAGAATCTGGAGCAAAACGAGGAATACATCGCATCCGGTAAAACTGATCTTATCAGCATGGGCAGAGCTTTTATCTGTGATCCCGATTATTTCAAAAAAGCCTGTGAAGGCAGGGGCGATGATGTGGTACCCTGCATTCGTTGTAATAAATGTCATGTGCCCTCAATGACAGGTCCATGGCTCAGTGTATGTTCGGTAAATCCGATTATGGGAATTGCTCACAAAGTCAACCGGATGATTGACCCGCCAACAGCAGCAAAGAAGGTTGCTGTCATCGGCGGCGGTCCTGCGGGAATGAAAGCCGCTATCGTAGCAGCCGAACGGGGCCACAATGTTACGCTTTATGAGAAAAATGGTTATCTGGGAGGACAACTGCGGCATGCTGATTTCTCCTCCTCTAAATGGCCCATTAGAAACTTTAAGGATTTCCTTGTCCGTCAAGTCAAAAAAGCCGGTGTTCGGGTGTTGATGAATACCGAGGCCACTCCCGAAATGATTAAGGCAGACGGTTATGACGCCGTACTTTTGGCCCTGGGTGCTAAGCCGAATATTCCCGATATTCCTGGTGTACATGGCAGCAATGTGCGGACGGCTGTTACTGTTTACGGCGATCATAAATCGCTTGGTGAAAGAGTCGTGGTTGTAGGCGGTTCGGAAACAGGCACCGAAACCGGCATGTACTTAGCTCAAAGCGGTCACAAGGTTACTGTCCTGACGCGGCAGGATCGCCTTGCTCCTGATGCAACGCCTATTCATTACGTCGAGATGGTAAGAGCTGCCTGGGAAAGTATGGAGAATTTCAGTTATATCGTGCAGGCAACGACAAAAAGTATCGCCGATGGAAAAGTGACTTATGTTGATGCTTCTGGCAACGAAAAGACAATTGAGGCCGACAGTGTAGTTTTATCCGGCGGAATGACGCCGCTCCAAGATGAAGCTCTGAAGTTTTATAGTTCGGCCGACAGGTTCTTTATCATTGGCGATTGTCGTAGTGTAGGTAGTATTCAAACCTGTATGCGGAGCGCCTTTAGTATTGCTTCACAGCTCTGAATCGAAAGAGCAAGCAAGTAAAATTGAAACCGCCCGGAGGGCTTAATGTGAAGCTCTCTGGGCGGTTTTTTGCTGTATGAGGTTACTGCTTGATTTTCGGTGCTAGTTCTTTAGCGGCTTCGACCGATGGTTTCTTTGTCTTGGTGCTTTTCTTGGGCCCACGCCCCGGTTTGGTGTCACCCATCGCTATATTGACCTCCAGGTTTTTAGGGTAGTATATGTTAAAAATAGCGAGGCTATACAGGTTATTGTGTGTTTTTTTTACCTATAGTTCAATCAATGACTTTTGGGTAAGGCGTGAGATAATTCTACATCCTTAATAACCTTTTCGCTGTTTCCAATAAATAATACATATGAAGCAAAGGCTAAGAGAAATATTCCAATCGCACCGGCAGCATACATGTACATGCCGATAAATCCAGTTTTTTCGGCGGCAATTCCAAGAAGAATTGTACCAACGCTTGTTCCGAGGTCCAACATATTATAAAAAGTCGCACTAGCGGCGCTCCGGCGGCTACCTGGCACTAAATTCAACATCCAGGTTTGAAGCGCCGGATGAAGCATTCCGGCTCCAAAACCATATAACACAGCCACTTCTAACAACATAGTCAGGGAATTGGTTTTCGTTAGCATAAATAATCCGCCTAACAGAACGACAGCTCCCGGAAAAATGACCCACGCATAGCCTTTTTTATCAAATAGTTTTCCGGATATTCCCCGCGATAGAATAATGCATAGTGTTCCAACTAAATAAAAATGACCCGGCTTGGCGATGTGCGCTTCCTGTGCTAAGAGAGGAATAAAGGCTATTACACTACTGTAACCAACTCCGAATAACATCGTAAGAAATGCAGGAAATCTTATTCCCTTTTCAATAAACTTAGCAAATATCGAATGACTTTCTTCAATAATTAAATTTTCGTCTACTCTAACTTTAGGTGACGAGCAAAATAGGGTCCATATTAAGGCAATTATCTGGCTTATTGTCGCGATTGTAAACATCAGGCTAAAGCTACCATAATCATTTACCAGCCACACGCCGGCTGCCGGTGCCAAAGCTATTGCCACCGTTGTTCCTAAACCGAAATATCCCATACCTTCACCGCGGCGAGAATAAGGAACAATGTCGGAGACGATTGTTGCAAAGAAAGTAGTAGCAAGCCCGATCCCGAAGCCATGAAGAACCCGAATTGCTATCATTACATTCGCCGAAGAGAATATTCCATAACTTGCTACGCAGAGAAAAGAAATCCCAAGGCCAACAAGCAGGCAAGTTTTTTTGCCCAACTTCTGTATTCCAAAATCAGTAAAAAAGCGAATAAATATTGCCGCGAAACCAAAAACACCAGAAATAAGCCCTATCTGAGTACCTGTGCCGCCATTATGGGCAACATAAATAGGTAACGTTGGCAACAAAATATAAAACCCGGCAAACAATAAAGCATTAGAGAACAGCAAAAATAAAAAGTTTTTAGTCCATAATTTCGTAGTCATTATTAATACTCCTTATATTTTAATTGTTGAAAGACCTGTAAAAAATACCTCCTTTCGGTGGGGTGAAAAATTGGTTAGCATACTAAGTAATTTCTTAATATACTAGGCAATTGGTTAGCATACTAACTAATTGCCTAAAAAAATTTCTTAGAGAATAGTATAGTTTTTGTATTTAACATAAGTTGACGTTATAATGTCAGTTTCCCATAAACAGTTAGCATACTAAGTAATTTCTTAAAAAAATATCTCCTTAGAGTTTAATACGCTGATTTGTAGTCTTGCCACTAGTCTTATCAGTTACCACCCGTAAACCTTATTTATTCGTAACGTTTTTTAAGAGTTTATCAATTATTTTGTGTAGCTCTATCATATCATTATTTGAAAAATCTTTAAAGAGTTCTTGGCGATGTTCTAAGATTTTATTATTCCAAAGATCAAACTTTCTTTTGGCTTCCTCGGTTAATGAGACAATTTTTACCCGTTGGTCGGAAGAGAGTTCCCTAGTTACCAAGCCCATTTCTTCTAGACGCTGAATCATTGTTGTCAGGGTAGGTGCTTCTATTGATAAATATTGGCCTAGTTTTGACTGGGGCGAACTGCCCAGTTCTTTTAAAGCCAGTATTACTGACCATTGACCATTGTAAATTCCCAGTGGAATCAGCTTTTTATTTGCTGCCTCATTAACCATTCTAATATACTTATTAAGTTTAGGAATAGTATATTCATTATTTTGCATGAAAGTTCCACCTAATACTTAAATAGTATTTTCCTAATATATTTTAATCGATAAATTTTATAATATCAACATAATACTTGATTAATTATTGCCCCAGCTTTATTAGGTTCAACTAATACTTAAAAGCAAGAGTCCAGCAATATTAGGTTTAACTAGTTATGTCTGGTGCTATAATTTATTCTTGTATATAATATACAAAGAAGGATACTTAAGAGAATAGAGGGTCAGGAATGAAATCACTAGTACTGGCAGAAAAGCCAAGTGTAGCGCGCGAGATTGCGCGTGTTTTAAAATGCAATACTAAAAACAAAAATTTCCTGGAGGGTTCCGCTTATGTGGTAACTTGGGCGCTGGGGCATTTGGTTACGTTGGCTGAACCGGAGGCAGTATTATGCTATCAGTCAATTAATGAAACGGCAAGATATTAAGGAGCTGATTATTGCGACCGATGCCGGACGCGAGGGTGAGTTGGTGGCGCGTTGGATTATGGCGGCCGCGAAGTGGAAAAAGCCGTTTCGGCGGCTGTGGATTTCATCGCAAACCGATGATGCTATTCGCGAAGGGTTTGCTGCTTTAAAACCTGGGGCAGCTTATAACAATCTTTATGATGCGGCGGTTTGCCGGGCCGAGGCGGACTGGCTGGTGGGACTTAATGTTACAAGGGCTTTAACTTGTAAATTTAATGCCCAGCTAAATGCCGGCCGGGTGCAGACACCAACGCTGGGGATGATTGTCAGCCGGGAAGAAGAAATCCAAAAATTTGTTCCCAAAGATTATTGGACAATTCGCGCTAATTTGGGCGATTATTTCGGTGACTGGCGTGAGGCCGGGGGAAACAGCAGGTTATTTGACTTTGCTAAGGCGGAAGCGATTGTTAATAAGATCAAGGGGCATTCCGGCTTGGTTAAGGAAGTTCGCACCGAGGTAAAGAGTGAACCGCCGCCGCTAGCGTATCATTTAACTGAATTGCAACGTGATGCTAATAAGCGGCTGGGTTTTTCGGCGCAGAAGACACTTTCTGTTTTGCAGGGACTCTATGAGCGTCATAAGCTGGTGACTTATCCGCGGACTGATTCGCGGTATATTTCGAAAGATATTGTGCCGACATTGCCGGCCAGACTGAAGGGTATGATGGCCGGGCCTTATGCTGACTTGGTTAAGCCGCTGCTGGCCAAGCCGCTGGTGCCAACGAAACGTTTTGTTGACGATACTAAGGTTTCCGATCATCATGCTATTATTCCTACCGAGCAGCCGCTGGTTTTGGCAGCGCTTAATGTTGACGAGAAAAAGCTGTATGATTTGATTGCCAGACAGTTTATTGCCGTACTGTCTTTGCCGCACCGCTATAATCAGCTGACGATGGTGACAAGTGTTAACGGGGAAAACTTTTACTCTGTCGGCAAGGTTGTTATTGATCAGGGATGGCGGGCGATAACCTCCCGGGTGGTGGAGCGCGATGAGCTAAACTCTTCTGATGCGCTGCCGGAGCAGATGCTTAAGCTGCATAAAAAAGGTGAGAGCGTCAAGCTGGAAAGCGTGAAGGTAAATAAAGCGAAAACCAAACCGCCGGCGCGCTATAACGAAGCTACACTCTTGAGTGCAATGGAAAGTCCCGGCAAATTTATTGAAGATGAGGAATTGCGGGAGTCGATTAAACAGGGCGGACTGGGGACTGTGGCGACGCGGGCCGAGATTATTGAGAAACTTATTCATGCCAGTTATATCGAGCGGCATGGCAAAGAGCTGGCGCCAACTTCTAAAGGGAAGCAATTAATCAGTCTGGTGGCGAGTGATCTGAAGACGCCGGAGTTGACTGCTGAATGGGAACTGGTACTTGCCAATATTGCTAAAGGCAAAGATAGTAAAGCTGATTTTATTGCTAAGATTAGAGACTATACAATTGATTTAGTTAGAGCAACGATTGCTGATACTACAGTCTATAAAGCCGATAATGTTACAAAAACTAAGTGTCCGTTGTGCGGTAAATTTATGCTGCTAGTAAACGGCAAGCGCGGAAAAATGCTGGCTTGTCCTGACCGGGCCTGTGGCCACCGGCAACCGGAAAAGGAAAAGGCCTTTGGCGGACTCAGAACTTCGAAGCATGAGAGCCGCATGAACCAAAAGTTAATCGCCGAGTACAGCGATAACAATAGTATCGGCAGTAATCTGGGGGCGCTATTAAAGGCCGCCTTGGACCAGAAAGATTGAGGAACAGTGCAAAGTTGTCACTTTTATCAAGGGATTGATATAGCACTAGAGGCTAATGATCACATTAGTCAATTGAATGCCATAAAATTGTCACTTTTGACTATGATTTCCGTTGTAAAATGAGATCATAAAAGATTTCCCAAAACCAAATAAACTTTGTTGTTTTAAGGCTTAGTTAAATGCTAAGTCTTTTTATTTTGCCTTGGGTAGATAAATAAAAGGAGGATTTAAAAATGAGTTCATTAACAGTTCCTGAAAACACCACGGTTACAATCAGCGAGACGACCTCACTATCTGAATTGGTTATCGGGTCAGGCGGCAATCTTGTGGCTCCGGATGGCTATAGCCTAACTATGACGGTTGACGGGGTCGAAACAGGACAAGAACTGGAGTCAACAAGCGGGGTTGATACGGTGAACCAACTCGCAGGCGTATGGTGATCTGACATACCCACTTCGCGAGGCTCTTTATCTTGATGAGAACGGCATTGAAGAAGATCTGTCAGTCCTTTCGGCTGTCGTAGGCAAAGCGCCGACTGCTTCTTTACTTGAAGACTTCTCAATCACCTCGACAGGCGATTGCTTCAACGGCATCTTCGTCGCCGGGGGAAGTTACTCAGTCAATAACATAAAAATCAATATGGAGGGCGATGGGCGTAATGATATGGTAGGCTATGGAGCAGCCGTTGTGGCCACCGGAACTGATACCACACTGGTTCTGGACAACGTCAATATTGTTACCGACGGCGTGGTTCGCACCGGGGTGCTGTCCGAAGAGGGAGGCAATATAATTGTCAAGAACTCCACTATCTATACTAAGAATGGAACACTGCCTTCCGATTATGTGCAAACCGTCGATCAGAACTATATGAGGTCGGTGCCGTGGATGCTGGGCATCGACGGTTCTTACTGCGTTCGTGCCACTAATTTAATTGGCACCGATCCCAAAGCCGCTTATATCTGTTCCACCATCAAATCCGATGGCTGGGGAGTTCTCTCAGTTGATTCCGGCTCCAACCAAACACTAACCGCGATAAACAGCACAATTGCCATTACCGACGGTAATGAGGGATACGGCACCTATGCTATTGGCGACTCATATGAGTATATTTATGGCTGCAAAATCAACGTGGGTAGCTATGCGGTCATTAACACTGGCGGTTATATCTACTTCGATGACAGTTCTGCCGAAAATGTTGCGGCTCTCAATACAAGTATTTCCCTAGGTCTCACCGACGAAGAACTCGCAGCCATTTCCCAGCAACCGACAATTATTAACTCGGATCGCTTTGGCGTAATGTGGCACAGTTCCAGCGGCACGGTGGATGTAGCCGGCGAAACGGAGATCAACACCAATGAAACAACCTTCCTTGCCAAGACCTCCGAGGCCATCACCATTACTATCGACGGTTCCGACGGAGCCGTGATCAACCCTGGAAACGGGATTATCTTGCAGGTAATGGACGACGACGATCCGGGAGTAGTGGACACCTATTGCACCGCCACGTATACAGATCCTTATTATGGAACCAGCGACACGCCAACAGCGGATACGTCGTTTGATCTTACTTCAACTACCGACGCCGCGGCACTAAATTTAAGCAATATCACTTTGACAGGAGATTGTTATAACTCGACAGGCTGGACTAGTTCCAGCACCACCGAGCAGAACATGGTGGTTACCCTTGAAAGCGCCAATCTTACCGGCATTATCTCGTCAACTGAAGCTCATCACCGCGTTGCTACCATCAGTTCTTCGGAATACTATGAACTGGGCGAGGTTACCAATACTCCTCGTGCGGCAATCAACAACGGTGCTATCGTTGTTTTGAACTCCGGTTCTACTTGGACAGTGAGCAGCACCTCTTATCTCACCTCACTTACGATTGATTCGGATTCAACGATCACCGCTCCTGATGGATATAGTGTATCAATGACAGTTGACGGCATTGATACGTCGATTGTTGCCGGTACGACATATACTGGCGCGATCGTACTGACAGTCGCATAAAAGTAGAAATACCTCTGTGTCTTGAATAAGGTACACAGACTATAATGTGAGTAATGATTAATAAAATATATTAATTAAAATAAGTCAACATATCTACACCAGGCAAAATAACGGCTACCACATATTTTGTGGTAGCCGTTTCTTTTTTTCGATTGATAAAGATTTTCTGGGTTGTCGGCGGTACTGTGAAGGTTATACCGCTATGGTTTCGCTGAAGGTCGTTTCGTTTGCTGATGCCCCGTTTATTAGGGCTTGGATTAGGGTAAGGGCTGCGGTGGTTGTTTGGCCGTCTTGGTCAAGAAGCGGGTTAACTTCTACGAAGTCGGCTGAGGTAATTTTGCTGCTGCGAAATAGAAGATGCATTGCTTCCATGGTGCTGGCCAAGTCGACGCCGCCGACGGCTGGTGTACCGACGCCGGCGATTTCCTGAGGGTTGATAACGTCAAGGTCAAAGCTTAGATGAATACCGTCACACCTTGGGGCTAAATATGAAAGGGTTTCTTTTATTACAGCATTTACTCCCAAGCGGAGAACATCTTCGGAAGTGAAGAATTTTATCTTTTTCTCTTTAATTAACGATATTTCTCCAGGATCGAGGTCGCGGATGCCGATAAGTACAAGATTTTCAGGATTGACTTTAGGGGCATAGCCGCTTAGTTGAGTAAGGCTTTTGTGACCAAGCCCCAGGCTTGCGGCCAGCGGCATTCCATGGATGTTGCCGCTGGGAGAGGTTTCGGGGGTGTTTATGTCAGCGTGGGCGTCATACCAAATCACGCCCAGGTTTTTGTAATGTTTAGCAATACCGGCTAATGAGCCTAAGGCGAGGCTGTGGTCGCCGCCCAAAACAAGGGGAAATCTACCAGCAGAAACTATTTGTGAGACTTTTTCTGATAATAGTTCGACACTTGCTCTTACTGCTTCGAGGTTTTTTAGGTTGTGAGCTTTGGCTTCGGAAGCAGGTGGAAGCTGCTTGGGCGTGGCATTACCAATGTCAAGTACGTCGCCGTTTATGGTGCGCAGTGCATCGATAAGACCAACTGAACGCAGGGCATCTGGGCCAAATTGTGTGCCGTAATGAGGCTGACCCAGCCAAACCGGTGCTCCAATGATGGATATTTTTCTTTTCACTTATCTACCCCCATTTGATTTTTCTGCAACATTTCTATTATAGTCAAAAATTACGCTTTGAAAAGAGCTTTTTTAAAAAATTATTGTTGTTATATACTAACAACCCGCGGATTTCATTTCGCGGGTTGTTTAATGCCTTATTTGACTAAAACTTGTTCTTGGCTTAGGACTTCGAGGAAGAGAGGAATAAGCGGATTTGAATTTGATGTTCTCCAAGCGACGACATTATTGCTGGCAATTGCTAAGTCATCATCTAACGGAATAAACCGGACGTCAATATTGGTGTAAATATCAGAAAGGTCAGGGTAGATGGCAATTCCGATTCCGGTTTCGACCATTAGGAGCAAGGTGTCTAAGGAATGGGCCTGGGCTACGATGTTTGGAGTAAAGCCGAAGGTTTGGCACATTCGCTGGATGATTTCAAATTCCAAGGCAAATTCTGACCGGGATAGGGTTACAAAGGGTTCATTAGCTAACTCTGCCAGGGAGATGGAAGCTTTTACGGCTAGGCGGTGGTCGGACGGCAGAATAACTCCTGGTGGACAGGCGTAATGGCTGGGGCACCAAGAGAGGTCGGAACTGTGGTCGAAGCCTTGCAGTGAGGTAAAGGCAACATCTATTTTGCCGATCAATAAAGCCTCATTTAGTGATCGGCGTCCAAAACTGTCAAAGCGAATAATTGATTTCGGGTAGTGGTGGCGAAATTTTCTGATTAGCAGCGGCAGGTCACGTTTTTCAAAGGGAGACATGAAGCCGATGTGAAGAATGCCACTTACTTCTGCGGCAGTCTGCCGAGTTTTATTTATTGCAGCTTCGGTTCGGAGCATGATATCACGGGCTTCATCCTGGAGGGTTATACCTGCAGCAGTTAGTTTAACGTTGCGGGTGGTACGGATAAAGAGTTGCACGTCTAATTGCTGTTCGAGCTGCGCAATATGGCGGCACAATGTTGGTGGAGTAATGTATAGTTGTTTGGCTGCTTCAGAAAAATTGAGGTGCTCCGCAACGGCTACGAAGTAACGTAATAATTCTGTATCCATACAAATAATCTCCAAAAATATACTAAATTTTACTAATATTATAACTTTATGACAATATTTTGTAAATGGCGATTATAAACGACCTGATTAATAAGAAATGTTGAGGTTGAAGAGTATATTAGGCAATATTGCAAGAGATTAGTGCAAAGTTTGCAATAATCCCTTGCAATATGCGAAGTTCTCAAACCGCAAAATTGCGTTTATTATATAGTAAAGCGCGAAAATTCCCATTATTTGATATTTAATGGAATCCTGTGGAAAGCGCTAGGCGAAAGTGGAGGAGTAATTATTATGAGCAAATGTGAACAAATAACAGCTGAAGTATTGCAGGCCGATATTGTAATTGTTGGTTGTGGCGCAGGCGGAATGTCTGCTGCTATTGCCGCGAAAAAAGCCGGCGCAGGGAGGGTAGTTGTACTTGAAAAGCTTCATGTTACGGGAGGAAATGCTATATTTCCTCCGCTGCCGCTTGCGGATGATGATGGTGTGCCGCGTTTTGCATGTATGGACGACAACCGGGTGCGTCCAGGTGATCCGCGTCTTAGTCCCGACCCAAAAGTCAGGGCGGACGCCAACTTTACGTGTGCTATGGAGTGGAATCACTGGCGGGGCGATGCCAGACTTATTCGTACGCTGGCCGATAAGTTTGAAACAAATTCCGACTGGTTGAAATCGATAATGGCACCGGAAGATTTTATTCCCTCGCCGGAAGATATGCGGGGCAAGTTGGCCAGAGTGTTGGTACAGGCTTGTAAAAACGCTGGCGTGGAAATTTATTGTGATACTCCTGTGAAGCAGATTATTAAGGATGAAATCGGCCAAGTTACTGGTGTTTTTGCCGAGGACAAGGACGGTAAGCGCCTAGAGGTCACAGGCAAGCGCGTGATTATTTCCACCGGCGGGTTTATTGGCAGCAAGGAGCTGATGGAAAGATATTTTCACTCTTATGACGAGAATATCTATGACGAAATTTGCTATATGGGGCTCAAACATACCGGCGATGGCATAAAAATGGCGTTGGAGGCCGGGGCGGCGTCGGATGGGACAGTGGCCTTTGAGTGGGAAATGAATAGAATGCCATGGCTAAGGAATCCGGCATCGCCGTTGACTAACCTCCTAAACAATGATATGAATCCAGGGGTTATTTGGGTTACACCGCAGGGAGAACGGTTTGCTGACGAATCGAAAATGAATGCAACAAATAGCATCTATCGGCTTAAAAACAAGACTTTTTACATTCTTTTTGACCAGGGCCAAAAAGATAAAATTCTTACTGAAGGTCCGGATTTTGATCTTTTGCCTGAGATGCTGCGTGGGGTGGACTTGTTTGGCGGCGTGGAACCAGAGATAAAAACTCAGCTTGCCGAGGGCCGGATGAAAATTGCTGATACTTGGGACGAAATAGCTGAATGGATGGGGGCAGACCCTGCGGTTTTAAAAGCAACAATCGAGGAATATAACTCGTTTTGTGATCAGGGACATGATGCTATGTTCGTAAAGCGTCCAAACGTACTTACTGCTTTTCGGACTGGTCCGTATTATGCGGCAAAAAGTACGCTGGCTATGTTGGTTACCCGTGGGCCGCTCAAGGTTAATACCAAGATGCAGCTTTTAGATAAGAAGGACGAACCCATTCCCGGGCTCTATGCTGCTGGCGTGGATATTGGCGGTACAGATTCAGATACTTATGCCTGTAGTGCTGCCTGTCATTCAATAGGCTGGTCGCTTGCCTCGGGACGTATTGCGGGCGAGAATGCAGCAAAAGGAGGCGGTCGATAGTCAGAAAGGCATTTTTGACAAGAATATTGCTGTTTAAGGGTTAAGGTAACATTAGCATCCCCCTGGTATTTCCAGCTGGCCAGATACTGTGGAAGTGCCAGGGGGGACAAGTTTTTTAGGAAATGGGGGGATTTGTGATGAATGAGCGATCAAAGAAACTGTCATTAATGGTGACAATCCTACTTTTAAGTTTGCTTCCTGTAGAGTCAGGGCAGCTGGTTATGCCGGTGCTGGGAGAACTTTCGAAGGCCTTTCCGACAGCTGATGGTGCTTTAATCGGACTAGTAATGGTTTTACCAATGGGGGGAATGATTCTTTTTAATTTAATTGGTGGAACATTGTCGATAAAAATGGATAAAAAGAAGTTGTTAACCTGGGGGATGGTACTGTATATCATCGGCGGGGTCGGACCGGCATTTGTTAACAGTATTTATATGATACTCCTAATGCGGGCGATTATTGGTATCGGTGCCGGAATCTGCGCCCCGCTGGCGATGGGACTTATTGCGGAGTTTTTTGAAGGAAATGAAAAAGCGTCATTAATGGGGTTGTCAATTGCAGTTAGCAGCATTGGGGGGGCTGCATTAGCATTTCTCGGGGGGTATGTAGCGTTGTGGAATTGGCGCTATACCTTCTTAATTTATGGTTTTGCGGTAATTGTCCTGGCCCTGCAAATGTATATCTTGCCGGAGATGAAACCACAGCTTAACGCTCCGGCAGCGGACAGCAAGGCTTCGCCTGCAGCTGGGAAGCCGAGATTTAATGCCGGGTTTTATATTTTAACTGTGCTGGCTATTTGTCAATGCGCCTTTGGATTTGTTGTTGTCCAGAAGCTGCCAATTTTTATTATGAATGAAAATTTGGGCGATCCGATGGTGATTGGGTCGATGATTTCGTTGACGATGGTCTGCGGTTTTTTTGGCGGACTGGCTTTTGGCGCGGTGTATAAGGTGCTGAAGAATAATACGCTGCCTATGCTGATGGTTTTGGGAACTGTAGCATTCTTTATTCTTTCTTTTGCCCATGATTTGACGATGATTTTTGTTTCCCAGGCTATTTTTGGCGTTATGAACGCGATGTGCGGGCCATATTTCAACAATCATATTACCACTCTGGTTCCTTCAACCCACAAGACATTTGCGGTCGGGTTTATGAATGCTGCCTGCGCAATATCTGGGCTGATATCGCCATTTATTATCACGGTAATTGTATTGGTAACCAGAAATGAGTCGATACGGTTCTTATTTAGTCTGGTTGGTGTAATTTTTGCTCTATTGGTGATTGCCTCAGCTATTTTTGTGAATTCAAGGTCCAAGGCGCAGGATTATACCACCAATCATGCTGCCTGATCGATGATGTGTTCCCAATCAATTTTAATCTGAGGAGGCAGTTATGAAGAAAAGCATAGTTGTTGTTTTAATGCTTGTTCTTGTATTCAGTTTTGCCAATGCGGCGCTTGCAGCCAATCCTTTTGTTGATGTGCCTAAAGGGCATTGGGCTTATGACGCTGTAAAGAAATTAGCTCAGGATGGCATTATTACTGGTGAAAGTACTAATCGGCTTAATGGTCCTAAGCCAATAACCCGCTATGAAATGGCTAAGGCGGTTGCTAAAGCTTTGGGTAAGTCGGACAAGGCCAGCGCCGAGGATAAAGCGCTGATTAAGCGACTTAGCGCCGAATTCTCCGGTGAGCTTGTTGATCTTAATGTCCGGGTGAAGGATTTGGAAAATAAGGTTGATCGCTTCAATATTGGTTCGGCGGTGGTAATTAAATATGATGACCGGACCTGGCTTGCTAATGCGCCTGCCAGTAAAGGTGATGAACGGTTTGGGGATACAATACCCGGCTTTATGTTAAATACTTTTGCTACTTATAAGATAAATGATGTTTGGTCTGTTAACATGATGGGGCAGTTGACCCGGGATATGCGGCAAACAACAAGCCTTGTTTATAGTAACAGAGATCAGACTAAGAATATTTACGCCAAGGGGAGAATCGGTGCGATTGATGTTAAGGTTGGTCGGTTTGATTATAATGACGCTACTTATGCCACGGTGTTCGGTGATCAGATATCCGGTATCCAGGTTACGTTTGGCGCGCCTGCGGCACAAAGCGGACCGCCAGGAGGCCCGACGCCTGCTAAAGTATCCAGCGATAAAACATCCGGACAACTAGCTGGCGCCGATATTGACGCTGACTTCCGGCTGGTGGGGGCATTTTTCGATGGTTGGCCCGCCTTGGGCGCTGTCGGATAATAGCACGCCGACAATATACAAGGGCGCGGAGATTACTATTCCACTGAATAGAACAACTAATTTGTCAGCTACCTATCAGCGGTTAAGCAAACCGGCTGGTGAAGTGGCTGTGGATGGTTTTCCGCTAACAACTTATGATGTGGCTGTTGGTGATTCAATACCAAGTCGGCATTGGGTATCAGTCGGCTTTGATACTAAACTGAATGATACCTGGAAATTTAGGTCGGCATACTTTAAATCAAGTTATGATACTAAAAATACCGGTTATTTGGTCGGGGTTATTACCCCGATGGCGGCGTTCTTCATTCCGGGGGCGTGGGATTTCGAATTTGATTATGTCCATGCTGGGGCTAATTCAGTAATCTGCCAGCAGGGCGGTTGGGGTGAGTATACCCGCGGTACTAAAGCTTTTGATATTAAGGTCACTTATACTGTTCACCCCGGGTTCCAATGGCAGTGTGAATATATTATTCAACATGCGCTGGCTGTTGATGACTGGCATGATAGATTTTTGCGCTTTACGTGGAGCTATCTCTTGTTTTAGTCGGCTAAACGAAACTTAACTGAGGGGGAGAAAGAATATGAAGAGAAGTATGATCATATTGTTGACGCTTGTTTTTACAATGGCGTTTATAGGTACTGCGTTTGCCGCTAATCCGTTTATCGATGTTCCGCCAGGACACTGGTCATACAGCGCGGTAAGTAAGCTGGCTGCTGACGGCATCATCGACGGCGAAGACGGCGGCATGTTTAAAGGCGACAGGACGCTTACCCGCTACGAGTTTGCCCAAGTCGTCGCCCGGGCTATGGCTAAAGAGGAAAAAGCTAATGCCGAGGAAAAAGCATTAATTAAAAAATTAGCTGACGAATATAAAGCTGAACTGGAAGGCCTGGGCGTTCGTGTAAAGATGCTGGAAGATAAAACTCATAAAATCGAAATTGACGGCAGTACCTATTTCCGTTATAACTCTAAAGATGTCAATGATGATACTTACTCAAACACCGACCTCAAAGATGTTGATATAGACCTGAATTATACCTATAATGTTGGACAAGGCTGGGTTGTTAAGATGGAATCGGAGTATAAACGACTGATTAATGATCCGACAGACGGCAATGCTCCGGTAATGAATACCCTGGCGGAACAGCTTTATAGTTGTGGACCAATGGGTATCGGCCAGTTTATCTATGGTCGGCATGATTTCGTTCCTGGGTATGGATTAACTTATAATGATACGGTAAGCGGCGGTCAATATTCGTTTGGTAATAGGGTAAGAACGACGATAAACTGGGGTCATACCAATACTGAGGCCGAGATTAGAGCTGTTGATGTGGCGATAGCTGCAGGAAACAAGACTAATATTCGGGCTGATTATCAGTCGATAGAGAATATCGAGACATATAGTGGACGCGATAAATATTATGGCATCGGTTTTGATGCCGGTTTAGGGCGGGACATTGTTTTAAAGGCCGCTGTTTCCGAGTCGGATATTCTGGGGGCTACTACTAAAGAAAAGGCTTATATGACGCAAATCCAATACGGCGCGGCAGACAAGAATGTTGAGCAGTCAAAGGATTTCTTTGCCGGCTACAGCAAGATACCCAAAAGCGTAGGCTATGATGAACGGGCTAAATCTGACGACTACAGCTATGATTTTAAGGGGATGCGTGTAGGGTTTGATTATGTACCGATGAAGAATATTTTGTTTACTGTATGGTATATGAACGGCAAGACTATTTCTACCGAGGCTGATTTGAATATCTATCGAGTTCAGGCTAGGATGTATTTCTAACAACACATATATTAAATTTATTCTTATAGCGTCCAGCGTATTTTTATTGAAAAAATATGCTGGACGCTATATTGTTATAATAATACGAATTTTGTGAATAACGCAATAGATATTCTTAAAACCGATTTAAGGATATTAGGAATTGCAGCGGGCGGGTCATGGATTACAAATTCTATGGATGAGTTCTCCGATATCGATTTGGTGATCGTTGTTGATTCCCGCTGCGAGCGTGAAATTTCCGCTGAAAGGTTAGCAATTGCGGAGAAACTAGGGAATCTCTTGTCTGGTTTTACTGGCGAGCATGTGGGGGAGCCGCGGCTGCTTATTTGTCTATACGGATCGCCGCTGCTTCATGTTGATTTAAAGTTCGTTGTGCTAGCTGATTTTGCTCATAGAGTAGAAGATCCTGTTATCCTTTGGGAAAGGGAGCAGATGTTGTCAGAGATAGTTGACCAAAAAGTCGCTGTTTATCCTTCGCCAAGCCTTCAATGGATTGAGGATCGGTTTTGGGTATGGGTGCATTATGTGGCAAGTAAACTTGGGCGCGGCGAAATATTTGAGGCACTTGAAAGCTTGTCTTTTCTCAGAATTACGGTTCTTGGACCGCTTGCTTTAATGAAGAATGGATGTCTTCCTCGGGGAATGAGATACATCGAACGGGATGCTAAAGAAGAACTGGCGTTATTTATGAAGACGGTTTCGTCGCATAGCGCAGCAGAGTGTGCTGGAGCATTGAAGCATGTTATAACGCTGTATCAACAACTTAGAAACTATCACAGTACTCCGGACTTGGTTAGGCGTAAGGCGGCAGAAGAACAGTCGATTGCCTATCTAAATGATATTATTAGTAGTAGGATAAAAGCTTTGTGAGGCAACGGTATAAGTATATGAGTTGGCGAGCAGCTCATACAAGGAGGTAGGAAAACTCGATGGTAGTAGTTGATGTTATTTTAGTCTTTATAGTCATTGGGATTGTGAGTGTTGTATGGAAGATCGTAAATCTAATGAGGCCGACTACGGGAAAGGCTATCGAGCTTTATCGCGAGCCGCGACAGGCGTTGTTGGTTGTGGATGTTCAAGAAGACCTGACAGGGAAAAGTGCTCATCAGCGCTTTGGTTATAAAAATACAGAAGCGTTTATTGCGCAGGTAAACGAAGTGATAGCGGCGGCTGTTGAAAAAGAGATACTTGTTGTTTATGTTGGACAGGAGTGTCCAGATTCACTATTTTTTCGTATTGCCTACGGTGGACGGCTGCTGAAGGGAGGGGCAGGGACGCGGCAAGACGACAGGCTGCTATTGGTGTCAGAAAACTATTTTTCTAAGCAGCGTTCTGATGCTTTTTCCAATCCTCAGTTGGAGCAGTTCCTTGCAGCGAATCAGGTGGATGAGATTTTTATTGTGGGTTTGGATGCTGCTGCCTGCGTTTATAAAACAGCGCTTGGCGCGGTTAATCGAAATTACAAAGTTACGATTATTACCAACGCAGTGATTACCAATTTTAATAAAACAAAGGAACAGTTGGTTGCCATGTACCAGAAAAAGGGCATTGGATCGAAAGACAGCATGGCTGTGTGGGGGTAAAATTAATCCCCGGATACCTGTATTTAAACAGGGAATCCGGGGATTATTGTTTTTACCTACCCATAATGTTGTCAAAGCGGTTGCTTACTTATTCGGTTGAAGTTGTTCAAGGACGGTCTTTAGTTCTTCCAGGAATAACGGGATAGTGGGGTTGTCATTATCGACATGGTGGGCGACGACCAGCTTCATTGTTTCATTTTCACCTTCAAGTTCAATAAACCGCAAGTTAGGGGTGGCATACAGTTCAAAAAAGCGCGGCAATATTGAAATTCCTACATCGGATTCGATTAGCAGTAAGACTGTTTCCAAGAACCGGGATTGGGCAACGATATTCGGGGTAAAACCGGATTTAACGCAGTCCTGAATCATCGCGTCAAAGGCTCCGGGAGCTACTTCGCGCTCGATCACGACGAAGGGTTCGCCGGACAAGTCAGCACGCTTAATTTTCGCTTCCCAGGTAAGTCCGGCTATTTTGTCAAGATGAAAGGGCAGGGTAAAGGCTACGTCAAGAAAGCGATGCTCAAGGGCTTCGTGAATATCGTCAATACCACTCTGATGTAGACTAAATACGATGTTCGGATATTTTCGGCGAAACTGGCGAATGAGAGTGGGCATGAACGGCTTTTCATTTGGACCAAGGAAGCCGATTTTCAGATTGCCTACAAGGCCGGAAGCGGCATGTCTGGTGAGTTTAATTGCTTCATCAGCTCTGGCAACCATGATTCGGGATTCGCGTAGGAACGTTTTCCCGGCGGGGGTTAGTTGGACCGAACGATTGGTGCGGTTGAAAAGTTTAACTCCCAGCTGAGTTTCCAAGGCTATAATTTGTTGGCTTATTGCAGTTTGGGTAATGTAGTGATGTTGGGCTGCCTGGGTAAAGTTAAGATGTTCAGCGACCGAGATGAAGTAGCGAAGCTGGCGAAAATCCATAATAACAACTCCTTAAGGGGAATGTTTATTTCACCCGTTGTGGCAGGCAAATCTGAATAAGAAGAATTTCTTCTTATTCAAATTGATTTTTGAATTTTACAATTGTTTGTGATCGCGATATGTTTAAAGTGAAGAGTATATATGACTTAAAAATACTAACAGAAGAAGAAAGGGTGAATTGATATGAGTAATAAATTTCCTAATTTATTTTCGCCACTAAAGGTAGGTACCCATACTTATAAAAACAGAATTGTTGCTGCACCAATTTATTGTGGAACATTTGCAACATTTCCGCCGCTTGCGCAAATGTTTTTTAAAGGGTTTGAAGAAAGAGCAAAAGGTGGATATGCTCAGGTTACTGTTGGCGAAACTCCGGTAGACTTTGAATATGCAAGTCGTGAACCGTTTCCGCCGATTGATTATACAGATTATGCTGATCCAGCTTTTAACGCCTTGAAAAAAGTAGTAGCTGATATCAAGAATAATGGCGGTAAGGCCTTAATTGAATTATGCCATTGCGGGGAGTCAAAACTATTTATTCCCGGTTTGAAAAATCCTATTGGTCCAATGGGGTATGTGAGAGAAGACGGTGTTGAAGTACAAGCCATGGATAAAGCAATGATGCAGTCGGTTTGTAATAATTTTGTTACTAGTGCGCTCTTTATGCAAGCCGCTGGTTTTGATGGGATTATGATTCATGCCGGACATGGTTGGCTAATCCATCAATTTTTGTCCCCGATAACTAATTCGCGAACAGATGAATATGGCGGTTCATTGGGAAATAGAGCAAGATTTCCGCTTGAATTAATTAAAAGTGTAAGAGCTGCAATGGGGAAAGACTTTATTATTGAAATTCGCGTTAGCGGGACTGACCGTATTGAAAATGGCATGGGAATAGAAGAGGTTACCGAATTCTGTAAGATGATTGAAGGCTTTGTAGATATTATTCATGTTTCTGTAGGTCTCTATCGTAATCCTGTTTTAAGCGGTTTGTTTTCTTCAATGTTTGAACCGCATGGATTAAATGTGAAAATGGCAGCAGCGATTAAGCAAGCAGTTTCTATTCCTGTAGCGGTGGTTGGAGGGATAAATTCGCCGAAGTTTGCCGAACAATTAGTTGCAGAAGGAAAATGTGATTTGGTAGCTTTGGCCAGACAGTTAACCGCTGATCCGGAGTTCGCAAATAAAGCTGAAGCAGGAAATGAAGATGATATTAGTCCGTGTTTAAGATGTTACAAATGTTTCCCTGGACCACTAGAAGAGAATATCGATGATCTTATTTCAGTGTCTGGTTGTTCGGTAAATCCAATGGCATTTTATTTTGATTCTGCAGTGCTGAAGAGTAAGAGCGTTTCAAGAAAGGTATTAGTGGTTGGCGGCGGTGTTGCCGGCATGGAGGCTGCTATTGTTGCCGCTGACCGCGGACATAAAGTGACTTTAGTTGAAGAGTCAGATACTTTAGGCGGATTGCTTAAGTTTGCGGATACGGATGCGCATAAAGGCGATTTGGGTGCCTTTAAAGATTTGTTGGTGCGCCGGGTAAATAAACGCGATATTAAAGTCGTACTTGGTAAGAAATTTACTGCTGCAGATGTTAGCTCGTTTGGTGCGGAGGCGGTTATTATTGCTGTAGGTTCAACACCGATCGTGCCACCAATTAACGGCATTGATAATGCAATGAAAGCTTTAAGTGTCTATGATGATCTAAGCAAGGTAGGACAAAAGGTTATCATGGTAGGCGGCGGCCTGGTGGGCTGCGAAGTGGGACTTCATTTGGCAGAACACGGCAGAGCGGTAACGATTATTGAAATGGGCGCTAAGGTTGCGCCTGATTCATACCCGATGCATCGTGTCGCCCTTGTAAATGAAATGGATAAGCTGTTAACATATAAAACTGGTTTGAAATGTACTGCGATTAGGCCTAATGGGGTGATGGTAGTAGATTCAGAAAATAAAGAGGAATTCTTAGCCGCTGATACGGTGATTTATGCATTGGGGATGCGGGCAAATAAGGAAGCGGCAGAAAGCTTACGTGCTGCTGCTCACGCAGCGTCAGTATATGAAATTGGTGATTGTGTACGTGCTGCTAAGGTATATGAGGCTGTTCGTGAAGGATTTACTGCCGCCATATCAATTTGCTAATTTGTTAGTTGGCTGAAAAGGTAAAGAAACTGTTTAAGGCGATGTGAACTGCTACCCGTCAAGTGAACAATGAAATATATAAAATCATTTCTGTTGTCAGCAACCCTAATAAATGGGTTGCTGGCAGTTTTTTATGCGGCTAA
>JAGGAC010000088.1 GCA_017889635.1 Bacillota bacterium | reverse complement strand
TATATTGCTTTTCGATGATACCAATAAAGCACAATATATTGTTACTCGAGGAAGTTATACTATAGAAAATTGGGTTGAAGATGCGAAGTATGCGAAAACACTAGATGATAAAACAGGCATCTATATTCATAGTGGTTTTCTTGAATCGGCAATTGAAGTCTACGATCTGATTTTATCTGAATTGGATACCAGCTATACTACATACTTAACGGGCCATTCTTTAGGTGGTGCTATTACGGTTATTCTTCATCTATATTTACTTAAAGATGGTCTTACTATCGGGCAGAGTGTTACCTTTGGCCAGCCGATGATTACTAACTATGATGGAGTATGTGAATACAGGGATATTCCATTATTGCGAGTGGTTAATAATAAAGACTTAGTGCCGTTGTTACCGCCGTTAACTGTTATTAGCAGTAAAAATGGGCGGTATCGTCATTTTGGCGAAGAAACAATATTACTGAAAGATACCTATTATTGTAATTTGGACGAAACTAGTGCCGAGGCAATTACGGTATCAGACTTTGAAGCAAATCTAGCGGCAGGGGAAACCAGCATAGCTGATCATTTTGTCGATAAGTATATTGCTAATATACAAACCAAGCTAACGGAAGCTACGGAAGTTGACTATGATGATCGTGAAAGCTATTTAGATTAGATTATTACAATGGAAAGGGCTCGGTCTTATTGATACACCCGCTCCGTTTGGGAACTGAGTTTCGTAAAAGGGGTTTTCCCGAGAAAAGCATATAGCAATTGTTTAGTCTGTCGGGTCAGACTGCTAAATTTTGCAACTCATCAGGGACGTATGGATTTATGGGACTTGCTGTATACGAGTTCCTGGCGTTTGAGCAGTACCATTAATTGAAATCATGCATCAATACTGCGCATTCTATCAAGTAAATGGATATAGCGGTCTACAATCTCTGGGTCTTCGAGCTTGATACCGGATTGATAAAAAGTTATTTTTCCGCTGCCTTCGCCGATTTTTTTTATCTCTGCCAAGGTTCTTTTCAGATTATTGACCGTTCCAACGCTGCCATCAATTATATCAACGTGTTGGGGGAATAGTTTTCTTAGTATATCTTTATAAAGCGGAAAGTGAGTACATCCTAAGACTACGGTTTCATAGCAATTAAGATCAAATGCTTCTAATTGCTCTACTAAATAAGGCATTACCACACTTTCCTGAAACTGAAATTTCTCTGCGAATTCGACTAAACCAGGAAGTGCCAAGCCGTCTACTATGTGCTCATTGTCTAAATTAGTAACCAAATTATTGAACTTTTCTTCTTTCAAAGTGAAATTGGTTGCCAAAGCTAAGACACGGCGACCCGTTTGGTGGCTTTTCTGGATCGCAGGCTTTACCGCTGGCTCAATACCTATTATTGGTAGGTTATACTTTTGCCGCAAATCTGTGATGGCGGCACTGGTCCCGGTGTTACATGCAATGACTATCGCTTTGGTATTTTGAGAAACAATAAAATCGATGGCTTCAAACATAAAATTTTTAATTTCGCTTTTAGTTTTTTCCCCATAGGGAACATGAGCGGTGTCGGCATAATAAACATAATCTTCGTTCGGCAGTATTTTCAATGCCTGGTAAAGTACGGTGGTGCCGCCTATTCCAGAATCAAAAAAACCAATTTTCATTATCTATCAGTCCCCTCTATGCTGATTGTACATTCAATTTATCGAATTATCAGAGCTGAATACACTATAATTATACTGCTATATTCAAAGTTTGCGTATGCTACTTGGATAGAACCATATTCCATTGTTTGTCGTCCCCGCCGTTATAGTGGTCTTAATATAATCTCGGAGTGGTTATGTAATGCGACATAATGTGCCTAATCCTTTTTTGTTCTGGGCGTAGTTCTTATGCTGGAAATATAATACATATTTAACGCGGCTTATAAATATTGTATATAGTTAATAATTCTGACATAGTATCTGTATAAATTATCCAAGGATACTCATTGTCAATTAGGCTGTTAAAGCACATGAAAAAACCCGCTATTTTTTAGCGGGTTTTTTGCATTTCAGTTCCAATCAGTTCCAAAACGGAGCGGGTGTTCTTATTGATTGGGTCCTTTTTCTTTATGTGGAGGTGTCTATTTTAATGAAGGTAAATGTTTTATTCTGTTGGCCGGAGGACAAGCGATCTACGGCTAAGACCTGGAAGGAAAGACTGTCAGCGTGGCTATGGTTTGTTATTGGTAAAGTAATAGATAAAGCGGAAGGCGCTGGGGATGATCCAACTCATGTAGGTATATTTATGTTAGACGCATTACTTGAAGCTACACCGGACGGATTTGTTAAGTCACCAGTGGACATTTACAAGGACCGTAAAACTCGCACTATTACTGTTGATGTGCCGAATATCGGTGATGCCGAGCTAGAGGCAAAACGGCTTCGTAATACTCCATATGGCTGGATTGATTGCGTTAATGGAGGCTTGCATGATATTACAGGCTGTCAATTGCCAGGAGATGGCGAAGTGACAGTAAATTGCTCGGAAGCTGTGACACGGATACTTAGGGCTGGCGGCCTAGATATTATGCAGGGAGTATATGCTGATGGGGTGACGCCGGCCGACTTGATGCGGGCATTAGAGGTGGTGACGGTGTGAGCGGAAAAGTAGAAAACAAAAGAATTGAATACTACCTGCAAAGCCTCCTAAACGAGCACAACGCGTTGGTATTTATGCCATGGTCAGCACAAACAGCGCAAAACAATTACAAAGTCTTAATACCCAAGTATCACACCTGACAAGAGTAATAGCAGCAAAAAAAATGGTTGCTGGTAGAAGTATATATGGATATTATATCAAGTAAGACAGTTGCATCACGGAAAGAGTTTTCACGGATGTTGAATGATTGCCACTCGAATGATTTGGAAATCATCTTTACAAAGAGTATCAGTAGATTTGGAAGGGATACGGTAGAAGTTCTCGATGCTTTGAAACAATTAAAATTTTTTGGCGTTCTATCATATTTGAGTAGGAAGAACTGGATACCGCTAACATAGACAGTAGCCTTATGATTTCGATTGTTGAATCTATCGCACAAGCTGAAAATGGATCGCGCAGCGATAATATTAATTGGGCATTAAGCAGCGCGCTGTAAGTGGTATATCAAAGTTGTATAACAGAAGGTGTTATGGATATACGAACACCAGTGATGGCAGAAGGAGATATAATTTATGAAAATAAACATGAGGTATTTATTTGGTTTCATTGTTTTATTGATAACGGAGATAATTATTGCACTTTTTATAAATGATAATATTATTCGTCCATATGTTGGAGATATTCTAGTGATTATTTTAATGTACACCTTCATAAGAGGAGTTATACATAAGTCAATAAAATTTTTAGCTATCTACCTATTAATTTTTGCTTCAGCAGTAGAATTTGCTCAGTATTATAACATTGTAGATTTACTGCATTTACAAAACAATAAAGTGATTTCAACAATTATCGGAACTTCATTTGATATAAAAGATATTTTTTGCTATGCAATTGGATGTATCATTTTGACAATATGGGAGGCTGTGGAAAAATGATATAAAACATAAATTGGGCTATATCTCTGTCTATTAGTTGAGAACCACTGCGGAGCAGTTTAGTATAACTAAATTTTGTGTTTTAGTATTATATTTTTGCCAAAAGGCACGTTGAGTCGGTCGCGGATGTTTACCGCAATATAAAGAAGCTTTTAGTATGAATTAAAACCAGCCCATCCGCCAATATGGTGTAAATAGGCTGGTTTTCTATTTTGGGTGACATATTATCTTGGGGACCCTATACACTGTCAGTGAGGACAAGACATGAATAGGCATTGACTAATCGAGTATACTTTTTACCATTTGCGTCATCGTAAAATTTTCTTTGACCCAATTGTATCCGTTATTTGCTATTTCGGTTCGTTCTTTATCGTTTGCGAGATAATAATCAATTTTATCTAATAAGTCGCAATCGGTGTTATATGTGATTAAGTCTATTCCAGGTCTGATTATATTAGTGCTTTTCTTAGTATCCATTAATTGGAACGATTTTGTACCAAGAATTTCAAAGGTTCGTGGATTAATTCCTAAATGCTCTGAGATATTAATGTTTAGGCATATTTTTGAGTGCCTGTAAATATCAGCAGCTTTTGCTGCCGGTAATTCGAAGTTATTTATGTATTTTTCTAGATGTGGATTTTGTCTTGCAAATAAAGTTTTTTTCCAAAAGTATTTATCGTTCCACCATTTCCCGTAAACTTGCATGTTAAGAGATTTTTGGCTAGCATATTCGGCTACTTGTTGTAATGTTTCTATTCTGTTTTGAGATGGGCTTCCTATGAATGAAATATCTATGTTGCGGTTTAGAGTGTCAGCGGGAGAATATATATCAGATTCATATCCTACAGGACAATACTGTACTTTCAATTTATATTTTTCTTGGAAGTATGGTATATCGTATTCTTCGAAACAATAAATTTTATCATAATAAATCATTTTATGTTCATGTTCTGTTATGCGTTTCCTACCATCAAATAACCAGAGAATAAGTTTTACTTTTAAAGAACGTAACAACTCTAAAGTGGGGATATCAAGCACAGCGCCATTAATAGCTAAAACAATGTCTGGTTTGAACTGCTGGCATGTAGTAATAAAGTTCTTATTCCAGGTGTTATTATAGTTATCTCTTAATGATTTAACACCGAATTTATATAATTTCTTTTCGACATAATTACATTTAAAGAAAAAATCAACCATATTTATGAATGACACTTCATGGTTTAGCTGTTTGCAACTTTTTACTACGCTGTATACATGGTTAAAATGGTTTTCCCCTGTAACAAGAATTTTCACGCTATCGCTCCTGATTAATAGTTTAATGAATATTGTAATTCATGTTCTTATATAATTTTCTAATTGTTATTACTGTGCTGCAAAATATAGAATATATTTTTGCCTCAACTTAGAAATTTGGATGATGCTTCAAATACTTCATCGACAGAAATTGACTGTATGCATTGGTTTTCTGGGCACCCAATCGCTGGTCCGTCACATGGGCTGCAGATGGTATTTTTAGACAGAATGATTACATTTTTTCGGGGAGCCCAACGTTCAGGAGAGGTTGGCCCATAGATAATGACTGCAGGAGTATTTGTGGCAGCTGCCATATGTATTGTTCCACTACAGCTGCCGATGAGTAGCTTCGACCGCGCTATAATCTCAGTTACTTGGAGCAGCGATGTTTTTCCAGATAAATTTGCAATTGATGATAGTTGTCTTAACTCGCTTCCTCCCGGGTAATCATGTGTATCATCTCCAGTGAGGACAATGTCACAGTCATAGCTGGCTTTAATTTTTTTTATAAGTTCAATGTATCTGTGTGTTGGCCAGTTTTTCATTGACCAAGCAGTAAATGGTGCAATAGTTACAATCGGTTTATCGCCCATAATACCCTTGCTTGCTAAAAGTTTAGTTACAAAGTTGACATCCTCGGGACTTCTTTTTGGCACATACAATTTGCTGAAATCCCCCAGTAAATCAATGCCGGTACTGTCGCGAATTATATCGGCATAATTATAAGGTTCATAATTATGTTCTCTGCCCTCTTTTAGAGGCGCGGTGTGAGTCATAAATAGACTCCTCTTATGATTTAGTCCGGCGCGAATGGGGATACCTGCTAAGAAGGCTATTACTGCTGAGCGATATTTAAAATCAATAAGCAAGGCAATATCAGACCGCCAAATCTTTTTAATAATATTAAACATCGATGAATTTTGTTTGCTTTTATTATTATAAAGTACTACTTCATCAATAAAACTTAAGCCGTTTACAAGTTCTGCACAATTAGGTCCCGTCATAAAAGTAAGATGACTTTGGGGAAATTTATCTTTAATTGCTTTAAGTATCGGTGTAGTTAGAATAACGTCGCCGACACCTGCTCTGTTGCTTACAAAAATCTTATTATACATGTCGCCTCCTAGTTCACTGGGAAATTTTGAGTCAGTAGGTAGATTACTAAAATAATAGAGCTTATAGTATGAACTAGCGGATTTGGATGAAGGTTTGAGAATAACGAATAAACCACCTTTTTCCATGTAAATATAATAAATAGTAAATGATTACTTAGTATACTACAAAAATTACAAAAAAAGTATTTAATTTACATTTTGATGCTGGGCAAGCAAGTATAGTTGTTTGATGATGAGGGACGATGTTTTATAGAAAAGTAAAAAAGCCAGGGGCACGTTAGTCCCTGACTTTTAATGTTATTAGATTTATTAGGGTTGGGGAGCTGGTTGATGTGGGGCTGGTCTATGGTGATGTTGAGGCGGTTGCGGCTCAGGTGGCGGCGCTTCGTGAGCACTTACCGTAGCAGCGAAACTCATAACCATTAAACTCAACATTAAAGCTGATATTAGTTTTTTCATAGTGTGTAACCCCCTTCGTTACCGAATGTTTACTGCAATATAAAGAGGCTTTCAGTATGAATTAAAAACAGCCCAGCCGCAATAGGAAGACGGGTTAGTAGAGCCATTGGATTTTAAGGTTGCGGTATATTGTGGGCGTTACTTTTGCAGCGAATAAAAAGCCAGTTCTGTCGCTTCAAAGCAAATGCCCCGAGTTGGTACATCCGCTGCTAATAGGGCTAGACTATGACTCCCCCCGGCGGAGATAGTAATAACGTTAGAAAGGTTGCTGACTGTTACTGGTACGTTGCTACTGGTATTAGTGCCATTGCCGAGCTGACCGTAATTGTTAAATCCCCAGCTCCAAGGGATTCCATTCGCTAATAGGGCTAGACTATGACTCCCCCCGGCGGAGATAGCAATAACGTTAGAAAGGTTGCTGACTGTTACCGGTACGTTGCTATCGGTATTAGTGCCATTGCCGAGCTGACCGTAATTGTTTCGCCCCCAGGCCTGCACGTTGCCATTCGCTAATAGGGCTAGACTATGATAAAATCCGGCGGAGATAGCAATAACGTTAGAAAGGTCGCTGACTGTTGCTGGTACGTTGCTATTGGTATTAGTGCCATTGCCGAGCTGACCGTAAAGATTATACCCCCAGGCCTGCACGTTGCCATTCGCTAATAGGGCTAGACTATGATAAAATCCGGCGGAGATAGCAATAACGTTAGAAAGGTCGCTGACTGTTACTGGTACGTTGCTATTGGTATTAGTGCCATTGCCGAGCTGACCGTAAACGTTATACCCCCAGGCCTGCACGGATCCATCGGCTAATAGGGCTAGACTATGATAAGCCCCGGCGGAGACAGCAATAACGTTAGAATAGGGCTAGACTATGATAAGCCCCGGCGGAGACAGCAATAACGTTAGAAAGGTCGCTGACTGTTACTGGTACGTTGCTACTGGTATTAGTGCCATTGCCAAGTTGACCGTAAGAGTTATACCCCCAGGCCTGCACGGTGCCATCTTCTAATAGGGCTAGACTATGACTCCCCCCGGCGGAGATAGTAATAACGTTAGAAAGGTCGCTGACTGTTACTGGTACGTTGCTACTGGTATTAGTGCCATTGCCGAGCTGACCGTAATTGTTAAATCCCCAGCTCCAAGGGATTCCAGATGTGCTCATTTGACCACCTCCTTTAAATAACAACGACTACTTTCTTTTCCAATTCTGATAGTTAAATAAGGTATTAAGAATTTCTTTTTTGTCCTTCTCTGGTAGTACTGGGTTCATTATTGTTATAAATGCATATACTTCGCTGGGGGTAAGCTTGATTGGATGGAGACTTTTCTTTTGGGCAAATGCATTAGTTATGTCAAAAGTTCTATTACTTAAGTAATACGTCCAATGATTCTGTTGGGCAAAACTTAATCGATAGTAACGTGAAATCAAGTTGAGGTTGTCTGTTGGCTTTTTTGCTATCCAGATTAAAGCGTTGGCGGGTTGTAGGACCTTTTTATAATGAATGACCAGGGATATCAGCTGGGTACTAAGTTCGTGTTTAGATTGATCGTCGTCGTTACAGGAAGTACCGGCGTTTATCAGTGATGGGGTGCAATATGACATGGCTAATTGGTTTGTATTTTGCTTAATTTGTTGTAGTTTACGATGATTTACTGCGAAGGCTACCAAGTCTAGGCGAAGGCTATTGATTAGTTCTTTAATGTAAGTATCGGAATCACTAGTAGGTTCTTTCTTTAACAGGTTGATTGCTTTATCGTACTGTAGGCCTTCAAGCGGGCCGGAATTGATATAGGTGACGGCTTTAAGTACGGCGTGATCGGGATGACGGCCTAGTTCATAAAGGACTTCGATGCAATTAAAATAGCAAGTGTCAAGCAGTAATACGTCGATTTTTTTACTTTGTTCATTGGCGGCTCGGTTTATGGCAGTAACCATTTCCGGAATCCCCATAATGTAGGGGGCTTTTTGGCAATAGTCGGTCATTGTTCCGACAAATTGATATCCATGCCCGCCCAGGATTACCATGTATTTTTCTGCTGGATAGCAGCGTATTCCCCAGCTTAAAAAGGCGTACAGTTGTTGGGGGTCAGCCATATTAACATTTTTAAATTTGTTGATCATAATAGGGGTATCTTCAGCAAAGTAGTAGCGTCTTACGCCACTCCAAGATTGTTGAACTGTTGAAGGATAATGCCTTCTGATGATTTTGACCAAGTCCAGTTTGGCTCTGGCAATTTGCATGACGATATTCACTTCGTCGCTGGAGCCAACCTTACTCACGGCCTCCATGGCTTGGCACATTTCTGGTTCTAGGTCATTGTTGCCATTGGCATAGATTAAAACTGTCCAATGTTTTCGTGTCAAGGAAGCCGGTGTTGTTGGTGGTGGTATATTACGGTTAGGCATTTTGTTTCCTCTATACCTTTTTGTTGTATATAATTGAAGTCTTTATTATTATTATAGTTTTCGCAGTGCATTTTGGTTACGGGCAGCTATTGAGGTCAATGAGAGTTAAAAGCGACAATGAAACTAGAGCCATATTGAGTGGAAGATGGTCGAGTATTTGAAAGTGACAAGCTTATTGAGGCGCGGCAAACTCCTTTGGAAAAGTAAAAAAGCCAGGGGCACGTTAGTCCCTGACTTTTAATGTTATTAGATTTATTAAGGTTGGGGAGCTGGTTGATGTGGGGCTGGTCTGTGGTGGTGTTGAGGCGGTTTTGGCTCAGGTTGCGGCGCTGGGTGAGCACTTACTGTAGCAGCAAAACTCATAACCATTAAACTCAACATTAAAGCTGATATTATCTTTTTCATAGTGTGTAACCCCCTTCGTTTATGGCTCTATTGTACCAACCGAATGTTACGATAAACTCACGAAATTTTTACTGTTTGTAATCAAATAAGATACAAATTGTTAGATGATTAGTTTCAGTTCTACATCATGGAGATACCGAACTTAAAATTTACGATAAGATACCGTGGCTGTCGAGGTGGCTGTTTGACAGGAAGGTAAAATAATATTGTAATGTTCCTTGCTTGTATTAAGTCCAGGGGCTAAATTTTTTCACCTATATGGGGTGTCGCCAACATTTCAGACAAAACCCGTGCTAATGATCATTAAACTATAGTAAATTCTTGCACTCAATGGTATAAATTAGTTATGAGTTTTATTAGAATGATCTTCGTGGGGTGGTATGCAATGAAATTTTCAAATCCATTGATAGTTGTTTCGAATATGGAGAAGTCCAAGCAATTTTACTATAAGGTGCTTGGTTTAGAAGTTGCTGTTGATTTCGGTGCAAATGTCACTTTAATAGGTGGGATTTCATTACAGACAAAAGATACCTGGTCAACATTTATTTGCAAGCAGGATAGTGAAATTGTTTTTGGAGGAAATGTAGCAGAGTTATATTTTGAAGAAGACGATTTCGATGGCTTTATTCAAAAAGTGAGTAAGATTGCAGACATTAATTATGTACATCCAGCGATGGAACATTCTTGGGGACAGCGTGTTATTCGTTTCTATGACCCTGATAAGCATATTATTGAAGTCGGAGAAAATATGCTTATGGTTGTCAGACGATTCATAAACAGTGGTCTATCAATTGAAGAAACTGCTATTAGAATGGATGTGCCAGTTGATTATGTAAAATCTTGCTTGGAGTAAATTGCACAAGTTTCTTTTCTTATTAAAAGGCGGCGGCTTGGGGATATGGTGCACTTGCGAAATTATGGGTAATCAAGTCTAGTTGTTTGATGAAGATGGTTTGTTGATAAATAAAAAAGCCAGGGGCACGTTAGTCCCTGACTTTTAATGTTATTAGATTTATTAGGGTTGGGGAGCTGGTTGATGTGGGGCTGGTCTGTGGTGATGTTGGGGTGGTTTCGGCTCAGGTTGCGGTGCTGGGTGAGCACTTACCGTAGCAGCAAAACTCATAACCATTAAACTCAACATTAAAGCTGATATTATCTTTTTCATAGTGTGTAACCCCCTTCGTTTATGGTTCTATTGTACCAGCCCAATGTTACGATAAACTCACGAATTTTTTACTGTTTGTATTTAAATATGATACAAATTGTTAGATGATTAGTTTCAGTTCTATTGGACTTGGAATAAATAATAAGGTCAGGAGACGCGCAGTTCGCGTGTTCCTGGCCTTATGACTAAGCTTTTATGTCGATGTTGAAACCGCCGGCTTTTTTAATCTTCTCTATATCTGCATCACTAGGCTTTTGGCCTGGCTGAATTTTAACACCGGCTTTTTTTGCCGCTGCTTCAATTTTTTCTTTTTCTGCTTTGGTAAGCTGAGGAGGTTTAGCTGTTTGGTTAAATTGCTGATAGGATACTTGACTATTATTTTTATTGGTAGATGTAATAGTCATAAAACGACCTCTTTTCTAAATTTATTTCAAAATAATATTGCTTGTTTCGCAGTTTATCAACAAAATATTACAGTGGTGTTACAGCAGTGTTACGAATGTATCACAGGATATACTAGCGGCCAGGGGGGGACGGTACACTTATAATATTATGGGTAAGCAAGTCTATTTGTTTTATGAAGAGGGAAAAATTGTTTATTGAAAAGTAAAGTATGCTTAAGTGGTTGATTGAAAGGTGAAATCTTCAATATGATAGAATCTTTGTGGTATACTAGAAATAAAAAGAAAGGGATTTTTGCGCAGTGACTCATATGCGACTAAAATCGTCTAAAGAAATGATATGGATGGAACGCAGCGAAAAAATATTAGACCTGGGATAAGGGTAAAGGTGGTACAAAAGCAGCATCAAAGAAGTGGTGAGCTGACCGAAGGGATAGTGAAGGATATTTTGACAAGTAGCCCCATTCATCATCGGGGGATTAAAGTCCGGTTGGAAACCGGCATTGTCGGACGAGTACAGGAGATTATCGGGTGAGGATGAATTTGCCCGGTTGGTCGAGAAAAACAGCCGGAAAATAGTTGCTTGACAATTGGGAATTTGTTGCTTACAATAAGTGTAAATAAATATATTAGCAAGCGAAGAGCAGGACGAGTAACTATGTAAACTTCAGCGCAGCGAGCCGGTGACCGGGAAAAACCCGGAGGTGGAATGACCGGTCTGAAGGGCGTAGGGAATGGACCTGGGAGCTGCCTTTTTGAACGCGTATTGCCAGTAGAAAGGGCCGGATGCCGCCGTTAGCAGGCTAGAATATCGGACAATTGTCCCGTATTTGAAACGAGGGAAAGTATTAGCTTTCCGAATTAGGGTGGTATCGCGAACCATTTCGCCCCTTGCGGGTGGAATGGTTTTTTTATTTGTTCAAAAATGAATATGAATAGCGAAGAGCAGGACGAGTAACTATGTAAGCTTCAGCGCAGCGAGCCGGTGACCGGGAAAAACCCGGAGGTGTGATGACCGGTCTGAAGGGCGTAGGGAATGGACCTGGGAGCTGCCTTTTTGAACGCGTATTGCCAGTAGAAAGGGCCGGACGCCGCCGTTAGCAGGCTAGAATATCGGACAATTGTCCCGTATTTGAAACGAGGGAAAGCATTAGCTTTTCGAATTAGGGTGGCAGCGCGAACTATTTCGCCCCTTGCGGGTGGAATAGTTTTTTTATTTGTAGTCGTTTAAAAATAGTGTTAAAGAGGAGGATGGATTATGTTAAAGGATGTTCTTAATCAGGTGGTGGCAGGGAAGGATCTTTCACGACAGGAGGCCCGGCAGGCGATGTCGGGAATTATGTCTGGTAATGCCAGCGAGGCGCAGATTGGGGCGCTATTGACGGCGCTGAGGATGAAGGGTGAGACCAGTGATGAAATTGCCGGTTTTGCGGAGACAATGCGTTGTTATACGGTAAAGGTGGCTTGTGATAACAAGGGGATTATTGACACTTGCGGCACTGGCGGCGATTGTAAGGGAACCTTTAATGTCTCGACAACGGTGGCGTTTGTGGTGGCCGGGGCTGGGGTTCCGGTGGCGAAACATGGCAACCACGGTATATCAAGTTCGTGCGGCAGCGCTGACGTTCTGAAGGCGCTGGGAGTTTCGCTAGATCTCCCGGCAACGATGGTAGCGGCGGCGATTGATGAGTTAAGGGTAGCTTTTCTGTATGCACCCAGTTTTCATCCGGCTATGAAGTATGCCGGTAAACCGCGGCGCGAACTGGGATTTCGTACAGTATTTAATGTCCTTGGTCCGCTTACTAATCCGGTTGGAGCCGAGTGCCAGCTTTTGGGCGTTTATGCCAGGGAGTTAACTACAAAACTGGCGGAGGTCTTAAGGTTGCTGGGCGTGCGGCGAGCAATGGTGGTGCATGGTCTGGATGGTCTTGACGAAATTTCTACTGCCGCTCCAACTCAGGTTTCCGAGGTTGTTGATGGCGAGATACGGACGTATCTTTTGGAACCGAAAAACTATGGCTTAAGCTCCCTTGGCTTGAATGATTATCGGGGGGGGACGCCTGAGGATAATGCCACTACTATGCTGGAGCTTTTGCAGGGAAAGAAAGGCGCAAAACGCGATATTGTATTGATTAATGCTGCCGCCGCACTTAAGGTTGCCGGTAAAGCTGAAACATTTGAGGAAGGACTAGCGGTTGCCGCTTCTAGTATTGACAGTGGAGCGGCGCTGGCTAAACTCGAGGCACTTAGGGATTATAGCCAGCGGTATAAGGGGGAGTCGGCATTTTAATAAAAATATGTGGTATTAAATCTGAAGCGGCGGCAATTGCCGCCGCGGAATACGGCGCAGATCTTGTGGGGTTTGTATTCGCCCAAAGTAGACGGAAAATAACTATTGAAACGGCGGCCCGAATTGCCCAAAGCGTTCCCCATATTGGGAAGGCCGGAGTTTTTGTTAATCAGCCGCTGGCCGAAGTTAGGGAGATTGCCGATTATTGTGGGCTAAACTATGTGCAGCTTCATGGGGATGAGTCGCCGGAATATTGCCAGGCGGTAGGGGTACCGGTGATTAAGGGATTTAGCGTCGGCCCTGACTTTGGAAAGGCGTCGACTGTCCTATATAATGTTGAGTATTTTTTGCTGGATAGTCTGGTTGCCGGTAAGAGCGGTGGAACTGGGATCAGCTTTGATTGGTGCCGCAGCCGGGAAGTGGCAGGAGAACTCACTAAGCCATTTCTGGTTGCCGGTGGTCTTACGCCAGATAATGTGGCTGAGGCGATTCGGGTTTTGACGCCGGACGGGGTTGATGTATCTGGGGGCGTGGAAACAGGCGGAGAAAAGGACGTCGAAAAAATTCGCTTGTTTATTGATGCCGCCAGAAAAGCTGAGGAGAGTGGTCGCTTTGCTAAATAAGATTGTAGCCGCGAGAAGAATGGATGTAGAGGCAAGTAAACAGGAAAGACCGATAAGGGAATTGGAGCGCAGTATTACTTCCGGGCAGTTTGTTTTTAGTAAGACTGTCGCTGAACTGGGGTGGAATCTTTTGGCTGAATGCAAGTTGGCCTCGCCAGCCAAAGGCCGTTTGTGTGAAAAATACACTGTGCCGGAATTGGCTGAGATTTATTCGGGCCACGGGGCAACAGCGCTTTCGGTGCATACCAGCCCGCCATTCCTCGGTAGATTGGATGATATAAAAAAAGTCCGGGCGGTCAGTCGACTGCCGATTTTGCGCAAGGATTTTATTATTGATGAGTATCAGCTTTATGAAGCGCGCTGGGGAGGCGCTGACGCGGTGCTTTTGATTGCGGCTATCCTTAGTGATGCCGAGCTGGTTAGGTTTCAAAAAACTGCCTATAGTTTAGGCATGGACTGCTTGGTGGAAGTCCACGATTTGGAGGAACTTCTTAGGGTACAACAAACACCGGCCCAGTTGATCGGCATTAACAATCGTAATTTAAAAACGTTTGTTACCGATATTGAGAATACTTTTGCCCTGTTGCCGCATTGTGATTCTGGCCGGATTTTTATTAGCGAAAGCGGGATTACTACCCGCAAGGATGCCAAGCGCCTGAAACAGGCAGGGCTGAGAGGGATATTAGTGGGGGAGAGTCTAGTTAAGGCTCCGGACATTAAGGTACGGACCAGGGAACTGGCCTTCCCTGCCAACTAAAAGGTTTGATTGCGATTGGTGGATTATATTAATTATTATAGGAGGATTAACCATGGCTGATAAAAGAGGACGTTTTGGCGGCTACGGCGGTCAGTTTGTGCCGGAGACGGTAATGCCGGCGTTGACCGAATTGGAGGATTTTTATAATGAAGTAAAAAGCGATCCGGAGTTTCAAGCTGAATATGCAAGCTATCTGGCCGAGTATGCCGGACGGCCAACGCTATTGTATTATGCTAAAAATCTTACCGAGCATTACGGGCGGGGACGGATTTATCTTAAACGGGAAGATCTTTTGCATACCGGTGCTCATAAAATTAACAATGCACTCGGCCAGGCCCTGTTGGCGCGGCGGATGGGAAAACGGCGGATTGTCGCCGAAACCGGTGCTGGGCAGCATGGGGTGGCCTGCGCTACTGTTGCCGCGCTTTTCGGACTGGAATGTCGGGTGTTTATGGGCAAGGAAGATATGGAACGACAGGCACTGAATGTTTTTAGAATGCGGCTGTTAGGAACTGAGGTAGTGCCTGTTACCAGCGGCAGCGGCACACTAAAAGACGCTACCAGCGAGGCTCTGCGTTACTGGGTAACTAATGTGCGTGATACTCACTATATTATTGGCTCGGTGGTCGGGCCGCATCCGTATCCAATGATTGTTCGTGATTTTCAGGCCGTGATTGGCCAGGAAGTTAGGAAGCAGATAAGGACACTGCAAGGCGCTAAGCTTAGGTATATCGTGGCCTGTGTAGGTGGAGGCAGCAATGCGATGGGGATTTTCCATCCCTTTAAGGACGATCATGAGGTGAAGAAGATCGGGGTTGAGGCGGCAGGCAAGGGTGTCGACACAGGCGAACATGCGGCTTCATTGTCAAATGGACGTCCGGGAGTATTGCATGGGGCGTTTAGTTACTTGCTCCAGAATAATGACGGACAGGTTATTGAAGCCTACTCAATTTCTGCCGGTCTTGATTATCCAGGAGTCGGGCCGGAACATGCCGCTTTTAAGGACAGTGGGGTGGCGGAATATGTAACTGTTACTGACGGTGAGGCGTTAGCTGCCTTTAAACGGCTGGCACAGATTGAGGGAATTATTCCGGCTCTGGAAAGTTCCCATGCGGTAGCTTACTTGGAAAAATTGATGCCGCTAACAACAAAGGATGAGGCTGTCGTAATATGCCTTTCTGGCCGTGGCGATAAAGATGTGCAGGCGGTAGCCAAAGTAATGGAGGGATTATAATGTCAGTATTGACTGAACGGTTAAGTGTACAGAAAAAAATGGGACGAAAAGGGCTGATAATATATTTGACTGCCGGTTATCCTGACATGGATACAACTTTGGCGGCAGTTCTGGCGGCAGCTGAGGCCGGAGCTGACATTATCGAGATCGGCATTCCATTTTCTGATCCTATTGCCGACGGTCCTGTTATTCAGAAGGCAGCGACCCTAGCACTTAACAGAGGCGCGACAACTGCCCAAGCACTGGATCTGATCAGGAGAATTCGCGCTAAGACGGCAGTTCCGCTTGCGGCAATGACTTATACTAATACTATTTTGCATTACGGTCCGGAAGCGTTTATGAATGATTTTGGAGCGGCGGGTATTAATGGCGTTATTGTACCTGACCTGCCGCTGGAGGAGACAGATTTGCTGGCAGACGTTTGTCGAAAAGCGTCCATTGATCTTATTCAGTTTATCGCCCCAACGAGTACTGCGGAGCGAATTGCAGCAATCAGCAAACAAGCTAGCGGCTTTTTATACTGCATTTCTACTACAGGTGTTACAGGAGTGCAGGCGCTGGATTATAAGCCAATTGCGGTAGCCATTGAAGCCGCTCGGAAAACGACCAACGTGCCGGTGGCTATCGGCTTTGGTATTGGCAGTCCGGCAGCAGCCCGCCAGGCAGCGAAATATGCCGATGCTGTTATTGTGGGGAGTGCGGTGGTGGATAGATTGGGCAGCCAAGGGGTTAATGGAGTTCGTGATTTAGTTGGAGCTATGCGCGAGGAACTTGACCGGGAGGGGTGTTGACATGAAGCTGTATCCTGACAAGGATGAGTTTATCCGCTTGGCGGAAAAGTTCAACACTATTCCGGTATATGCTGATTTGCCTGCTGACCTTGAAACGCCTGTTTCTCTGTATTATAAGATTGTTGGTGATGAGCCGGGGTTTATGCTGGAAAGTGCGGAGACTAGTAAATCTATTGGGCGGTATTCTTTTATTGGTGCTGCCCCCTTTATGACAATTACGGCGCGAAAATCCCATATCGAGGTTATGACTGATGGCCGGTTGCAAAAAATTGCCGGAGCACCTCTGACAGGGCTGCAAGGCATTTTGGACGGGTTCTCTTTTCCGGAAATGCGGCAGCTGCCGCCCTTTAGTGGTGGCGCGGTGGGATATCTTACTTTTGAGGCGATTGCAACTTGGGAGCGGATTCGAGGGATGATAATTAACGAAGACGCGGTGTTGGGCGAGTATATGCTGTGCCAGATTGTGGTTGCTATGGATCATCTCACTCATTCAGCAAAGCTGATTTATTTGGCCAGGGTAGATGACGCTGCTCAGGCAAGCGCGGTGTATGAAGAAGCAGTAATGTGTATCGCCGGACTTGTTGAAAAAATAAATGAAGAGTTGCCAGCCATGCAAAACGGAGACACGACTGCGATGCCTTCATCAGCTCAACGCCTAGGGGACGACGCGGCTATCAAAAGACGTTATATGGACTATGTAGAGCGGGCCAAGGAGTATATTCGGGCTGGGGACGCTTTTCAGATTGTGCCGTCTCATCCCTTTCGGCGCAAGTTGACCAAGGCGCCGTTTGAGCTTTATCGGCGGCTAAGGCGTCTCAATCCGTCGCCGTATATGTTTTATATTAATTTTGGACGCCGCCGTTTGGTGGGCGCATCGCCAGAAAGACTGGTTAAACTTCAGGATTTTGAGGTGCAAACTTGTCCTATCGCCGGAACCAGACCCCGCGGCAAGACTCCGGAAGAGGATGAAAGACTGGCGGCTGAACTGTTATGTGATCCCAAAGAACTGGCTGAACATGCGATGCTGGTGGATATTGGGCGAAATGATATTGGCCGGATCAGCCTGCCGGGGACTGTAAAGGTCAGTAGGATGATGCAGGTGGAAACATTCTCTCATGTTATGCATATCGTATCCGAAGTGACGGGAAGAGTTGACCCCAAGTATAAACCAACGGAAGTTCTGGCATCCTGTTTTCCTGCTGGTACGCTCAGTGGCGCTCCCAAAATCCGGGCGGTGGAGATTATAAATGAGCTGGAGAATACACCGCGCGGCGCTTACGGTGGAGCCGTGGGTTATTTTGATTTCCGGGGAAATATGGACACCTGTATTACTATTCGTACCATGGCAATTGACGGCGATGAGGTGGTAGTTCAGTCCGGTGGGGGGATTGTGGCCGATTCGGTGCCTGAGACTGAATACCAGGAGATACTGCATAAAGCCGGAGCGATGTTCGGCGTATTGGGAGGAGAGTGACGGTCATGATTTTACTTATTGATAATTATGATTCGTTTA
>JAGGAC010000087.1 GCA_017889635.1 Bacillota bacterium | reverse complement strand
AACTGGTGAGCATCCAAGTTTCTGTAAAACCTCTTCTCCGTGATAAAAGCTGAACGTTTCGTAGGGACTACGATCGTTCAGCTTTTTCCGTTTATAAGATGCCCTTTGATTTAATGATTTCATTTGCCAACGGTACAAAAGTAGACTTTGGTATGGCGATGGCTGAAGCAAAATAATCGGCATGATGCTCTCGCCATTCCAATGCAGTTCGGAATCCCTTTGTCCTACCAAAGCTCTCTATATCCTCTTTTCGACAGCACACTACAGGCTTAATTTCAGGCGCGCCGAACAACGACAGCTGTCCGCTGATTTCTGTAAATACGCCGGGATGTAACCACAGATGACCACCCTCATGAATACCGGTAAACAGAGCCAGTCCCTCTTTTCCATCCTCCATAACACTGTTATCAATTATTACAGTTCGCCTGTTTACCTTGATTTTATTGATACACATATTCTCACGGTCAAACACTTTAAGAATCTCGACATTAAAGGCGGTGACTCCTAAAATTGGACGTTCACCTTCATCATAATAAATGTCAAGAAACTCAAGTGTTGCACCTAAATATGATTCTAAAAATTGTACATAGTTAATTTTAGACGGTTCTCTGAGCAAAGGCGGCTTGTAGTCTTGAATTAGCATTTCTGCCAGCTCATCAATTTCAGCATCTTTTAATATGGGCGTGTTGTTGTTCTTTTTATCTACTTTTCTCCAGCTAAATTTAATCACCCATCATCACCTTGCTTTTTTTCCATATCTCGGATAAACTTTTTCCAGTCTTCTTCGTCAATTATACCGGCATTCGACTGCCTGAGTGCAAATCGTGCCATTTTGCCGATTTCGCCGTACATCATGATATCTTCCAAGTCGGACGGAATTTCCCCTCGGTCAAGACCGGCTAAATCATACAGGGTGGCTTTATCCTCATCTGAAAGACAGAGTTCTGCCGCGAATTTTTCAATCTTTTCACCGTCAAAAGCTTTCCTTCTGTTGTTTTCGATGTCGCTCAGCAGGCTCAGAGAAATACCCAATCTTTCGGACATATCCTTCAGCGTGATCTCTCGATGGTCATTCAGTCGTTTATTTTTAATAAAATCCCCAAATCTCATGTTTTGTTCTTTCATGGGTACACCCCTCTTTCCTTACGCGAATTACTCCCTCTTGCGTAATTATATCGTCTCGAAAAATGTTCGTCAATTATTTCCAAATAATCTACCCCCGGACAAATAAAATTAAAAATCATGGTGTCAGATTTATGTAGAAGAAAGACGCCTCTATTAAAGCAACATCAATATATCATATTGGTGAAATTAATTATGCTATTCACTAGAATCCGCCCGAAGGTAAATTTTGAAATTAGTACTCCCAATCCCATACCGTTCTAACATACTAACAATTGATTTGCGGATTGAGTCAGCATTCCGGTTGGTCTCAACATAAAATTCTGCATTGGGAATCTTAATCGGCTTACGCATCGTAGCTTGAGGCAACAGAGAGAAATAAGGTACAGTATGGCCGTTCATCCCCTCATCAGTTACAAAACTTTTCATTTTTACGGTGTCTTTTCTATACAATATTTCAACAGTTTTCAAGAGCATCTCGATCCAGGAATTTACCATTACTTTATCGCCTTCTAGTTCAAAAGCAATGGGGCGCTTATTTGTGGGGTTCTCATTCAGCGTATATTCAACGTTACTGCCCGCTGGTGTTTCAACGGCAGACCCTTCTTTTGATTTCGGTGGCTCAGCCTTGCTTTCGGGGGCCATCTTTATCCGTTCACTAATAATATCAATTAAAGTAGCATTAACACATTTATTAACAAGTGGGCGATATTGATCAATTACTTTACTATTAAGAGACTTTGACGTAACTAAGTCTTTGATTAAGAATTTAATAAATTCATCTGATGGGTTTTCAAATAAGCCCCGTAAAGTCTTGTTAATACCGGACATGCATACCAATTCATCAGCAAACTTAACAATTTGTTGGGTATCAAATATTTCCTTGCTGAATTGAGCCAATATATCAATATGAGTATCTTTAATATTCTCAAAATCTATTTCGAAAAAGGGAGTCCCATCCATTATGTTAGGTTGCTTTAAGTCGGTAAAAAATTTATACCATAATCCATTCGTTAATATTGCAATTTTCACCGTAGGGGTTGCATTAAAATAATACCCCAATTGAGCATCATGGTTGTCTAATTTTTCGTTTATTGCCTTTGCTTCAATAAAAATAATCGGCACGTCATTTTTAAAGATAGCATAATCAACTTTCTTGTTTTTGCTAACACCGAAATCCGCACCATATTCAGGTTTTACCTCCAAAGGATTAAACACGTTATATCCCAGAACGTCCATGAACGGAATAATTAATGCAGTTTTCGCCGCCTCTTCCCCCACTATATGGGGCTTACTTTCTAAAAATTGTTTAGCTAATAGTAGTACATTTTCCTTGAAGCCCATGCCAACCCCGCCTTATTATTGAAATATGTTCCCTTAATTTCGAATTTTGATAACTCAACTTTTCCTGTTCCCGAAGCTACCTGTCATTCCCCTTATCTTCCATACTTTTACACAAAAATCCTCTTAATTTCGTGAGTTCGTATTTCTGGTAAAAGTACCGACACCACCGATGATAAATCCGCCTAAACTAAAGTAGTTTAAGCGACCATAGAACATTCTTAAAGAAGCGCTCCCTGCAGCAAGCTATAGAATAATTGGACCCGAAAATAAATTATCAGCCAAACTAACCTACTTCTCCTTGATCGGAAAAATAAGTTAGCTTGGCTGGTAATTATTTTTGAACAGTTTAGCGTGCCAAAATTGCCGTTGAACTCAATGTCCATGGGTATTGCCATTAGGGATTTATTAAATAGACGGGGTATACGTTCAATATGCCGTTTGCGCCTGCGACTGGATACTTTGGAAGAAACAAACCCGAACATACCTACAAATTAAAGCACCACTCGTACAACGGCCCCTTCAATCCGATTCGGGTATAAACGTTCTGTCCTATTTTCATTTCTTCCGCTTTCTATCCTCGTCTTCCTCAAATATGACGTTATTCTTCGCCCCCTCCCTGCGAGGGCAAGCACTTAAAAATCAGCCTGAGCGCATCAATAAAGCCTTGCCGATAATACAGTTCCTTCTCAGCGGAATATACCGTGCTATACTCATTACACAGCCGGGTTAGCGTTTCATGCATCTCTGGCGGCAACAACCGTTTGATTTCCTCCTGGCATTGGACAAAACTTTGGTAGGTATAATAATGCTCAATAGCCCCCTTCCCAGCAGCCGTCCCCTCCGACTTCTCTTCAAGCGCCTTGGCCACCATTTCTAAAATACTCCCCTCCATTAGCTCACTCCCTACTTTTGTTTGATTTCTTTAGAACATGCTTTTCTGCTAACATTCTATCTCAATAGAGATTAATAGTCAATTTTATAGAGATAATTATTTCACTTTATTTTTGCTATAATATTTCTAAAGAGATAACTTGGTAGGTGAGCTCTAATGGGTGTAGGAAAACGAATTGTAGAATTACGCTCCCGGAGGGGCTGGACAACCAATAAATTAGCAAACTTAGCAGGCATTGCTCAATCGGCCCTGCGCTCTATTGAATTAGAAGAAAAGTCTCCGACGATTGATACAATGACCCTTATTTTAGATGCTATAGGTATTTCGTTTGCTGATTTCTTCGCCGAGGAAAACCAGAAACTAGACCCAGAACTTCGCTTGCTACTAGAAACTGCTAAACAAATGCCTCCAGAGCGGAGGGAACTTGGCCAGAAGTTGTTGCAAGCCTTAAATGAAGATTAGTCCACTTGAATCGAAACTGCCCGAAGGAATGCATCCTTCGGGCAGTTTCGATTCAAGTGCTATTTAATTTCATTAATATTCGCCCTATGACCCCGGGGTGCTGTGCTTAGCTGGCCGTTATCGCTAAGCCCAGTGTTGTCTTCTGCTGGTTATAAGGCATCGACCTGCCCATTTGGGGATTTCGATGCTCAATTCCTTCAACTTTCGTTTTCGGCCTACTACCTTTCTTGCCTACGCTTAGACCCGGCGTTACCGCTTCAGTCCCAAGGCTAGATACTTGAAAAATATAGAACTGATAAGCTTTACTATTTTTTGTATCACCAGCATAGCCTCTTAATCCGTTAGCTTATATGGCCCATGAACCATTATGCTAATATCTTTGGCATTTCGTTCATAAACTCTTCAAAAAGCCTAACAACGCCAACTGGCTCGTCTGAAAAAATACCCGGAGTCGTTTTAGGATCAACCAATTTTATGCAAATGAAGAAGCGCTGATACCAGAATACCGGCATCAACGGAGACAGCAACAAGCTCGGCCGATCATCGAAGCATTTTTTGCATGGATCAGCACCCAGTCAGAAAAAACCTTGCCACAGAATCTGTTAGGCAAAGCGTTTACGTATGTCCAAAATTAGAGGAAATATTTGCTGTCCTTTTTAACAGACGGGCGGATTGAACTATCAAACAACCGAGCTGAACGTTCGATTAAAGCCTTTGTGATTGGCCGGAAAAATTGGCTTTTTTGTAATACCCCCGGTGGAGCAAAATCATCTGCCGCCATATACAGCCTTATTCAAACTGCTATAGAGAATGGATTAAATCCACAAGCCTATCTGGAATATGTATTTAAACAAATCCAGCAGCAGGATGACATATTTGTTGAAAAACTGCTTCCGTGGTCTGAAGAAATCCCCATAAGCTGTAAGATTCCAATCAAAAAATCTTAATATGGACATGATTCCAGCGACCACCTGATATTTTATTTTCATCATATATAAGGTGTTTTTTTATTGCCAGGTGGATTTACTTTGACGCTTACGGTGCATAATAGTTTCGGCACTTAATAATATAGCATTATTGTCTACAAGCAGGTTTACTGTTTCAAGAACAAAATCCACTTCTAATGACTGACTGAACACATATGATAGCCATCTTTGATAAAATCAGCGATGGAGGCTTGCCAGAATTGTATTCTTCAGCAAACTTTTCTCTATTTTCAGTTGTATATGTAATCGTTGTTTCACTGATCTTTCCCACATAGGGATTTTGTCTTAAAACTTCCATTTATTCTTTAGTAAATCGATTTGTTCCAATACTTGCTTCTTCTAACCTTTGGAAGATTATCATTTATGCAATCACCACGAAGTTGAATAATTGCATTATTAGTTTCTTTATGCTGTTCTCGTAAATATTCCGGTACATCACCAACAATTGCTTTATCTAAGGAACGAACAAGTTTTCGCATAAGTTTTTTCACTCCCTTCAATGATACACATCATTTTACCTCCAAACATACTTGTATATCCAAATTTTACATCATTATTAATTTTTGTTAAGTTTAAGTACAATAATTATCATTTTAAAGTGTGTGGGTATTCCTTATCTTTGCAAAATAATAAAAATGGCAAAAAATTAATATTAAATCAAAAAAAACGCATTAATAGTCGTACGTTACTTTCAAACTAACATATCTCTTCCTTCAATAAAGTTCTATGTATTTCCTATTTCTTTAATTGGGGAAAGCTCACAATAATAGTCTTGAACACCATCGAAGGCAAGTTTTAGGCTGATATTGCAATGAATATCGAAGGAAAATAAAGGAGTGTGCAGAATATGTATTAATGATCCTAATTTTCATATTCTGGCTAATTTGCCAAATCGATCAGAATATAAAAATTATCAACTAATTAAGCATTCTATTCAGGAGGATGACATTAAATTGCGAGCAAAACTTCCATTTTTAATTGATTTTTTCGATCCAGCATTTCGCGCAATTAAGGAAATAGGGGGAACAGCCACCGTTGAGGAATGGAATAAAGTGACTTTTGAGATTATGCAACTAACAAACGAGCAATTGTCAATTTATCACAAGCGTTATGTGCTGCAAGCAAACTATCGTATGGCGTGGACTCGAACATATCTTAAAATAAGCGGACTTATTATAAATACTAATCGAGGCATTTGGACTCTTACTGACTTGGGGAAATCTACTGAAAATTTAGATCCCTTTGAAATATTTAGAACGGTGAAATCTAACTTATATAAAAAATACAAAGCTACTCAAAAAATTAATGGTTGAGAATTACAACTTTAAGCCGCTTAAATTGTATTTGCTCCGAGTCCCCAAAAATGTTATCCTCCATTATTTAGTAAATAATGGAGGATAACATTTTTTCAAGATCTATTCAGTCTTTTAAAGAAATACATACTTGAATATTTACTTGAAAGGCTCGAGTATTCCTAATACTTTCTCAGTTATCTGAACGTTTCTCCCTAATTTGTTATTTAGCAACATTCTTATAGTAGGTGAATCATAATCAGCATAAAAATCAGCTACCCCTAAATCCAAATCTAATTGATTCCATAATAATATGAGCATAGCCCCGCAGGTAAGAGTGTTTATCCTAATATTTTCTATTACTGCAATATCTTTTATTACTTGCCAATAGCCTTGACGTAAATTTGGAAGAGATAAGCAAACAACTAATGCAGTATTGCTGTGCTTATCAATCTGATAGCGAGAATGCAAAACTGCGATATCATCAAGAATTCCCCTTGACGCACTTAGCGTATCTACACCAAACTCAACCTCAATTACACCAAAGGTACCTGACGAAGCGTTGTATATTGCATCCATCCGTATATATACATCGCCAACCCTTCTAGTAGCGCAATTGCACCCCAAACCAACCATTATATTTCGTAAAAATTTTTCAGGAAGTAACCTAGACCTTTGAATCCTACCATATATATCTTCCATAATCTGATCACTTTCAACAATAAAGCAACCTGTTCTTTTTTTTGATCGGATCTCATTGATCAACACATTTTGCTGATGAATGTTATTTTCGTTATACGGTACTTCTTGGTATCCCTCAGCTTCATAGCAAATATTGATTTTATCATTACTATAATAAATGGCTCCAACAGGACATTGTCTTGCACAAAGCCCGCAATGAGTGCACTTACTATCGTCAATCACTGGCACTTCAAGGTTTTCATCCCAATCAATCGCGCCAGTAGAGCATACTCTGGTATCTCTGTCTTCTGGAAATTCTTTCACTTGATCACATTTAATATATTCCGAATTTAAGTTAATACAAGAAGGATTATCACACTTCAGGCACGCTCCATGCATCTCGCTGCTAGTTTGAAGGAATGCAGACTTGCCAGGAGAAATAACAACTGCTTCTGGTATTTCTTTTGTTAATTTAAGAGTTGTCCTTCTTATTTTCTCATTAAGAATTTGCACTTATCATCCCCTCCAGTTCATATAGTTTTTCCTTATCAAAACCAACTCCATCAATTAATACACTAATTGAAATAGTAAGTAAAGTATGTAAGTCTATTACCCCGACCTTAATTCCAAAGGTATTCTTAAAATCTTGTATTATACGGCTAACCTCGGCACGCTCATTGGGTAAATAGTATCCAACCACTAATGTAGTGACACTACGTTCAGTAATATGGGTTCTTCTTGATAAAAGTACTATTTTGTTTTCAACAGCCTGCCTAATAGCCTTTACAGATATATGTTCTTCCTCGGTAGGTGATTTTATTTCAATTGGGATGCTTCTCAACTCATCATCAATAATTGCATCCCAACGGGCACCATTATCACCGGGTCGTGAAAATGCACATTGAAATCCCATGATTTTGAAAAGTGTGGATATCAATGGATAGAACGTGCCTTGCTTTGCGCTGTGATAGTACTCAAATAATGTATTAACAATTTGTTCCTGACTATTTTCTATTCCCACTAATTCTTTAACACGATGTAAAAAATCATCATCTTCTTCAAGTTTAAGCCATTCAAGTCGTTCTTTAGTCTCTACATCTAAGTCCCAGTTTGTAATTGCGTTCACTGCAGTTCTGCCACCAACAACAGTCTGTGATTCATCAAGTACAGAAGCCACTACTGGATTGTTAGTTTTTTCCTTCCAAAATCCAATTGCCTCGTCAATTCTTTCATGTTTAATCGTTTGATAAGGTGAAAACAATAAACTTTTACCTTGAAGTACTTCATGGCAAAGAGCCTCGTCAGCACTCATTATTTCTTCAACAGGTGCTATATCATAGCCAGACCTCTGCAACATCGAATAGATACCCAACCTAATTAAGGCATTTTGTATATCTGTTCCGTAGGAATTAAATTCGTCAATTCTTAGGTCTTTCATTGTTTCTAATTGAGCATAAGCCTCTTTACCGTGCTTTGTTATACGCAAGCACTCCATTTTTCGTGGAGGATACAGTTCATTTGTTGAACAAGATACAACTAAGCCGCAACTTTTCAATAATGCCACAGGTAGACGAGTACAATTGTCAACAGGGGTAGACTTCATATTCAACGAATCTGCTAGCTCAAGAAATGCCTTTTTGAGGCGTGTAGCGTTTCCTCGCAACGCTTTGATACGAGCAATCATATTGTTATATTCTTCTGTAGAAATATCATTAACACTCATTGGTCCCAGACATAACTCATGCTTATACATTATTTCATCAAGATCAATAAAACTATTTAAGGCGCATTTGAAAAATCTAACTTGTTCTGTATAACTCATACGAGCAGTTAATTCATTTGGGCTATTAATTCCAAAGACACACTGCTCATACAACTTTCTGACGTCTCCTTTTGCTAAAGCAACATGAGCTCCTGTATATGTGAACTCAAGCGGATAAGATTTCTCCCCACTAGGAGTAACCCATCCAAGCATTCTTAATACCTCTGCATACATTTTTGCGTTCATCAACGCAGAGTTCATGCTTTCTTTTTCTGTATTACTTAACTCAAGAGCAGCCTCACCAGCATATCCATAAGCAGTCATAAGCCTTTCTTGTGCAATAACAGAAGCCATATCCTTTATTGTAAATGAATCCTGATCTTTGAGATTTTTATATAATATTTGCATTACATGAACCTGTGTAGCAAATTGCGTCCCCGGATTTCTAAAACGAATCATAATCTCGCCCCTTTCATAATTATGTATGGATTGTCAACACTTAGTCGGACAACTTTTATAAGGTCAATCGCCGAAATTCCACTGGTGTAAAATAATTAAGCGAACCATGAATTATATCATTATTGAGCCACGTCACATAGGTAGCTAATTCATGACGTAATTGTCCCAAGCTATGAAAATTCCGGTCATAAATAAACTCGGTTTTAAACATTTTAAAAGTTGCTTCTGCTACAGCATTTTCGTATGGGCAGCCTTTCATACTAAGAGACCGCTTAATGTCAAAAGTTGAAACGACCTCATCAATCAACTCATTTTTAAATTCACTGCCCCTATCGGAATAAAACATTTGAATCTTACGCAGATCGACCCGCACAGTTGCAAAGGAATCATATACCAATTGAGCATCTTTGTGAATACCGGCGCTATAGCCGATAATTTCCCGATTAAATAAATCAACGAGAATGCATACGTAATTCCATTTATAATTTACTCGGACATAGGTTAAATCACTGATAACCACAGCATAAGAAGCCTGTCCGTTAAATTCACGATTTAATTCATTTTTAACAAGATCTTCATTACATTTTTGCTTATGCGGTTTAAATTGTGCCACGGTATATTTTGAAATCAAGCCATTTTTTCATGATTCTTACGATGCGACGACGAGATACTAGATAGTTCGATTTTTGCAGTTCTTCTTTTATTTTTCTAATTCCATATGCATCATGATTATCATGGAAGATTTGTTCTAGTTTATTTTCTAATTTAGATTCATCGATTTTTATGTTTGCTTCGTAATAATAAATACTTCTAGCAATATTCAAACATTTGCACATCGCGGATATTGAGTATTTGTGGGCATTTTGCCGAATTATAGTTATTTTGTGCCAATATCAGCGCCGCCTTGTTTTAAAATATCATTTTCCATTTTTATCGTTTTATTTTCTCTACAAAGCTTGATTAATTCAATCTCTTCTGGTGTTCGATTATCCGCTTCTTTTGCTAATCAGGCATCACTAATTCTCCTAACCCATTTGTCAAGTGAAGAAGGCGGTTAAATCATATTCTTTAATAATTTCTGAGCGAGGTTTTCCGCTATTATAGAGTTGGACCATCTGAGGTTTAAATTGATCGGTAAATACTCTTTTTGAACGTTTTACTGTCATGTAAATCTTCCTTTTCTGTTTCTTTTAGTTTTACATGACCTTATTAAATCTGTCTAGTTAAGTGTAGCCGATCCAATACATTTAAATTATTGCAAAAAAATATCCATATAAAGCAGATACAGCCCTCCTACTGTGCATAATTCACATTGGAGAGCAATTTAAGGCTATTCGCTTAAAGCGTATCTAGTCTTTGCTGCGCTGCATCACACCATTTTTTTTCAAGTTCGATTCCAATCCAAGAAATGTTATGCCCTTCATGATTAAGTTTTTCGCAACATACTCCAAGAGTACCCGAACCATGAAACGGATCAAGAATGAGCCCTTCGTACTTTCCCTCTTTGTTTTTTGGACAAAATGCCTTAATAATTTCTGTTATCAGCGCTTCTGGTTTTTGTGTTGGATGTTCCGTTTTTTCGTTTTTATACAATTTTCCTGCAAGCGTAGGAAAAGCCCAGATATCCCCCCGCATTGCACCTAACGGATTAGGCTTCCATTCAACTCGTTCTCCCTTAGAGTTCTTGTAATATACAGGATTTTTTAATCGTTCAGTACTTTTATAAGGA
>JAGGAC010000152.1 GCA_017889635.1 Bacillota bacterium | reverse complement strand
TTGATTTAATCCGCTGTTTTCTCTTAGCTTTTTTAGTCTTTCAGCAATCACTTATTTCACCACCTATAGAAATTATAACAGTATTACCATAATGGTAAATTTTTTGTACCAAAAAGGTACAACAGGAGGTGATATAAATGAGCACAGTAGATGTTGTGCTCAAGCGTATTAAGTAGCTGAGAATTGAAGGTAAATACAGTCTTGAAGAAGAAACTTGGGCAGAAGAAACGTGGGGACAGGGGGTTTGTTTTTCATAGGAGAGTTGGTAGAAAACAGAAACAAACTCTCTGTCCCCCTGTTTTATCAGTTCTCTTTGTTGTTAGGTACATATTCCATAATATCGCTAGGTTGGCAGTTGAGGGCAGCGCAGATTTTACCTATTATGTCACTTTGAATTACCTTATCTTGTTTTAATTTAGCCATGGTAGGTGCAGAAATGCCGGCTAAGTTTCTTAAATCGCTATCTTTCATATTTTTATCTATAAGAAGATGAAATAGTTTTTTATAACTGATTGGCATCAAAAGACCTCCTTTTGAGCTTATTTTACTACAACAATAAAATGAAAACAACAGCGAACGCTTAAAGAAGTAAGTAAATAATAAAGAAAATAATTGAACTCTAAACGAATACGTGATACAATAAGCGTAAGATTTATATTTTAAGCGAACGCTAAAAACTCAAATCGCGTAAGGAGTGAATCAAATGCGTGTTTTTGAAACGGCTACGAAGGAATTGCGGTTTATGCATGATGAAAGCGACCTGATGGGTTTGGAAAAGGTATCGGCGGATTACTACTGGGCAGAACAGGAAATAGACAAACTGGAAAAAGAGCTAGCGGTGACAGTATCAGAAGACGCTAGGAGAAGGTTGTCCAAGTTGACTGAATACTTTACGACCCAACAAAGTATTACTGGCGAAGTATTCTACAATCAAGGTTTCGCAGATGGCATACGGCTGATTATATTTGTTTTTCATAGGAGAGTTGGTAGAAAACAGAAACAAACTCCCTGTCCCCTTGTTTTTTCATAACGAAGATAGACAAACCAATATTTTGATATCAGTAAGGATATGATATTTGATAATATTAGGACAAAATAGATTGTTAAGTTATAAAGATCGGTTGTGGTAATATGGAAAACATCAATTTGATAGAATGTTTGGGTTATATGGTATCGTCCCTGCTTCTGGTTAATATATTTATATTGAATATACTAGTTTAGATGCTTGTAGGGGTTCAGGGTGACTCTGATTCACGATCAAAATAAACATGGGTCAAATAATTGACTAATGTCTATTTTACACTTCGATTATACATAGTAGCATGTATAATCGAAGTCCGCAAGCCCAGGAAACATATGGCTTCGGCAGATATTAAAATGGCATGTTATGGAACAATACAGTGACATGTACTAGAACAAGAAAATGCCTAAGAAGCCAATAAATTCAAGGGGTTCCATTTTTGCATGACAGTGGTGCCATGTTCATTACAGTAACATATTTGAGCGTTTAATTAGGGGCATTCGTTAGTTCAATAAGTGCGTTAAATTGAAGGCATCAAGAATCAGAGCTGATTCTTGGTTCTTATTATAATCTTATTATGTTCGACGTTTGGATACCCATTAAGAACTTGGCCATCATTGTTATTATTCTAGTTAGTTCAGCAATTTCGAAAGAAAGTAATATGAAAGGTTTTTGGTAGTGCATGTAGAAGAGAATATTATTAGTTGAAAGTTTAAGTTGCCTAATGGCTATTTCTGTATAAGCATGGGCCGTTTGGGCATGGGATGGCCAAAATGAGCATTACGCCAGAGGTGAAGATCTATGTTTGAAAGTTTAATTAGAAAGAACCGGAGTTATCGATGTTTTTATGAAAATGAAAGTATTTGCTGTGAAACGTAAGCCAAAAGAATGTGTTGTTATTTGACGAGATTGAATTAGGTGGAGATATTAAATATTGGCGCGATGAAAATCAAATACATCATAATCCGAAACGTAAACTGACAGATATTATTATGAATTGAGTAGATATAAATATTATAAAGGAGTTGTTTGTATGAATGTTACTGAAAGTATAAACGCTAGAAGGAGTGTAAGGTCCTTAGTGTAAGGTCCTTCGACGATCAGGCAATACCTGCAGATATAATTGACCAATTGGTTACATTAGGAACGAAAGCTGCTACCGGTTCAGGGCAGCAAGCATGGGGTTTCGTTATTATAACAGATAAAAACGACATGAAGCGGTTGTCTGATGAAATCAAAAAATACTTGGGTGAAAACTTTGAAAAATATCCGTATCTTCAGCAATACAAAAATTGGATAAAGGATGAAAACTATAATGTTTTTTATGATGCCCCGTGTTTATTGATAATCTATGGTAACACCAATTCACACTGGCATGTTTATGACTGTACTTTGGCAGCTGGTAATATTATGCTTGCCTCAGTCGAATATGGATTAGGTACATGTTGGATCGGTTTTGCTGAATATATATGCGATACCGCAGCATTTAAATCAAAATACAATATTCCCGAATTTTACAAATTAGTATGTCCTATGGTTGTGGGGTATCCTGCAGCACCGCTAGCACCCCTGAGTCGGAAACCAGCCCCTATTTTCTATCGAGGATAATAAAATGAGTTAAATCAGGGTGATTTCATTGATGGCACTCTGGTTTAACCAAATTATTACGGAAGTAGTACGATACTTAGGAGGATTGCTTGCCCAATGGTTGTAATAACTGGTGCCACTAGTGGTCTTGGACAACTGGTGGCAATTGAACTAGCAAAGCGCGGTATTCATCTTGTGTTAACAGCTAGAAGTAAGAATCGAGCTGAAATGACTAGAAAAGTAATAAAAGATTTTGCGCCCAAAACAGAAGTAGATTTTTTTTTCGGAGACCTGTCATTAATAGAAGATGTCAAGCGGGTTGGAAATGAGATTAAAGCCGTATATCCAAAGATTGATGTACTAGTGAATAATGCAGGATTGCATGCATTTGAGCAGCGGATCACTTCCGAGGGCTTTGCAGAAATGATAGCCGTGAACTATTTGGCACCATGGTTATTGACACATATATTACAGCAATCTTTAGTGAACTCAGGAAATGCGAGGATTGTCAATGTTGCTTCTGAAGCATCACGAAACCATGGTGAATTTAAGCTGCCCGAGGATTTGACCGATACATCTACTTTTACTGCTCGTGGTTCGTCTGCGCTTTATGGAAAAACTAAACTACTTGAAATTATGTTTACTGGGGAACTGGCACGTCAACTCTCTGGGACGGGCGTCACTGTTAATGCACTAAATCCGGGTTTTAATGTAACAGGTCTTGGACGTGAGCTCTGGTTTGCATCTATACTTGAATACATCTTAAAATTTTTGCATATCGGAGATCCACGTAAAGGAGCTGACATTATTACTCGTTTAGTTGTAGATCCAGAATACCAGGGAGTTACTGGTGGGTATTTCAATGTCGGCACAGGCAGACCTATTGTGCCTGTATACCCTGGCGGAGATATCACCATGCAAACTAAACTGTGGAATATTACGAAAGAATTGTTGCAGGTTTTATAGAATGAATAGATACGAATAAGCAAAGCAATTAAATAAAAAAGTCTATAGCTTATAATGGAGGAATTTGTATAATTCCACGAGAATCAAGTGCTTCTTTCTTTTAAATGGTTGTCATGCAGTTCCTATATGAATATTGAGCTAAAGTGAATCCTGCTAGAATACAGGATTTTTTTTATTTAATCGGTGACTAACATAGCACTTGACATTACCACAACATACCAATTGTAATAAAACTGATCCTAACAAATAATGATTGTTGATTAAATAACATATGTAAAACCCTCATCAAGAAAATCCTAAATGGTAGCGATAAAAAAGAGGTGATGCTAGTGTCGACGAAGCATGTTAACCACCTAGCGAATAGCGTGATCCCTCGCGAATGTCGAGGGATCACGCTATTTCATTGTGCTTCTCACTGACAGCAAATATTAAAAGGGCAGTATGGGATTATGTGATTACTGGCGTGCCAATTCTTGTCCGATATCATA
>JAGGAC010000141.1 GCA_017889635.1 Bacillota bacterium | reverse complement strand
AGGTGATTTTTTTGTATAACATCCGTTTCCGCACCCGCATAGCGGGTGGTTTATTGTGGAGCGCTAAAAACGTGCGCCCCACTGGCTAAAGCCGATAACTGAAAGAGCGGTTAAGTCTACAGATGACTTAACCGCTCATGTATATCAAGTGTGTGTACGCCGTGAACTTTGCGTTAACCGGCGATAGTCAAGTTTCTGATTAAGCATAAAATACATTAGCTTCCCCCTCCTCTGTTTTGGTTTATAAAATTATTAGTATGATTCTAATACAATTACCCTCGATTTGTCAATTGTTTCCTGTGCCTCACCACACGTTACATACTAACCCTTAAAAAAACGTCTCATCACGCATCAAATTCTTTTAGTTGTTATCTTCGCAAAAATAGGCTGCCGCCAACGACAATTTTTTATCGCTAGTGCAACAGCCCCATTTCCTGCAACATCCCCAACCCCGATTTAGAATTAGAATTATGTTAGTTTTATTTATTCTTTTTTAACTTGTGGTTTAAATCATTGAAAAAAGCTTTTGTTATCCGTTCATATAAATCCCTAGGCTTTGTATTATCGAATAAAGTATTACTGGCGCGACTGCGGCTTTCAATACGCGAAAAAATCGGTTTCCCTGCACTAGTTTCATATACATCCCAACGAACAGTAGTATAAGCTACTGGTATATTGCCACCACTCACATTATGAGTTTCGGTTACCGGTGTTTCAATTGTAGTAGTACCATTTTTACTATGTATATATGAAGTTTTATAAGTTGTTGTATTATATGAATACCCTTCACGATATTCAGAACCAGTCCCATAATTAGTTACAGTAGACGTAATAGCAACATCTGCATACTGTGATGTATTGTTAATAATAAATTTTAAATCTTCTGGTGAAATAGTGCTATTTGCATCCATGCGAATGTTTAGTATTTTGCATAAATCTGATAAATAAACTACTTTTACTTTAGGCAAAACGGCTTTTTCTTTAAAAATATCCTTGATTTCGTTTTCGGTTATACCATTTTTAATTTCATTTGGAATAGCAGGATCAACAATTAATACGGTTTTGATGTTGGAGAAATTATAACTCTTGTCAACCCATTCACTTTTTTCGGCAAAGGTAGTAGAACAAATCAACATCAGTAATACTACTAAACAACACACACTAATTTTGGCTTTCAAAAGAATCCCTCCTCAAATCAATAGAATAATATTGTCATAACTCCCAACTATAGCTGTTTTTACATAATTCGACAAAAAGTTACATTTCCCTTTATATTGCCAAACAGATAAAACTAGACAGTCTTCAGTAAAACACATACATCACCAAGCAACTATCGTACCGCCTCCCTCCACCGCCAACCTTTAACGAAGCAACTTGCCGATCACGGAACAATGAATCATTTTCAAGGAAAATTAATAGCTCTTTAATATTTGCAGACCAAAATAGTTAACTATTTAAATAATTTCGTCATCCTTTGCAGGAAAATAATTTTTATTTATGGTATTATATTGAAATATATCCAATTAGTTATCCAATTCCAATCAAAACATTCAGGTTCTTAGTCATAGGCCGTCATAACTGACTGCTTATTTATTATAGAAACTATATTTTAAGGAGATGCTTTTATGAAAAAAATACTACTAACTTTGGCGGCATTAACTATTATGACCAGCGTTACGATGGCTGCCCCCGTAACAAATTTACAGAAAGGTCAATCAGTAGCCGGCTATACTTACTGGAATCCGGATGTCACATTAGCTTCATATGATTTTGGCAATACAGACGCTAATGGTCTTTATGCCGAAACTGGACTTAATGAAAATGTGGCTATTGGATTTGAAACTACAAGCGGAAATATTTATGGATTAGATACTAGATTCACTGACGTTACATTAAAAAACAAACTAAGCGAAAACTTCCAACTCATCGTTGGCAATCGCTCTTATGATACTTCTTATGGATCTTACTCTTACACAACTAACAAATTCATGTATGGTCTTGGCGCATTTACTGATTTAGGTAATAATGCAACCGCTTATGCAAGCATTCTACATAGCGATATTGCTGATGACTTCCAAATTGGTGTAAACTATAAAGTAAGTAAAGAAATTGCTCTAAATCTCAACTATCGCGATTATAGCGAAGACGACTTTTCACTAAAAGGCGTTGGACTTGGCGCTTCATATAATTTCTAAACGAAAGGCCAGCAATCAATCCGGTTGCTGGCCTTTTTAATAACCTTATAATCCGGTATCTTCATGCTTCCACCGCGAGCGGCTCCAATGCTTTCAACAGATCTGCTGGCGTTACATTATCCGCGCTAAAATCCTGGAATATTTCTAACACCATCAAACAATCCAAATTGCGTCTTATTTGATTACAAACAGTAAAAAATTCGTGAGTTTATCGTAACATTTAGCTGATACAATAGAACCATAAACGAAGGGGGTTCCACCTATGAAAAAGAAACTATCAGCTTTAATTCTGGGTTTAATGGTTATGAGTTTCGCTGCTACGGTAAGCGCTCACGAAGGGCCCTGCGACACGTCACCATCACCACAGCGTCATTATCACAATGAGCAAGCCCCACATCGTGATGATCACAACGAACTAGCCCCAAATCGTGATCATCACAACGAACCAAACCCACATCATCCAGCTCTCGATAACCAGGAGCACAGGTAAAAATCAATCATCTAACATTATAGGCCAGGAGCAACGCGCAATAGCGTCTCCTGGCCTTTTTACGTTCCCCGCTGTCACCTTTTCGGCTTTTACATCAGCAGCACTGAAATGCTGCCGCGCAACACAAAAAAATGAAAACGCTTCGAAACCCAATAGATCTCCAAGCGTTTTCATTAACAATATATATCTATTTTTAGTTCTGTTTTAACTTCTCAACTTCTTCAATTTCCAGCCCCGTCAGATAAGCAAGCCACCATTCTCCCTTCACTTCTTTCTCGCCATCCGCGCCTGTTCAGCATAATAGGCCGCCATCCCCCTAGCAAGTTCGGCGTTATCTCCCTTAACTTCAGTAAACACCTCTGCCAATTCCAAGAGCTCCGGCAAAGTATTATCCAATTCTTCATTCCTTTGTTTTGCATAATAATAGCCTCGATCAAAATCGTTCATTATCTTCATCGCATTATCTATGCCTTTGTTCCTCAAATATATATTCCCCCTAAATTCGCACGGCTCTGGTGCTGCAGACTAGAGCAGCACCAAAACCGGCTTATTTAGGTGAAATTTAAACCTGCTAAGAAAAGTCAAGCGAATTATTCGAAGGTTATGCAAAATGCATGTTAGGGAACAGCAAAGCTAGCCA
>JAGGAC010000018.1 GCA_017889635.1 Bacillota bacterium | reverse complement strand
AGTTTGACGGAGACAGCCAGACTGTTGTTAATGAAGCTACTTTTGATTCCAGTTTAAAAGGAAGCCAAGTAGTAACGGGAATAGGGTACATCGAAGATGTCGTCGGCCACCAGATTTATCTTGATATAGAAAAATCCTGGGGCAGTTCGGCTAGCAAACTTTGGGGTGCTAACCTCGGCTATCGCTGGAAAGTATAAGGCTAAAATGTTACTGCTTGTTTTAAAGTGTAATAGAAACCGAATTGTGAAGTGTGTTTCTAAGCCTGCCGGATATTGGCAGGCTTAATTTTTGGCAAATGCATTGACCATCTTATAATGAGGGTTATAAATATATCAATCTTTTGGATGGTGAAATGAATAGTAAATGCAGATATCTGATATTGATTGTAGATATATTTATTTTCCGTAATACTGAAATACATACGAATTCTGAATTTTACACTATTTATATCGTCAGTTACAATACAATCAACAGGGTTATGGAAAACAGAGATTCAGGTGTTAACAAGGGTTACTTATATTTTTAAACTGAATACACAGAAAACTATGAATAGGTTAAAAATTAATAAAAGTGCCGAAACATGAAGTTGAGGCACTTATCTAATAGGACTGTTTAAGGAGGTAGCATGTTACGTTGGCGGTGTTGATTAAAAGCAGGACATGCTTGGGAGGTGATGGGAGAAATTTTGTGGTGGGGAGCAAATGTTTTGAGGAAACAAGGATACTCAAAACCAAGAGGCACCAAATGTAAACCAAGGAGGAAGCTTATGAAAACACGTCTAGTTATCATTCTGGCGCTTGTATTTATCTTGAGTTTTGTCGGAACCGCATTTGCTGATTCTGGGGCGAAACCGTTTTCAGATGTTCCGCAAAGTCATTGGGCGTATAAAGCGGTTGTCCAATTGGCTAGGGATGGTATTATCGACGGCAGCGTATTTGAAGGTAATAAATCCATCACACGTTATGAAATGGCGAAGATTGTCGCTAAAGCTATGGCGAAACAAGAAAGGGCCACGGCAGAGGATAAAGTTTTGATCGAACAGTTGGCAGTTGAGTTTAAACAAGAATTAGCCAATCTTAATGTTCGAGTTGGAAATCAGGAAAAAGTAGATCGTAAGCTATCCCTTGGTGGTACTCTAATGCTTAAAATTGACTATACTCGTCATGATAACGCTAATTCATTCGAACAGACTATTGGTGGTGCAAAACTGGCCTTGTTTGGATCTTATCAAATTAATGATAATTGGCGATATGAGTTTTCGGCCGAGAAAACCAGGGATTTAACAGCACCTTATACTACCGGAACTATGGATACTTCGGTATATATGACCCCGAATGCGTTTTCTGTGGCCGGAGATACCGGACAATGTAAAGGCATGGCGGTCAGTGGTAATATTGGACATCTTACCGGACTAACTGCTGGTACGTTTCATTATGAAGACGGCTGGGATGGTTATGGATATCAGTTTTTCGGCGGGGTAACCGGTGGGCAGTTAGTTTTTGGTGATCGTAGGCCATTTGTTCCTGGGCCGAGGCCGGTATTGATGTTAATTAGTGGTAAGTTAGAAGGAAATGACCAAGCAATGGCCTATGAAGGACGCCCTTGGTATGGTCCAAATGCGAATACGAATGATGGGTATGGATTATTTGTAAACGGCGATCCGACAATGAATGTTGCCGATTTTTCGATAAATGCCAGCAAGGCTACACGGCTCAATATGACAGGAATTCGCGTGACTAGTCCGGGGCATTATACCGGCTATTTCGGGGATTATGATGCACCTGTTGACGGGAGAAATTTTTATGCGGCCGGGTTTCATTCCAAGTTGGACAAAGATCATGAAGTTAAGGTTATGACTGGCTGGTCTACCTATCCGGCTTCTACGGATAATAAAGCATGGATGGTACAGTTGGGATGGGGTGATACCAGACCATTCGGACGTCGGCCCGGAGAACATGATTGGCAATTAGCGTATTTCCATAATGGTGCGCAAGCCTTGATTTACAATAATTACAATACGGCTGGGTGGACGTCAGGACCAAGTGTTGTAAGTATTAAAGGAATTTTTTGGAATTATGAGTATTACGTAGCTCCGAATATGCAGCTTCAGTTCCGGTTTATCAATATGAAAGGCTTTGGAAATAGTGAAGGCTACGATAACAAATGGTACAGGTTCCAGATAAACTATTCGCTGTTCTAGTGAAATTTGGGCTTAAATAAAAAACATTAAGTTAGCGGGAATTATGGGGAGTTAGTTTATAAAAAAATAAGCCTAGGGAGTGGAACAATATGAAAAAGAGTCTCGTTAGCCTTCTGGCTTTACTATTTGTATTGAGCATTGCAGGCCCAGCTTTTGCTTCCGGTAACCCTTTTGTTGATGTTCCGGCGGGGCACTGGTCATACGCGGCGGTTAAGAAACTGGCGAATGAGGGGATTATTGATGGAGAGGGTGATGGCTCTTTTCATGGTGACAAGACTCTATCCCGGTATGAATTCGCGGTGATGGTTGCTAAAGCTATGGCTAAATCGGACAAGGCCAATGCGGAAGAAAAAGCGCTTATCGATAAGTTATCTATGGAATACGCAAAAGAGCTGGATGGTTTAGGAATTCGCGTAAAGGCTCTGGAAGAAAAAGCTAAGAAGCTTGAATTATTAAATACTGTTCGTGTTAGGTACCAGGATTGTACTGATAAGGGCGTGAGTACTTACGACGATTTCCATATTAATCTAGATACTACATGGATATATCATGTTAACAATAACTGGGCTGTTACTGTAGAAACTGAGTTGCAGCGGCAATTCAAATATCCTGATACTGAAAACGTAGCCGGCTGGGATGCCCAAGGTGAACAAATTAATGCTAAAGGCAATTTGCTTGGCGGAAAGGTTACTCTTGGCAAATATCAATATACACCAGGGTATGGTCTAGTTGTTGATGCGAAGGCTAATGGGTTTGCCTATTCCTTTGGTGATAAGGTGAAAACTACATTGACGTATGGGCATCTTACGGAAAGTGATTATAATGTTAGTTCAAACGCAAATCTTCCTTATAAAGCGGCGGAAGTTGCTGTGGCGATAGGTGAAACTTCAAATATTAAGGCCGATTACCAAATCGTAACCGATAAGAGTGTATCGGGTCAAAATAACAAATATGCAGAGATTGGTTTTGACACTGCAGCCGGGAATCTTCGCTTTGAAGCTGCTGCGGCGCAAGCAAAAGTGGCTGGCGATTCAGCCACCTATCGGTCCTACTATTCCAAACTGCAATATAAAGCGGCTAATCCAAGTTTAGTTGGTTCCCATGATTTATTTATCAAGTATCATAAAATACCGACGAATGCTGCTGCGAATCTTGATGAATCGGAAAATCCCGGGTGGGCTTCATCTGTTGGCAAGGAGCAGTATTCTACTCCGATGAATGTTTCGTTACTTACCGATCAAGGCTTTAAGGGGATTCATGTGGGGTTCGATTATGTACCGATGGAAAACTCCAAGTTTAGTGCTTGGTATATGACAGGGAAAAATGGTACTAATTTTGCGACTGATCTAAAAGTTATTCGTGCCCAAATGGAATTCTATTTTTAAATAGTTGCCATCAAATTAAGAGGATAATTAATCCTACCTTCAGTTGCTACGCTGAAGGTAGGATTAATTTACGTGGAAATAGAAGGTTTATATTAAGCGTGACAAAAGGAGAGGGTAATAATTCTATATATTGCATCAGTAGGGGTTGCAATTTTATAGGCGAATATAACATTCTAGTGAATAAACTTGGGAGGCACTATCATGAATATTGAATCGTTACGATCCTTCCTTTTGGTAGCAAAGTATTCAAGTTTTAGTAAGGCTGCCGAGGTATTATATACAAGCCAACCAACGTTAAGTAAAAAGATTGCGGATCTGGAAAAAGAGTTAGGAATACAGTTGTTTGTTCGAGATTACCACGCTACTCGGTTAACTGCGGCCGGTTCGAATATATTAAAGGAATGCATCGAGATTGTTGATCGATATGACAATGTTTTTAAACTTGCCCAAGAATCCAGGCAGGGAGTAGTAAAGAAAGTAAGGATAGGAAATTTTGAATCGGAGTATTTTTTAATCTCACGGTTTTTGGAAATAGTGAGAACCCGTTTTCCGGATGTTGATTTAGATATTAATACGTATTCTCCCCGAAGAATAGATGAAGGGGTGGAAAACAACGAAATAGATATTGGCTTTCGCCCCTTGTATCCTATTGAAAGGAAGAGTGGATTAAATATTTGTGAAGTCCATAAAGCAAGAATGTGCTTTTTACTTCCGCGTAATCATAAATATGCAAATAAGGAATCCATAGATATTTTTAGTTTAAAGCAAGAATCGTTTATTCTTCTTTCGCCTGAATTTGATGAACAATATGATTGGTTTACTCAATATTGTGAGAAAAGAGGAATTACCCCCAAAATAATAAATCATTATTCACGGACCGACACGTTGTTTTTGCAAGTCGCAGCGGGAAATGGTATTTCGATTGCTGCTTTTGATTCCGCTTTTTTGAAAATTCTGAGAAAAAATCTTTCGCTGGTTACCATAAGCGGTGAGGATGCCTTTGTGAAAATAGGCATTGTTTGGAAGGCTGATAATCCCAATCCGTTGGTTGCTAGTTTAATTGAGGAATATACAAAATGATGAGGTTTAATCAAGGTGGAATAAATTATGGATAAGACTGATACTCGTAAACTTAGTCAGGAAACTCAATATGAGTTAAGAAAAAGTGTTGTCCGTTTAAGAGAAAAGGGATTAACCAATAAATTGGTAGCTGAAGTTGTGGGAATTAGTGTTAGTCATGCAAGCAAGATTTGGCAGTCCTACCTAAGGGGTGGGGAGATTTCGATACAAAAGAAAACCCGTGGTCGAAAAAATGGAGAAAAGCGTAGACTAGAAAAAGACCAAGATGAAAAAATTCGGCAGCTTGTCATTAATTATTTTCCTGAACAATTGGGTCTTCCATTTGTTTTCTGGACACGTGAAGCTATTAATAAATTAATCGAAAATCAATATGGCTTTAAATTATCATTACGCACATTATCAGAGTACTTCTTTCGATGGGGCTTTATCGCCCAAAGGCCTTCAAAGTATGCTTTTGAAAAATGTCCAATGGCGGTACAACAGTGGACAAGGGAAACCTTTCCGGAAATTATGATGATGGCGAAGAATGGGAATGCTGAAGTGTTTTGGCTGGATGATACCGTACTGAGTTTTGCTGAACAAACAGTAATAATGTTGGCGGCCATTAGTAATAGAAAGAAAATGCGGTTTCTGTTTTTTAAAGATAAAATAGAAGCCAAGCAACTTATCCGGTTTAAGAAACGTTTAAAAGAGGACGTAGGGCGAAAAGTATTTTTGATCGCGGATGAAAGAATTTTGCATTGTCGATTGGCGCAGGAGTGGCTGGACAAGTATCGGCAGGAAGTCGATGTATTTTATTTGCCGGCCGGTGCTGCGGGAGCTGCTCCCCAAAGACGTCAGTAATTAGCTAAGAAGGCGTAACTTCCATATATGGGGTGCAATTTTGAGTATCGCCGTTCCGGTAACCACGAGGGGCATATTTTAAAAGGGCTGATGAAGAAAAGTTGTTCCCTTTACAGCAGAATAATAACTATAAAAGTAGATCTGGTTGCACAGTTTTAGTGCTGTGTAACAGATCTACTTTTTTTGTTAAGTTTCTGTGAAACTTAAATGGCGACATGGGATTAGGAGAATTTTGCTGTTAGTTTGCTTTTTGAATAGCCCTTGGGAGAAACGCCCATAGTATTACTCTACTATATAATTGCTGGGTTTATCATATCTAAATCGTATCAATTGTAAAAGTTCGCAACCTTTTTTTAATGATAGATGAATTATAAAATGGTAAATTATTTATCAGGAGATGATGGGAGTATGCAAATACAGTAAGAGGAAGTTTACTCCAAGTATCATCGGTGATATTAGGCGTAAACCTTTAAGTTATTCGGGTGTGCTCAATGAATAGCTTTTGCAAGGTGTTAGGAGCAATAGGATGAGAGAAGCAATTGAAGCTAAATTAACTGCTATTGAAGAGGCAAAGAAAATTAAAATGCTATTTGCTGTTGAATCAGGGAGCCGAGCCTGGGGCTTCCCCTCGAAAGATAGTGATTATGATGTTCGCTTTGTATATATTCACAGACCTGAGTGGTATTTGGCCATTGAGAAAAAACGCGATGTGATTGAGTATCCTATGGATGATTTATTAGATATAAACGGATGGGATATACGGAAAGCATTAGGTTTGTTATACAAGTATAACCCTGCATTAATGGAATGGTTGCATTCACCAATTGTCTACCGGGATGAGTACAAAATTAGAGAACGGATGAAATTCATCCGCTCCGACTGTTTTGCACGAAGAACATCAATGTTCCATTACTTAAGCATGGCAACGTCCAATTATAGAAGTTATCTAAAGGGCGAAACTGTTAAAGCCAAAAAGTATCTTTATGTTCTCAGGCCATTGCTGGCGTGTATGTGGTTGGAGAATGAAAATAGTCATCCGCCTCTTTCATTTCGTACTCTCATGGAAGCCCAGATGCAAGAGCAGCCGCAGTTAAAAGAACGGGTTGAGGCTCTGCTTGCCCGAAAGATGGCGGGAGATGAATTGTCAATGGTGCCACGTATGTGTGATTTGAATAGCTTTATTGAAGAGCGACTAACATATCTCGAAGATTATGCAAAAAGGCTGCCGATGGAACCTTTTTGTGATATGGAGCAGCTTAATTCATTCTTTATGAGTTTGTTGCGGGAGGCTTGGAGTTTGACTTTAGGATATAAGTGAGTCTTACAGAGGCTGTTAACGAGATAAAGTTTGGCTTGTTTTAGAAAGAGGTAATATAATGAAAGATTATAATAAATATTCTGTACATAAATTACTAATAACTCCGATTGATTTTTTTGGGGGGCCCAAGGTAAAAGACAAATTAAATGCGTTACAGTGGTTGTCTGACAAAGTTGAAATTAGTGACCTGGAATACATTTACCCTCTTGTATTTGAGAAAAATATGGAACTTGGGTTAGCTGCCGCAAAAATAGTAAAAGAAGTAATGGGCAACCTTACGATGAAGCAATGGGGAAATATATACGATGAACTAAAATATTTTCGAGTAGATAAGGACGAACTTACCCTTTTTCTTAGATACCCTGAAGAAATTTCAGTTCATTTATTAGGTATAGCAACTTTAAATGCTAATGGTTATATTCGAGAAAAAGCATTGAGTATGATGTCTGGTATCCAAACTTCAGAGGCTATTCCGTATGTTCTCTTACGGTTGGGAGACTGGGTTGAACGGATAAGGAAAATTTCAGTTCATATTCTAAGAAATACTTTGAAAGAAGAAAACATAGACTCGTATGTTTCCAATTTTCATCTTATAGATAAATTAAAGGGTATTTTGCGGGTTGATTTGAAGGATGTTAGAGAAGAAATCATATCTTATCTAAAGGAAGAGGCTGCTTTGGATAAGATCAAGGCTAATCTTGTGCATCCAAATGTTAAAATAAGATTATTTTGTTATACAATTCTGCAAAACAAACTAGTAACCGAAAACGATATAATTAAATTGGCTCTTTCCGATAAAGCATTTGAAATAAGACTATGGCTTATAGGAGCTATTGAAGAAATTGATTATAACCGGCAAATTGAAGTGATAAAGAGGCTCTTACATGACAAAGCGGCGAAGGTAAAAGTAGCTGCTTTGCGGCGTTTTGAGAAAATAATAGTCTGTGATTTTAGGGAAGAATTATTTGAAATGTTATGTGATGAACATACATCTGTAAGAGAAGGAGCTCGCTATATTGTACGGAGGTATTCCATGCTTGAAGATTTTCCTGTTTTCTATAGGGAGCAAATTTCAACACAAGCGTCTCCAGGGGCTATTCTTGGACTTGGAGAAACAGGAAAGCAAATAGACTATACTCTAATAAGTAAATTTACATCATCTGAAAATATGAAAATTAAGTGTGCTACTATAACTGCCATGTGGTATTTATCAAAAGATGCTTCTGTGAAAGCTTTGGTGAGATGCCTCGACTCAGAGATACCAAGAGTTAGGAAAACTGCAAAGCGTTTGTTGCGGAGTGAAAAATCGTACTTTGTTTTTTTACGAATGAAAGAAAAACTTGGACAAGATAACCCTGAAATGAAATTATATGCCTTAGAGATAATTTATCGATATGGTGGATGGCAAGCTTTAGATAGTATAATGATGGTGATATGTCAAGAAGACGGCATTGTATTAACACATGCAGTTAAGATGCTTGAGCGATGGCTATGTAAGTCAGCCAGAATTTTTACAAAGCCTGATTCTGAAACGCTTACTTCATTAGAAAATAATATTCAGAAGGCTAGAGAAAAACAATGCTTGTCTTGTGAGACATTGAAAATTTTGGAATTTATAATTGCAACAAGGCGGTAATTTGGGGGGAATTAAATTTCAGGAAAGAGATACCGCCCCGTGAATGTTTGAGCGCGTAGGGATTATTTTGATATTGATAATGATGTCAAGAAAAATGTACGGATGTAAAGAATTTTAACGATAGAAAACCACAGGGGTAGTAATGGAGGTTTTAAGATAGTTCATTAATATTAATTAGTTATAACTGATAGATAAATTTAAGTATTTCCAAAATTGAATTTTTTGAGTTATTATTTAAGTAGTAGCAAGATTTAGTATATACAAACAATTATACTAATTTTGTAGAAAAATACCAAATAATGCAAGTAACCACTACTGAGAACCATACAGCTATAATTATGGCGAAATGCCTTTAATTATTTAGTACCCCAAAATAATTATGGAGGTAATTAGATGGATCAGAAAACAGTGGAAAACAAGATACTTAATGGTTAAGCATAGCCAAAGTCCAAAGAGTTATGGACAACTATGCTTATTGCTCATTGCGGCAAAGTATCCAGATAGTTGTGAGTTGTTTACCAAGAAAGAACCTGATGTCAGATTCGAAATGAATTGGGGCGTTTACGACAGACATGAAGGTACTGAGATGATATGCTAAATATCACAACAACTGTGTCTAAGGCTCTGGTATTTACCAAGGCTATTATTGAAGTTGCGGGGATGAAACAGCTAAAGCTGTCTGGTTTTCTCCGGGCCATATTATTAATGGAATGCTTACAAAGGACAAGTCTGTAAAAGCTCATTGGGTATGGCTGAGATACGGTGCCGACTTCATTAACGAAAATGGTGAGTGGAAGTTTAGTGACACTAAAAATAATTTTAGGGGAGAGATAGAATTATGAAAACAAAATATGCTGTTGTTGAACATGGTAAAGTTTATTTGCAGGAGAAAGACCTGCCGAAACCTGGCCCTGGTGAGCTGCTATTGAAAGCTGAATACAGCACATTGAGTCCTGGTACCGAGTGGGCCCTTATGAACGCCTTCATTGTTCCTTTGCCGACAAACATAGGCTATAGTATGGCTGCCCGCGTAGTCGAAGTCGGAGAAGGTGTGACCGATTACAAAGTAGGCGATGCCGTGGTTACTACAGGCGAACATGCTCAATACCTTATTATGCATGAATATAACTGTACGCCTGCTCCAAATGACATTGATATGGAACAGGCTGCGTTCTTCAATTTGGCACATACCGGAATGTATGCTTTACGCCGTTCGGGTCTTCAGCTAGGCGAGCCAGCTGTAGTAATGGGCCAAGGTTTTGTCGGCGCTATAACCGCTCAGGTTGCAAGATGTGCCGGGGCTCTTCCGGTGATTGTTACTGATTTGGATGACAGCCGTCTTGAAAAAGCTAAGCAAATGGGCGTCCACTATGCTATAAACCCGAAAAAAGAACCAGGTAAGCTTGAAGAAGTTGTCGCAAGTCTTAATAGGGGCGGTGTTCCTGTAGTATTCGAAGCTACTGGTGCACGTCAGCCTCTTGAGCAGGCTTTTGAGATTGTCTCAGAACGTGGCCGCGTTGTTATGATATCCCAGGTCCATGGCGAGGATATGCCTCACTATGACGACAACCTCATGCAGAAGGGCGCAAGCCTTATCGGCACCTATGTTAACTCCAAGCCATTCTCGCTTCGTCGTGCCGATTTGCAAATAAAGGGCACTTGGCCTCCGGTTATGGGGGATAAGCTTAACCGCTATGTCAACTCTGATGTTTGGACATGCGACGAGGATATCCGCGTGGTTATGGATCTTATCAAGTACGGCTCACTTAACATTAAACCGCTTATTACACATCGATTTGACTACGAGAAGATTTCTGAAGCCTATGAACTGGTTTGGAAGCAAGATACCAGCCTAATGGGCGGAGTAATCAAATGGAAATAAGCTAATGGCTCAGGCATATACATTAGTGGCTCGTTAAAATTAAACCGGAGGCAGGTTTTTAAAACCTGCCTCCGGTTTAATTTTTAATGTTACTCCAAAACTTTTCGTAATTTAAAAGAAAGGGGAAGGAGAAAGCATAATAAAAATATGGTAATGGCGCTTAAATAAAAGACACGGGATGTATTAATACTTCCCGTGTCTTTTATTTTGATAACGTATTTTTGATTCTCAATCTTATTGCTACGAAGGTTTAAGCTGGAGGGAGTGTTGTTAAACCAGCCGCAACTTTGTGTTGATCAAGGCATTCCTATTTTTTTTCTGTCTGAGTCTTTTTAAATCTGTCAAGCATGGCTCGCGGAGTTACTGTTGGACGCTCGATACGGGGGCACTTTACGCCATCAAAACCAGCGAGGTATTTTGCAAGATTTTTCAGTGGCTCAAGGTCGTAACGACTCATCATGGTGATGGTTTCCATAAGAGGAGAGCCGCCGCCATGTACGCCGGCAACAGCCTGCGCGGACTCAAAGGCATCGCAGAGCTTATCTTCCATCATGCGCATAACTCTATGCGTTTCTTCAGCTGTGTATGCCGGATTTCGCATAATGTACTTATTGCAAAGCTCGGCTGTCTCAGGTGCATAGAAGGATTCCTCTGTTGGAAGTGAGGCGCAAACGCCGCCAGTCAAATCCGCCAATGTTTCGTATTCATGATAAATTTTCTGACCTGCCAGCTTACGTCCTGCATTGGTAAGGATTTCATCCGGTACCCAAGAGCCGTTAGGGAATTTAACTGCACGATATGCAGAAGCCTCACCGGCGGCGAATACAAGCTCGGCGGTACTGATTATTTCACAAACTTTTTCACGAACGTGATGCTCCTGGGCAATATCATTTACATCGGCAACCAGAGCTGCCTGAGCCGCGATAACCTCTGATACTGCAGTTTTGCAGCCGGTGTACGAATGTCTGTGGAAATGAGCGAACATAAGTGCAAGATAACCAGCGAATTGAAGCACATCAGGATGGTCAAAACCATTCATGAATACTCTATCTTCAGGAACGAAAACATCATCAAAAATGGTCAGGGATTCTACGTCGCCAACCTGGTTAAATGGAGCCTGAATGTGTTTTCTCTTATGATGCTGGCCAGGAAGAGCCATTAGCTTAATGCCATCCCAATCAGCTGGCAGTGCAAAGGATATTGCATAGCCTTCGTCGCCCTTACCCATAAACTTGGTCGGATTGACGATGATTTCATCAACATAAGGAGCATTAGAGTTACAGATTTTTGCACCGCGGACGATAATACCTTTACAGGGTTTTCCGTCAACGCCTATGCCGTCCACATTTGTCTTAATTACGTGTACAAACTGATCCGGATCAGGCTGCATATGTGCTCTCTTGTACTTAGGATTGCGGGAACCCTTTACGTCAGTCTGAGCACAGTTGCAAATAAGGTCATTTTCTTGGCAATATAAAAGATACTTGTTGAAACGTTCATGATAGTTGGTGCCACAAGCCTGATCGCAATCATAGCTGACTACAGCAATAGAGTTGAGTGCGTCGGCACCCATGCAACGTTGTGTGCAGCCGCCAACACGGTGGCAGAGTAACCTTGTCATCAGTTGCTTTTTGAGTAAGTCTTCTTTGGATTGATGAATGTGAGTGAAACGATTAATTTTTTTACCAGTAAGGTGAGAGGTCGCCGTGCATACATCCTCAAACTCAGGATCATTGGCCATATCATAGGTCTGCTTCATAACATAACAGCCACCATCAATCCAGCTGCCTGAACGGTCAACCGCTTTACCATTTAAATATACATTGGGTTTCATTTTGAGTAGGCGCTCTTTATATGCTTCGTAAGTTCCGATTCCCATTTTCGTGCCTCCTAAATATCTTTAATTTTTTTACTGGAAAGTATAACCTTGATAACTACCTTCATGACTCACTGTATTAATACAGCAAGATCTATGCCAATCAGTAAAGAGAATGAATTCATTTGGCACTAAACCCTCGGGAAAAATGGGTGTTATCAGTGATAGTACGTCTAATAGGATACAACAAAATTTTATTAATGCTGATAAAACAGGATCAAAGTACGGATCTATGGGCAGGTTTGAAACTGCTTGTGAATTTTAGGATTGTATATTTTGTATATAAAGTTGATCTAATTCGGTCAAACGAGTGTATACAATAGAGACAAACTGATAGCTTGGCTTTTTTGATTGATATTACATTTGAGATATTTTTTATAAAATACCTGCTGAAAAGTGTAAGTTTTTAAACACTTTTCAATTCGTCAATTTGTTTTTGCAAGTATTTAATTGGGCAGCAATAGTGAACATTACTTGCGCCATTAAAAATAATCCATTTGCCAGGCTATTAAGTTCATCAATGGTTAATGATTGCTCAACAGAAAGACCTAATAAAAAAAAGAATAAAGTTATTTCGTTTGGGGTTGAGTGGGAAAATATGGAATCATATGAGGCTGATTTAAATTCTTCCAAGCTTTTTCACCTCAGTGAATAGGAATTAGCATTGCTTTATTTTATGCAATAGCGTGATGGACAAGAACTCTTGGTGTTTAGCAGGACTTTGTAAATTGACGGAATTTAAGCGGCTCGTTTTTATTGCTCATTTTTAAAGACTAAAAAAATAGTTTGATGTCTTTTTGAGTAAAAAATGGTAAAATCACCCATATGGGCGATGGTATTGATTAATCAAGTTATAGTATATTGAACTTGTCGAATTTCGAACAAGGATATGTATAAATAAACAAAGTTGGGTGGAATGGTGTTATGAGTGGAAAGATTACAATGCATTTAGCGGAAACTAAAGAGGACTTGCAGGATGTTTTTTATGTGAGAAGTGAGGTTTTTGGTAAAGAGCAAGGCTATTCTAAACAAGATCTAGTAGTTGGAAATAATCCAAATGAGTATCATATATTATGGAAGAAAGGTGACATTCCTATAGCGACAGCGACCTGTGAAGTAGGCAAATTGCCAGGTTCGATATCATTAGAACGGTATTTCGATTTTAAGTCATACTATGAGCAATATGGAACGCTAATGTATTATTCTAGGCATGCTATTATTAAGGAACACCGAGGTTCGACAGTATCGCTGGCGTCATATTACTTTCTCTGGCTGTTTGCAAAATATTGTAAATGTGGCGTTGTGGTTAATGTCTCTAAAAAGGAAAATAAACCAGTGATAACAATGATGCCTAAACTGGGATTTAAAATGGCGGGAGAATGTATGTATGGTTCTATTGGAGAAGTGTGCGTGTGGAAGGCTGAACCTAAAGACTTTATATATGAGCTTGATGCACGAAAATATCGAACACTCAGAGGTATTCTGCCTCGTATTGAAATGCCCAGAATAATGCGTAGTGTTTCCTAAAAATTAAGTCGATATCTAAAGTAGTATTACGATGAATTGTATAGTTGAACGAAAAAGAATAGCTGTGCTCCATTAGTAGAGCCTTAGCTATTCTTTATTTTGAGGGCAGTAAAGAATATTATATTAAAATGGTATAGAGGCTTCAGGTTGGTTCTAATTTATTATTGCTTGTGAGAGCAGTTGGCGGAGGCAAAGTGCGGCAAGGCTTTGACTGCGAGGGCAGCCCGTGAAGGCGTGCCTGTTTTCAGCAGCATGTTTTTTATATGGGTTTTCACGGTATTTAGGCTAATTATTAACAGGTTGCTTATTTCTTTATTGGTTTTTCCCTGAGCAATAAGTTCAATAATCATTTTTTCCCGTTCGGTGAAAAGATCTTTATGCTTTTTTTTCATATTTGAGTAGGTTTCTTTTTCGTAATAGTCAAAAACGATTTGAATATATTGCTTTTCATTATGATTGTAGGAAAAGCAACTATAATTTATCGTGAAAAACTTATAATCAAGTGTTCCGGCCCGGGTTGGCGTATAGTATGAGCCACGATTAAAGACGGCGAATTCGCGGCAGATTTCTTGCAAGCGGTAATATAGGTCGTGAAAGGAATTTTGCTTAAATAAAAAATTTGCTTGTTGATTGACATAAAAACAATGAAGATTCTGGTCAAAAAGACATACTCCTTGAGCGGAATGTTCCAATACGTTCCAGGCTCCGGAGCATAGCTCAGCCGTTCGAAGCTTGGCATATACTGATTGGATATGGTCGCTTAATAAATGGAAGAGTATCATTTCGCTATCGCTGAAATCATCCCGTGATTGTTTTCTGTACATGCAAACTCTTCCAGTAAAGTTGTCTTGATTTACCACATTAATAACTGCCATATGATAGAGATTATTAGCCTGATAGAATTCGGTAAAACTGGGAGATTTTTTCCAAGTCTTAAAATAGGTAGAATCGGATCTGCGCTCGGTAGGTAATACTTTTGTAGAAAATAAATGGTTTAAGTGAAAGTCGTACTTTTCATACGTATTTTTATAGTTTTTAAATATCTGCGGGTCAGTATCTAATAATTTTCCGCCAATTATACTGCGAGTAATTGGGTCAGGATGAAAATAGCCGCCATTATCATATATAACTAATTTTCGCAAATTGTATAAAAGAGTACTTTCAAATAAGTCCAGACTGGCGCATTCATGCAGTGCCATAACAATGTCATTGAACCGAAGCAGTTCATTTTCTGATATATACATCGAAAGCTCACCCTCATCTGCTTGCTTAATGGAATTATACTCTTAAATTGATCAATACTGGTTATTTATTGAAGTCGAGAAGGGGTAAGGGCTATTAAAGCAACAGAGAACAATAATTTGATAGTTTATTAATTTCAGTTAAAATTAGTAACTTCGATACAGAAGTCGATGATGGTTTGGTTGGTGGTGTTTACTTAAACAAAATTAATTTAATATGGTAATCAAATACAATTTGGAAATATCGCTGTTCGTGATAAATATAGGAAGTACAGCTATAATTTATTTTGGTTCTAGTATAACTTAGTGTTCCAGAATATTGGGGCGTATAGAATGTGTTATAGTAGTTGGCGGCGAAGCTTCGGCAAATTTCGTGGATATTAGAATATAAGTGATGAACGGAATGTTGCTTAAATAGCATATTTGCCCGGTGATTACAATAAATACAATTGAAGTTTTGATCAAAAAGACATATTGCTTGAGTCGATTGGTTTAATTTCTTCCAATTGTCGGTGAATAACTCTGCTGCTTTGAGATTTCCATATACCGCTTGAATATGCATACTCGCTAATTTGAACAGTAGCATTTCATTATCGCTAAAACCATCCCGTGATTGTTTTCTGTACATGCATATTCTTCCAGAGAAGTTTCCGAGATTTACAACGTTAATAACTGCCATGTGATAGAGCTTGTTAGGCAGATAAAATTCGGTGAAGTGGGGCATTTTTAGCCAAGTGGGATAATCAGGATGGTCAGACCTTCGTTCGGTTGATAGTAGTATTGTGGTAGAAAATAGATGCTTTAAATAAAAATCTATTTTTTCATACATGGCTTTGTAGTTTTGAAATATTTGGGGGTCAATATCTAATAAAATTCCACTGGGTATACTGCGAGTAGCTGGATCGGGATGAAAATAGCCGCCATTATCGTATAAAACTAATTCTTGTAATTTACGTAACAGGGTAATCTCAAAAAGGTTAATATCTGTACATGCATGTATTGCCAGAGTAGTTTTATTAAGCCGTAATAGTTCAGCCTCAGATATATACATAAAAAGCATCATCCTTGTTGATTGCAACTAAATGAATATAATAAAGGAATTTATTTAAGTGGCAGGGGCCATATTTAGAATGTAAAATATAAGTTGATAAGAATATTCCTTCTAAATTTGGTTAAAACTTTTTAATAATACTTTATTTAACAATTTTCTGGATAAAAAAAAAAAATCCTTCTTAGAAACTGACGAATAATGGTGAAAAATGGTAGCCAGGCATCTTAATAGATAAAAGTTGTCGTTTTTTGTATATAGAGAGAAAAATAAAAGTTTTGCACAAAACGCTTTAATTTGCGAGTATATAAAAATGATGTTTTATAAAAATCGCTCATGTGGGTGATGGTGAATATTAAATTAGTGTAGTATATTGAACTAAGGTGCAATGGAACCTTTGGAAATATATTAATATACTTCGTACTGTTATTCGCAGTGTGCTTTGGGATATGCGGAAGTAATATGATTTATTTTGATAAACAGGTGGATATCTTTAACGCCAAGAAAACAGTGGCATAATAAGTGGTGTATTAACATTATTTAAGATAATTGCTCTATTTAGTAGAGCAATTATAACTGTGTCATAGACAATTTATTATTGATATTGTAGGAAAGGGGGCTAAAAAAGTTAAGGTTGCTTATTTTAATTTTCCAGGAGCGGATAAGCAATTTCAAGGGCGGATCAGCTATAGATTATGAGTAACATTTTTGGGATGGGGTATTTTAACTATGTTGAAGGTAATTATTGCTGATGATGATTCTTTTATGCGACAGATTTTAAAAGACGTTCTTGGGGAAATTCCTGGGATAGATATCATCGGTGAAGCAAAAGATGGATGTCAAATGGTTCAGATGGTTGAAGATCTGGAGCCGGATGTTGTATTTTTGGATATTGATATGCCGGAAAGAACCGGTCTTGAGGCGGCCAGAGAAATTTTTGATATTAACCCTCAAATTTTTATAATTTTTGCCACTGGCTATAAATGCTATACTCATGAAGCTATTGAAGTGTATGCCTTTGACTATTTGGTTAAGCCAATTAATAAGCAGCGAGTGCGGCAAACGTTAAATCGGATTAAGAATCTTAAAAAAGGAAGAGAACAAGCTGCTCTTTTCAAGCGTGAAAAAACGTTTTTCGAAGGTGAACAGTTTAAACTTAAGGTCCTGTCCAATGAGAAAAGTATATTTATAAATGTTTCTGATATTATTTTAGTGACGCGCAGCGAGCGCAAAACGATGATATATGTTATAGGCGATAGCGTTATTCAGACCAATGAGTCGCTTCAGAGTTTGGAAGACCGTTTGGCAAGGTATCGGTTCTTTCGTTGTCATAAGGGGTTTATTATTAACCCTGATATGGTTGTGGAGATCTTCCCCTGGGGGAATAAAACTTATTTGGTCAAGCTGGCAAATACAAAAGAAACTGCGCTGATGACGTTAGAACACGCCAAGGAGTTTCAGAAGCGATATTGCGTATAAAAATGTTGCTGCCAAAGATGCCGGGACAGATGGCAAAAGTAATCTTGAAAATTATTAAAAGGCCTGGCACCTGCTTAATGCAGACTTCAGACCTTTCAGGTTGCTTAACAATTATTGTTTTAAGTAATAGCCGTGGAAGCAGATTTATGAATGTATGTATTAGCGTTGTTTGGGCTGTTTGTTCAAGGGTACAGCTTTAAGCACGACTTGATTGGTTTCGCACGATACTTTTATGGCATAATCGACAATACCTTCTTTATACAGATTTAACTTGAGTGTTAGTAAAGCCTTACCGAGATCTTCCTGTAACTCCGGAGTGAAAAAGGTGGCATAGGACGATTTTGCTGTTTCGTTTTTTGGTGGTTTAACGACAGGCTGACTGGCATAGCCGTCACTGACATGTTCAAAGTTGGTCTGTTCTTGCCAACTGCCAATCATCTCGGAATCTTGCCGGTTCTTAGGTATCTTGGCCATTTTTATTCTCCTTCTAAAAACGCGCTATAATAGGATACTATAACTTTATAAACTATACTAAGATAAAATGCTCTCCGGCGTCAAGGCAAAGAGCTAATTTATATAAAGCGTTGCTATATTATTGTACTCACTTATATTGGCGCTTAGAGCTAGTGGGTTATTGTAGAAAAAATTTATTGAAAGTAAAATAACCATGAAGGAATATTTCGAAAAATATATAAATATATAGTATAGAATATTTAGACTATTATTTTTTGACTGGAATCAAATAGGGTAGTTGATTTGAACATAGCAGAATGAAGGTGCTGGTAATGAATAGTTTGATTAAAAAGCTGTGTGATGGGTATGTCATACCGGCGATACGCACAGCTGAAGACTTTCAGTTTGCTCTGGCTCATGCCAATTCGCCCAGTTTAATCCTGTTGTTTGGGGATATTCTTTCTTTGCCAGGTATGTTAAAGCAGGCCCAAGAAGCAAAGAAACGAGTTATTGTTCATCTGGATTTGCTTAGCGGGATCGGTAAAGATAAAGCTGGGGTAAAGTATTTAGCCCAAATGGGTGTTAATGCAATAATAACAACTAAAACTCATCTTGCTAAAGTTGCCCATCAGGAAGGCGTGATTGTTATCCAGCGTCTGTTTTTAATGGATTCTGAGGCGTTGCGTACAGGTGTTAACTTATTGGAGGCATTTAAACCTGATGCTATCGAAGTATTGCCGGGATCAGTGCCGGCAGTGGCTGTTGACAAAATTATTAAGGCTACCGGGTTGCCTGTATTGGGGGGCGGTCTTATTTCTACGGTAGAGGATGTTAACAGCGCGATTAATAATGGGATATGCGCCGTCAGCAGTAGTGAACGCGATTTGTGGAATCAGTGTTCACTAAAGGGCAGTGCACGTAAAAATGGATAAATTGCAGCGTATGGGCTGCTATTTATAGAGGTTTAATTGTATATTTTTGGACTAGAGTAAAAGAGATGTCCAAATTGTGTCTGAACGATTATTCGTTTAGAGCAATTTGGCATTTTTATTTTTATGAGGGGGGATGGAAACAAGGGGGTGGCTTAAAAGTATAATGTTCAGAAAAAACAAAAAACAGAGGAGGCTGGAGTGAGGATGACTAATTTATTTGGTGAGTTCTTAGGTACGGCAGTCTTAATGCTTTTAGGATGCGGTGTTTGCGCTAATGTGACGTTGAAAAATTCCAAAGCCGAAGGTGGCGGCTGGATTGTAGTAACTGCCGGGTGGGCATTTGCTGTGGTTTTGGGGGTATTTACCGCTGTTTCACTTGGTGCTCCAAATGCTGATTTAAACCCTGCTGTAACTTTAGCCAGAACGATGGCTGGTCTTTATACTATTGAGCAGGCTATATTTACGATGATTGTAGAACTGGCAGGCGGTATTGTTGGTGCGGCAATTGTATGGCTGGCTTTTCTGCCGCACTGGGAACTTACTGATAATAAGGCGGCTAAATTGGGCGTATTTTGTACCGCACCTCAGGTCCGGAACTCTGTAGCCAATTTAACTTGTGAAATTATTGCTACGGCGATGTTGATGTTAGCGTTTTTTGCAATGGGTGCTAAACCGGTAGGGGCTATTCCAGCTGGTGTCGGACCTTATTTAGCTGGTATCGTGGTGTGGTCGATAGGCTTAAGCCTTGGAGGGCCTACTGGCTATGCTATTAATCCAGCCCGTGATTTGGGACCCCGGATTGCTCATGCGATTTTGCCAATTGCCGGAAAGGGAGGCTCGGACTGGAGCTATGCTTGGATTCCGGTTGTTGGGCCGTTGGTTGGCGGAGGAATTGCGTATGTGATTGCTAAAGTGGGTGGCATTTTATAAGTAGAGAGCTCGGGATGGTTGATCTGAACTAATATGGGGAGGGGTTTGTTATGGAAAAAAAATATATTCTGGCATTAGATCAGGGGACGACTAGCTCACGGGCAATAGTATTTGACCGAAATTCGAATATAGTCTCCATAGCACAAAAAGAATTTACGCAAATTTTTCCGAAGCCAGGATGGGTTGAACATAATGCCGAAGAAATCTGGAGTACCCAAATTGGTGTTGCCGCTGAAGCGTTAGCTAAAGCAGGGATTAGTCCGAACGATATTTCGGCCATTGGAATTACAAACCAGCGTGAAACAACCGTGGTGTGGGATAAAAATACCGGCAAACCGGTGTATAACGCTATTGTATGGCAGTCTCGCCAGTCGATGGATATTTGTGATGCTCTAAAAGCCAAGGGGCTGGAGGCGACAGTTAAGTATAAGACCGGATTGGTTATTGATGCGTATTTTTCAGGTACTAAGGTAAAATGGATTTTGGACAATGTGGATGGTACCCGGGCGGCGGCTGAAAAAGGCGATCTATTGTTCGGCACTATTGAAACTTGGCTGATTTGGAAACTGAGTGGCGGCAAGGCCCATGTTACGGACTATTCCAATGCATCCCGGACTTTATTGTATAATATTCGCGAACTCAAATGGGATGAGGAACTTCTAAAGGAATTGTCGATACCGGTTTCAATGCTGCCATCTGTCAGGTCGTCCAGCGAGGTATACTGTAATACTGATCCAGGTGTTTTCTTGGGTGCGTCTATTCCTATTGCCGGAGCGGCCGGTGATCAGCAAGCGGCTTTGTTTGGTCAGACTTGCTTCGAACCAGGGATGGCGAAGAATACTTATGGTACTGGCTGTTTTATGCTTATGAATACTGGTGATAAGCTATTTGAATCAAAAAACGGCCTAGTAACAACTATTGCCTGGGGGGTTGACGGTAAAGTCCAGTATGCACTGGAGGGAAGCATCTTTGTGGCTGGAGCGGCAGTCCAATGGCTGCGTGATGGGTTGAAGCTGATTGAGACTGCACCAGATTCGGAGTACTTTGCTAATAAAGTAAAGGATGCTGATGGCGTGTATGTTGTGCCGGCGTTTGTTGGGCTTGGGGCACCATATTGGGATATGAAGGCCAAAGGTGCAATTTTAGGGTTGTCCCGTGGTACGACAAAAGCGCATATTGTTCGTGCAACTCTTGATTCAATGGCATACCAGACCAAGGATGTATTGAATGCTATGGAGGCCGACTCTGCTATCAAGTTACAAGCGTTAAAGGTGGATGGCGGTGCGGTTGTCAATAATGTGCTGATGCAGTTTCAGTCCGATATTCTCGGTGTAGCGGTAGATAGGCCTCAAGTTACTGAAACTACGGCGCTAGGAGCTGCTTATCTTGCAGGTTTGGCGGTCGGCGTGTGGGACAATAAATCTGATCTGGTCAAGAATTGGAAACTGGACAGAAGGTTTGAGCCGAATTTGGCTGATGATGAAAGCAGCAAGTTATATAGGGGCTGGCAAAAAGCTGTTAAGCGCGTCATGGATTGGGAAGACTGATTATTAATTGAATATTTTAAGGACTTAGAGTATAAGAGATGGTCCTCGGTACTAGATAGTTACCAGGGGACCATTTTGCCTTTTTTTAGGCCTGTTACAATAAGTTTTACTGTGCACAAGGGGGATAATATGGAAAATAGCTGGAAGGCTGATGTAGTCATTATAGGTGGCGGAATTGTCGGTGCGGCCATCGCCAGAGAACTGGGTAAATATAAACTTGATACCGTACTGCTTGAGCGATATCCTGATTTGGCTATGGGTACGACCAAGGCGAATAGTGCTATTTTGCACGCCGGATTTGATGCTCCGGAGGGAAGTTTAAAGGCCTTGCTGAATGTTCGGGGGAATGAATTGTACCGGCAGTTGAAGCATGAACTTGGTTTGGAACTGGATTTGACTGGTTCATTGGTTGTTGCGACTAATAATGAGGAAATGGATGTGCTAGCCGAATTAAAAGTGCGTGGTCAGAAGAACGGTGTAGAAGGCCTGAAGATCATTGGGCGGGAAGAGGCTTTGACAAGGGAGCCGAACTTGTCGGCTGAGGTTGTAGGTGCTTTGTATGCGCCTACAGGCGGTATTATGTGGCCTTTTGGCGCGGCGCTGGCGTTTGCGGAAAATGCTGTACAAAATGGTGTAGAGGTGCGGATTAATTGCCCTGTTACCAAGATTGAGGTAATTGAGGGAAAGGTAACCGGTGTATATACGCCGGATGGATTTATTGCCGCAAAATATATAATAAATGCTGCTGGAATTGAGGCTGATAATGTTAGCCGGTTAGCTGGCGATGACAGCTTTACAATTAAGCCGCGTAAAGGAGAGTATATACTTTTTGACAAAGCAGTTGGCAATTTGGTTAAGACAATTGTTTTCCCAACGCCGAGCAAGGTATCGAAAGGGATTTTAGTGGCGCCGACTGTTCATGGCAATGTATTTATCGGACCGAATGCTACTGATAGTGATGATAAGGGTGATTTAGCGACAACGGGAAGAGGGTTGGCTGAAATTGTTGCTAGAGCCCAGAAGTTAGTGCCTAATATTCCCTTGACGTCGTCTATTACCCAGTTTGCTGGTCTTAGGGCGGCAGCCGATTGTGGCGATTTTGTCATTAGGGCGTCAAATTTAACTAAGGGATTAGTGCATGCAGCAGGTATTCAATCGCCTGGTCTTACGGCTGCTCCGGCGATTGGTGAAATGGTTGTAGGTATTCTTGGTGAGTTAGGGCTAGAACTTAAGCCGAATACTAACTTTAATCCGGTAAATCCTCCTAAGCTGGTTTTTAGTCAGCTTGATGACGAGGCAAAAATGACCGCAATTAAGGAAAATCCGCTTTATGGACGAATTATTTGCCGGTGTGAGACTGTAACCGAAGGCGAAATTGTGGCCGCTATCCATAGTTTATGTGGGGCACGAACCGTTGATGGTGTCAAGCGGCGTACACGGGCCGGTATGGGGCGATGTCAGGGGGGATTCTGCGGGCCGCGGGTAACGGCTATCTTAGCGCGTGAGCTAAATATTCCAATAACCGCTGTTATTAAAGATACTGCTGATTCGCAATTGTTTTTTAATAAAATCCCTGGGAGTTGTGAGGTGACTGGTGATGCATGAAGAAATCTTTGACGTAGTAATTATCGGCGGCGGTCCAGCCGGGCTGGCGGCGGCTGTGAGCGCCAGTGATAATGGTGCTGCGCGAGTGCTTGTGATTGAGCGCGACCGAGAATTAGGGGGAATATTGCAGCAGTGCATTCATAATGGCTTTGGGTTGCACCGCTTTAAAGAAGAGCTTACCGGGCCAGGATACGCTCTTAGATATATAAAGATGGTCGAGGCGCGATCAAATATTACAGTTATGCTTGATACTATGGTGTTGGCAGTTGCGGCGGATAAAACAATTGTTGCTGTAAATTCCCGCGATGGAATGATAAAAATTACTGCTAAGGCAGTCATATTTACAATGGGCTGTCGGGAACGTACCCGGGGCGCTATCCGTATACCTGGGAGCCGACCGGCCGGGGTATTTACTGCTGGCGCCGCCCAACGAATGGTCAATATGGAAGGTTATTTGCCTGGGAAAAAAGTAGTGATTCTGGGATCCGGAGATATTGGCCTGATTATGGCCCGGCGTATGTCACTGGAGGGCACGAGGGTAGAGGCAGTGCTTGAAATTATGGCATATAGCAACGGGTTAACCCGCAATGTTGTACAGTGTTTGGAAGATTATAATATACCACTTTATTTGTCGCATACTATTTTGGCTGTGCATGGTAATGGGAGGGTAACTGGTGTTACTTGTGCCAAGGTTGACGCTGCTATGCGGCCGATAGCCGGGACCGAGTTTTATTTGGAATGCGACTGTCTTTTGCTTTCGGTTGGGCTTATTCCAGAAAACGAATTGTCGCGGGAGCTAGGAATTGAGATGGACGGGCGTACCTCCGGGCCCGTGGTTGACCAATTACGTCAGACTGGTTTGCCGGGTTTTTTTGCGGCAGGAAATGTTGTTCATGTACATGATTTAGTTGACTTTGTTTCAGAGGAGGGCGAGATTGCCGGAAAATATGCTGCGTGGCATGCCAACGGTAAGATGGGAGATTGTGGCTGCTTAATAACGGTTAAGGCTGCGAATGGTGTTCGAACGGCGGTGCCGCAGGTTATTCGTGCGGTTAGCGGCAATACTGAACCGGTCCGGTTATATATGCGGGTTGAAAAGCCTGAGAAAAATGTAACGCTTGCCATTCTAAGCGATGGACAGGTATTGTTGGAACGCAAGTTGAGGGTGGCTAAGCCCGGCGAAATGATTGTGGTTGATTTACCGGTCGAAAATATTAAAAAAATTGGTGACGATATTACTGTCGTCCTGAAACATTAAGGTGGTTATGAATATGGAAGAAGAACGTCGAGTTAGTTGTATTGTATGCCCGTTAAGCTGTGTGGGCGATGTGACCATAGCTGACGGAAAGGTTAAAACTGTGGCTGAGTTTGGCTGTCCGCGCGGTGAGGCGTATGCCAGGGAGGAAGTAATAGCGCCAAAGCGGATGTTGACTACTACCGTTCGGGTCAGCGGCGGTCAACTGCCGCTTCTGCCTGTTATTTCCAGGCAGTTGTTACCGAAAGACAAAATTATTTCTTGTGCCCGCTGTTTGGCAAATGTTACTGTTTCGGCACCGATCAAGGAAGGCGATGTTATTTTGTCTGATATTCTTAAATTGGGCGTGGATATTGTAGCTAGTCGTGATCTGGACGCCATATAGTACGTGAAATGTCGCTTTCGAGCTAAGAAGCCTGAAAGCGACATTTCTTTTTTATTAAGATAAGTGAGTCTTGCGTTAGAAGGAGCAGCCTGTTAACGAGATAAAGCTGCAAGATAGTACTATATCAGGACAATATTATTTAAAGGAAATTAATGTAAATGAAATGAATGGTGTTTAACAGCAATATTGTGAAGGTGGCGATCTAATGAAGAAGATTATGATTTCTCCGGGACGCTACGTGCAGGGGCCAGAAGTAATAAAAGATTTAGGCAGAGAAATTGCCGGTTATGGGAAAAAAGCTTTGGTGCTTGGAGGACGAAGTGGAATTATTGCGGTAAGAGATAGTCTTGAGGCTAGTTTGGCGGATAGCGGAATTGCTTTTCAAATTGCAAACTTTGGCGGTGAATGTTCAAGGCAGGAGATTGATAGAATAGCAGCTATGGCAGAAGAAGACAGCTCAGATATTATTGTCGGAGTTGGCGGTGGAAAAACTTTGGATACTGCAAAAGCAGCGGCTTTATATGCTAAGCTGCCGGTGGCGATAGTTCCGACAATTGCGGCCACTGATGCGCCGTGTAGTGCGTTGGCAGTTATTTATACTGCTGAGGGTATTTTTGAATCGTATCTGATGTTACCGAAAAACCCTGATCTTGTCCTAGTAGATACAAGTATTATTGCTAAATCACCGGTACGGCTGCTTGTTTCAGGGATGGGCGACGCATTGGCGACTTGGTTTGAAGCTGATGCTTGTTCCAAGGCTTTTGCGAAGAATATGCCGGGGGGATTATCTACTACTGCAGCACTTAGTCTGGCTAATTTATGCTATAGAGTTTTGATTGAGTATGGTTATCAAGCTAAAAAAGCGGCAGAACATGGCGTAGTGACCGAGGCACTGGAAAAAGTTATTGAAGCTAACACTCTTTTAAGCGGCTTGGGGTTTGAAAGTTCCGGGTTAGCTGCTGCGCACGCTGTTCATAACGGGTTGACAGTTTTAGAAGAAACGCATCAAGCTTATCATGGCGAGAAAGTTTCTTTTGGGACTCTTGTTCAAATGGTTCTTGAAAATCAGTCAATGGAAGCGTTGGAAGAAGTAATTAATTTTTGTCGCTCGGTAGGTTTGCCGGTTACTTTAAAAGAGATTGGCGTTACTGATGTCACAGAGGAGAAAATACGAAAAGTCGCTAAAGCGACTTGTGCGGAAGATGAAACCATATTTAATGAGCCATTTACAGTAACACCAGAAACGGTATATGCGGCTATTGTAACCGCTGATGCTATCGGCAGGGCATTTTAGGATAATTAAAAATAAAGGAGACATTATGGATAACTCAGTGAATATTGATGAGCTTATTGAGGGAATGGCTAAACCGCCAGGAAGCTTAGGGCTTATGGAAAAATACGCGAAAAAAGTGCTGATGAGCTGGGGCGGGATGCAGGATTTTAGTCCGTATCACATTGTTTTTGCTGCTGATAATGGTGTTGTGGCGGAAGGCGTAGCTACGTTTCCGCCTGAAATCACATATCTTCAGGCAAAGAATATGGTTGACGGCCGTGCTACCATCAATTCTTTCTGTCACGCGTATGGGATTCCTTGTGTGGTGGTGGACGTTGGGGTTAATTCTTTTGAACCGGTGGGGATTGATTGTAAAGCAGCTAGGGGCAGCAGAAACTTTGTGAAGGAACCAGCGATGAGTGAAAGCGAGTATAATTTTGTTCAAGCTTCTGCGGCCGGGGTTGTAGAGAAGCTGGTTAAAGAACAGGGGTGTAATCTCTTGTCTTTCGGCGAAATGGGGATTGGCAATACTACCACATCGTCAGCCGTGCTTCACGCTCTTACCGGTATTGAGCCGGAATTTGTCGTTGGCTATGGTGCTAGTCCACCTAATAGTGATGTTATAAAAATAAAGCGTAATGTTATTACCAAGGGAATGGCTGTTCATCGCGACAGTATGCATAATCCGCATGACATTTTGCGGTGTTTGGGTGGCTTTGATATTGTAGCTATGTGTGCCGCAATGCAAAAATGTGCGGTGCTAAATATTCCTTTTGTTATTGACGGGTTTATCAGCGCTGTCGCCTATGTCTGTGCCAGCCGAGTTAATGAAATGGTAAAGCAGTATGCAATACCTTCGCATTTATCCAAGGAGCCGGGAATGGTATACGCATTACTATTGGGAGGAATTTTGGTTGATGAAGTACCGTTAAGAGCTAATCTGGCCTTGGGTGAGGGAACTGGCGCTGTATTGATGATCGGACTTTTAAAAGCAATGCTTGATGCAGTAAAAAACATGGCTAGGATGTCGGAGTTTAATCTGCGCGAGGTGGAGTTAAAAGCTTCGATATGAGCATGGTTTATTTTTGCTAATATGTAGTCTTTTTTTGCGCTATAAAGGAGAAATAAACATAAATGTCCAAATATTACCAACATAGTAAAGCAATATTTTCCCAATTGCTATGTTGGGGGTGGACTGATGCAAAATTACAATAGCTTTGCATTAGGTGAAATTGTAAATACCAAGATATTGCAGGACATACAGGACAAATTCTGCGAAGCGACTGGCTTGGCGGCAATTATTGTGGGTGTTGACGGCAAACCGGTTACTTTACCAAGTAATTTTACTGAATTTTGTAACTTTGTTCGAGCAACTCCGGCAGGCTTGCTTCGGTGTATGGAGTGTGATGATCATGGTGGACGCACAGCAACCGAAAAGCGGCAGCCAGTAGTTTATAGTTGTCACTTGGGTCTAACCGATCTTGCAGCTCCCATTATTGTTAATAATGAATATTTGGGGGCCTTTTTGGCTGGCCAGGTAGTTATGGTAGGGGTCAGTAATGGTATTAAAGCTGAGAAGTGGCGGCAAGTAGAAAATGCAGGCTTTAATCTTGATATTTTGGCTGAGCTGTATAATGCTATCGAAGTGGTGCCAGAAAACAGAATTAAGGCGGCTGCCGACCTGCTCTATATTATGTCAAACTATATTGTCGAGATAGGATTTGCCAATATTATTCAGCGTCAGCTGATGACTGAAATGAAGGCCAAGGCGGATCTGGAGACACTGCTGAAGGCGAATGAACTCAAAGCTTTACAGTCTCAGGTTAATCCTCATTTCCTATTTAACACATTAAATACTATCGCCAGATTGGCGCTGCTGGAGGGGGCTGAGCGTACCCAGGAGATGGTTTATGCGTTAGCTGGCTTATTGCGAAACAATCTGCGTAATATAGATCAGTTTAACACGCTAATCGATGAAATCCATTCTATTAAAGATTATTTATTGATTCAGCAAGTACGGTTCGGCGATCGTATTAGTGTTGATATCAATGTGCCGGCGGAGTTAGAAGAGATGAACATTCCGGTCATGACACTTCAACCTTTGGTGGAAAACGCCATTATTCACGGCTTAGAGCCTAAAAAAGAAGGCGGAACAATTCAGATTACCGCCGATATTCAGGATAATAAGCTGATGATAGTTATTGCCGATAGTGGCATTGGGGTTAGTGCCGAACGGATAGGAGAGATTTTCCGGGAGGAGAAACGAGCTGTGTCAAAAGGGCAGACAACCGGCTTAGGAATTATCAATGTACATAAACGAATTCAAAATCATTTTGGCAGCGAATATGGCGTTATAATTAATGGTCAGCCGGGAGGGGGCACTGTAGTCCGGATTTATTTACCCTTTTCGCGGTACTGAGCATTTGGCGGGAGGAATTTCGTGCTATGTACAAGTTACTAATTGTTGATGATGAAGAACTGGAGCGGCAGGCTATAAGGTTGATTGTGGAAAAGCACTGTTCTGAAATAGGGTTTATTAGTGAAGCCGGCGATGGGGAAAGTGCTGTTGAGATTGCCAAAGCCGAGCGTCCGAATATTATTGTTATGGATATTCGGATTCCGGGGATTACCGGCCTTGAAGCAACAAAACAAATAAAAACCTTTTTGCCGGAGTGTAAAATCATCATTCTTACCGCATTTGAGGAATTCCATTATGCCCGTCAGGCTATTGCTTTAGGCACGGCGGAGTATCTGCTTAAGCCGGTTCGGACCCCGGATCTGGTTAAGGTTTTCCGGCAAGTCGTTGGCCAGCTCAAGCAGATTAGGGAAAAAGATTTGGCCGAAATAGAGCTTCGTCAGAATTTGAATAAGGCAATGCCATTTATTCAAATGTCATTTGTACAAGAGCTGGTAACAGGTTGCTTTGATGATTTGCCGCTGCTGCGCCAGCGTGCTGCTTTTTTGGGTATGCGAAATGATCCTGGGGTGGCTATTGTTATTGGTATTGACTATTTTAATAATTTGGTTCGTAATGATAGTGAGAAAAGAATACAGTTGATGAAGAACAAGATGACGATAAAAGTTTGCGAATCTGCCGGTGACGATTCACTGGTAATGCCGATTTCGGATGAACGGATTGCGGTGGTTTTTGGCGTGGCTCCTGACGAAAACTGGCAAAGGGTTAAAAAGGTTATCAGACAGAAGACCGAAAATATTCAAGCAAGTTTGCTGGCGGAGGTTGGTAATACAGTTACTATTGGGGTTGGGTGCTATTATAATGATGCCAGAGAGGTATATAAATCGTACATGGAGGCCATGAGTGCGTATCAGCAGGGCTTTTTTCTTGATACCAACGCAGTTGTCTTTTTTGACGATCTGCCAAGCAGCTACAGTGTTTTCGAATATCCTTTCAAAAATGAAAGAGCGGTACTGAATGAGATACGCTGCGGCGATCGTAAGGCGGCGAAAGAAAAACTGAATTTACTGCTGGAGGAATTATTACGGATAAAGACTAATATTGAGACAGTAAAAGCGTATGCGTTGGAATTGCTGGTTGTGCTTTCAAGGGCGGCGGTTGAGGGTGGGGCTAGTTTGGAGAAGATGACGCTGCAGAACTTTTCTTTAATTAGCAAGTTGGCGAAATGCCGGAGCCAAAGCCAAGTTCATCAACTGTTGACAGATTCTATGGGCGATTTGATGGATAACATGGTTGAGAAGTGCAATACTGTAAATGCCAGGGTGGTTAGCCAGGCTTGTGATTATATTGTTCATAATTGCAACCGCAATCTGATGTTGGAAGAAGTCGCTAAGACAGTTCATCTAAGTCCGTTTTATTTTAGCAGAGTGTTTAAACAGGAACAGGGTTGTAATTTTGTGGAGTTTTTAACTAAAACCAGAGTTGAACGGGCTAAAAGGCTGTTGCATGAACCAAATTTGAATGTTGTCCGTATTGCGCTGGAATGCGGCTATCAGGATGCCAGTTATTTTTGTAAGGTTTTTCGCCAGATTGTTGGTGTTACGCCTAACCAGTTTCGATGCCAATGCTATAATAAAGTTTCTCCGGCTAAGAAAAATTAACGAGATAAAAATGTGAAGTGAGAGAGCCAGGATAATATGGTTCTCTTTTTTGTTGTGCGCAATAAAACGCCGAATATTCGCAAAATATTCGGCGTTATTTTACGACCTGTTATAGGGAAAACGTTATGTATCATTTGACGACAAGATTTTGCGTTAAAGTGGCAAAAACGTATCAAGGATGAAAGGAAGATAAAGCAAATTAGTTAGGCAAACCTTTGAATAATGGGGGATGGGCATGGCAGTGGAAAAGCCGAGAGTTGTTCAGGAATATGTACCAGGCAAGCAAGTGACATTGGCTCATTTGATTGCCAATCCTAAGCCGCAATTATGTGAGAAACTGGGACTTACTAACTGTCAGGCCGTAGGTATTCTTACAATAACGCCTTGTGAAGCAGCAATTATCGCTGCTGATACTGCTACCAAAACAGCGGCGGTAGAGATTGGTTTTTTGGACCGGTTTACCGGTTCTTTGGTGATTGCCGGTAGTGTATCGGCGGTAGAGACTGCTCTTATGCAGGTAACTAACCTTTTATCAGAGCGGTTAGCGTTTACCGGAGCTAAGGTTACGAGGTCCTAGCATGAAAGTTATGGTTGTCGGTCCGGTAGGAATGGGAAAGACTTCGCTTATTCTAGCGCTGCAAAAGGCCGGTGGTGTTGTAAGAAAAACCCAGGATATTTGTTTTGTCGGCGGCGCGATTGATACGCCGGGCGAATATGCCCAGATTCCGCGGTTTTATTCCGCCTTGACGGTGACTGCGATGGAAGCGGCGGTTATTGTCATGGTTAAGGATGCAATAGATCCAGCTATGACGATACCGCCTGGATTTGTTCAAATGTTTGCCAAACCTGTTATCGGAGTAGTCACGAAAATTGATTTGCCTCATGCTAATGTCAAGCGGGCTGAGGCAGAGCTCCGGCAAGCGGGAGTAGGATTGCCGATTTTTATGGTTTCAGCTACAACAGGCGAAGGTATTGACAAACTGTATCAATTTTTAGTGGAAAGGGGGTGCTGTATATGAGTGAAGCATTAGGATTGGTAGAAACCAAAGGTTTAGTGGGGGCGATTGAGGCTGCTGACGCGATGGTTAAGGCAGCAAATGTAATTCTGATCGGCTATGAAAAGATAGGATCAGGATTGGTTACAGTTATGGTTCGCGGCGATGTAGGAGCCGTTAAAGCTGCTACTGACACTGGATCTGCTGCGGCTCAAAGGGTAGGAGAGCTTGTTTCGGTTCACGTAATTCCTAGGCCACATGTCGATGTGGAAAAAATTCTTCCTAAACTTAAGTAATCAATATCAGGAGGTGAGTGTTCGTGCAAGAGCAGTTAATTGAGAGAGTAATGGATGAGATCAAAAAACGGATTGAGAATCAAAGTCCGGCTGCCACTGAGCAAGAAAAGCCAAAGTGTTCCGGGAATATCGGTGTTACAGAATTTGTCGGCACAGCTATCGGTGATACTGTTGGTCTGGTTATTGCTAATGTCGACCCAGCCTTGCATACCAAGATGAAGCTTGATCCTAAGTTTCGCTCTATTGGTATTCTCGGCGGCAGGACGGGGGCTGGCCCGCACATTATGGCTGCTGATGAAGCAGTGAAAGCGACTAATACTGAAATCGTAAGTATTGAGCTGGCCCGTGATACTAAAGGTGGCGCTGGACATGGCTGCTTAATTATTTTCGGAGCAGAAGAAGTTTCTGATGCTCGCAGAGCTATTGAGGTAGCGTTAAAAGAGCTTAACCGTACTTTTGGCGATGTATATGGCAATGACGCAGGACATATAGAACTGCAGTATACTGCACGAGCCAGTTATGCAATTAATAAGGCATTTAACGCTCCGGTTGGAAAGGCTTTCGGCTTGGTTGTCGGCGCACCGGCGGCTATTGGAGTTTTGATGTCAGATACCGCCGTAAAAACTGCCAATGTCGATTTGGTTGGTTATTCCAGCCCGGCAAACGGTACTAGCTATTCTAATGAAACCATTATTATGATTACCGGCGATTCGGGCGCTGTTCGCCAGGCGGTTATTGCTGCCAGGGAGATTGGTAGAAAGGTCCTTGAGGCTATGGCTGGTTCGGCGCCTTCATCTACGACGCCATATATTTAATTGCCGGGGAGGGGAGAAAACATGAATAAGTCCAAACGGTTTGAAGCGTTGGCTGCCCGCCCTGTAAATCAGGACGGTTTTGTGGTGGAGTGGCCGGAAGTCGGTCTAATTGCCATGGGCAGTCCGAATGATCCGGTACCAAGTATAAAGATCGAAAAGGGCAAGGTTATCGAACTTGACGGGGTAGTGCGTGATAAGTTCGATTTTATTGATCAATTTATTGCCGATTATGCGATTGATATTAATGTTGCGGAAAAGGCGATGGCAATGCCGGATGTGGATATTGCCAAAATGCTGGTGGATGTGAATGTATCCAGGGAAGAAGTGACCAAGGTTGTTTTGGGCCTGACTCCGGCCAAAATTGTTGCAGTATTAAATACTATGAATGTCGTGGAAATGATGATGGCACTTCAGAAAATGCGAGCCCGCAAACTGCCGTCTAATCAATGTCATGTGACTAATGTGGCTGATAATCCGGTTTTGATTGCCGCAGATGCTGCTGAAGCGGCGCTAAGAGGATTTGACGAAATGGAAACGACGGTAGCGGTTGTAAGATATGCGCCATTTAACGCTTTGTCGTTGTTGATTGGCGGTCAGGCTGGTCGTGGCGGCGTACTTATTCAGTGTTCCTTGGAAGAGGCAACTGAATTGCAATTGGGGATGAGAGGCATTACAGCGTATGCTGAAACTATTTCGGTATATGGAACAGAGAATGTTTTTGTGGATGGCGATGATACTCCATGGTCTAAAACGTTTCTGGCGTCAGCGTATGCTTCACGCGGTCTAAAAATGCGGTTTACTTCCGGGACCGGCTCGGAGGTGCAAATGGGTTATGCTGAAGGTAAGTCGATGCTTTATCTCGAGGTTCGCTGCATCATGATCGCCAGGGGCGCTGGCGTACAGGGGCTGCAAAACGGCTCAGTCAGTTGTATTGGGGTACCTGCTGCTGTTCCGTCTGGTATTCGCGCTGTGTTGGCGGAAAATCTTTGCACATCAATGCTGGATTTGGAAGTAGCATCAAGTAATGACCAGACATTTACTCATTCCGATATCCGCCGTACAGCCAGAACGCTTATGGAGATGTTGCCAGGAACTGATTTTATTACTTCCGGCTATAGTGCTGTTCCCAATTATGACAATATGTTCGCAGGTTCTAATTGGGACGTCGAGGATTATGACGACTGGAATATTCTCCAGCGAGACTTGATGGTGGATGGCGGCCTCAAACCAGTGTCTGAGGAGGAAGTTGTAGCTGTCCGGAGTAAAGCGGCCCGGGCACTACAGGCTGTGTTTAAGGAGCTGGGCTTCCCGGCGATTACCGACGCGGAGGTGGAAGCAGCGACTTATGCCCATGGCAGTAAGGATATGCCGCAGCGTAATGTCGTGGAGGATCTTAAAGCGGCACAGGATATGATGAAACGTGAAATTACTGGGCTGGATATTGTGAAAGCTTTGGCTAACAGTGGCTTTAATGATTTGGCTGGTTATGTGTTGAATCTTTTGAAGCAGCGGATTTCGGGTGACTATCTCCATACAGCGGCTATTTTGGATAAGGATTTCAATGTAATTAGTGCTGTTAATAATCGTAATGACTATCGCGGGCCGGGAACGGGCTATCGCATTAGCGCCGAGCGGTGGGATGAAATTAAGAATATCAGCCAGGCCATTAAGCCGTCTGACTTCGATGAATAAGGCGGAAAGAGGTGTGAAGTGATGCAAATAAATGAACAAATGATTCGGGAAATTGTTGTTCAAGTACTGCAGGACATAGATATTCCGCAGCCGGTTAAAGCGGCTGCAGTAGACGAACGACCGATGACACTTGTGGAAAAAGGTGAGGCTCGTCCGGGGACAAAAGCGGATGAGGTTGTTATTGCAGTTACTCCGGCTTTTGGAAAATTTCAGCACAAGACAATTGTCAATATTCCGCTTAGCGATGTACTTAGAGAAATTATTGCCGGTATTGAGGAGCAAGGGCTGAGAGCTAGGGTTGTCCGTGTGCTGCGTACTTCGGATGTGGCATTTGCCGCTCATGATGCTACAAAGCTGAGTGGCTCAGGTATTGCTATCGGTATTTTATCGCGCGGAACAACTGTTATTCATCAGAAAGATTTGCCGCCTTTGAGTAATCTGGAGCTTTTCTCACAGTCGCCCTTAATCGATTTGCCAACGTATCGAGCTATTGGCAGCAACGCTGCCCGGTACGCCAAAGGCGAGTCGCCGACACCGGTGCCAACGCGAAATGATCAGATGGCGCGGCCTAAGTATCAGGCTAAAGCTGCAGTGCTTCATATAAAGGAAACGGAACATGTCGTGCCTGGCGCTAAGCCAGTAGAGCTAGAAGTGAGGTTTTAATAGGCGGAGGTGATATATTATGGTGCAACAAAAAACGGTGGAAGATATTGTCAGAGAAGTGCTGAAAACTATGTATCAGGAGCAGGGCGTCAAGGCTGTAGATAGTGTACCACCAAGTAATAAACTGGTGCCGGAGCGTGATTATCCATTAGCAACCAAACGGCCTGATTTGGTGAAAACATTGACAGGCAAAAGTTTGAATGATATTACCCTTGAAAAGGTGCTAAGGTCAGAGATTGGGGCTGATGATGTCCGGATTACGCCTGAGACACTCAGGCTGCAGGCTGAGATAGCGGAGGGGGTTGGCCGTGTCCAGTTAGCGCAAAACTTGCGGCGGGCCGCGGAACTGACGGCTATTCCAGATAATCGCATTTTAGAAATTTATAATGCTCTTCGGCCTTATCGTTCTACTAAGCAAGAGATTTTGAATATTGCTGAGGAAATGGAAACGAAATATAACGCCAAGATTAATGCCGCATTAGTTAGGGAGGCGGCCGGAGTTTACGAGCGCCGGAATCGACTTAGAGCAGATTAGGGTGAGTTAGCATGACAATAGTTGCAGGTATCGATATAGGCAATTCCACTTCTGAGGTTTGTCTTGCCAGATTTAATGGTGACAAAACAGTAGAGTTCCTGGCCAGCGGTATCGCTAAGACTACAGGCATCAAGGGGACTGTGGCAAATTTGCAGGGTATTATTATGGCTCTTGATGTGGCGCTTAGTAAGGCGGGGTTAGATATCTCGGATTTAACGGAAATCCGTCTTAACGAGGCTACTCCGGTAATCGGTGACATTGCTATGGAGACTATTACGGAGACGATTATAACGGAGTCGACAATGATTGGACATAATCCGGCTACTCCCGGAGGTGTCGGACTTGGCGTCGGTGTTACTTGTTCTCTTGCTGAGCTTGCTGCTGCCAGAAGTGGAGAACAGATAATCTGTGTCATTCCGCATGGAGTGGACTATGAGGATGCTGCGCGGATGATTAATTCTGCTATAGACGAAGGCGTGCTTGTCCAGGGGGCTATTGTCAACCAGGATGATGCGGTATTAATTGTCAATCGACTATGCAGCAATATTCCGGTGGTGGATGAGGTAACTATGATTGACAAGGTGCCGTTGGGGATGCTTGCGGCAGTAGAAGTGGCCGAAGCTGGTCAAACCATTAAGACGTTGTCTAATCCTTATGGAATTGCTACAGTTTTCGAATTGTCGGCAGAGGATACAAAATTAGTCGTTCCGGTTGCCAGGGCGCTTATTGGAAACCGATCGGCAGTGGTGGTTCGAACGCCGCAGGGTGATGTAAAAGCCCGGACTATTGCAGCAGGGGTTATTACTGTCTTTGGCGCTAGGGGCAAGGCTGATATAGATGTTGATGCTGGGGCCGCTAAAATTATGGAGTTAGTGGAACGTGTCCAGCCGGTGGAGAATGTTCAGGGGGAAGCTGGCACTAATGTCGGTGGCATGCTGGAGAGAGTGCGCCAGGTGATGGGCGAACTCACCGGACAGTCGCTGAATGAAATGAAGATTCAGGATATATTGAGTGTCGATACGTTTATTCCGCAGAAGGTGCGGGGAGGTTTAGCCGGTGAATTTGCGCTGGAAAATGCGGTAGCCCTGGCGGCAATGGTAAAAACAAGCCGATTACCTATGCAACAAATTGCTGATCAGCTTGAAAAACGGCTGAATACCAGGGTGATAATCGCTGGCGTGGAGGCCAATATGGCAATTCAGGGGGCGCTGACAACGCCCGGGACGGCAAAACCTCTGGCTATTCTTGATATGGGCGGAGGATCGACTGACGCCGCCATTATTTCCAGGGATGAGCGTACTTTTGCTATTCACTTGGCTGGCGCGGGTGATATGGTCACGATGCTTATTAATTCCGAATTGGGGCTTAATGATGTTGATTTAGCTGAGGACATTAAGAAGTATGCTCTGGCTAAGGTGGAAAGTCTTTATCATATTAGGCTGGAAGACGGCACGGTGCGATTTTATGGTCAGCATTTGCCGCCGGAGGTATTTGCCAGGGTTGTCATTTTAAAGGATGGCAGTATGACGCCTATTCCTAGTGAGCATCCGCTGGAAAGAATCCGTTATGTTCGGCGGGAAGCTAAAAAAAGAGTATTTGTGACCAATGCTTTGCGAGCGTTAGCGCGAGTGGCTCCTACCGGCAATATCAGGCATATTGATTTTGTGGTGTTAGTAGGCGGTTCAGCGCTGGATTTTGAGATACCTGAAATGGTAACAGATGCTTTGGCTGAGTATGGTATTGTCTGCGGGCGCGGTAATATCCGGGGAATAGAAGGACCGCGCAACGCGGTAGCCACCGGTTTAGTGCTTTCTTATCACGGTGCGGAAGCGGGGTGATGATGGTGAGGGAAAGTACGGCGGTAAAGCCAAGTGTTATTATATATGTCAAGCCTCATGGCGGTCAGGAGGCTAAGGTTCGCGAAGTGCAGGCAGGTCTTGAGGAGGAGGGGATTCCCAGCGTTTTGAGGAGCGGTGATGGGGATGCTGTGGGATTGGCCCATCGTGGTGCTGTGGAATCACAGCTAGAGGTGGGCGTTGGAGTCGATGCTGATACTATGAGTGTGCATATGCGAAAGCTGCCGAGTGATAAACCGCTGTTCGTATCAGCTGACCGGGAGAATCCAATCGTGTGGCGTCATTTAGGATATAATGCCGCCCGGCTGGTCAAGGGAATACCGTTTAAGGTTTTGCCTGAAAAGGAGACGGGCAGCATTGACGGTTCGGGTGATCTGGAGTGCCGGATTGCCGATGTTGTCCGGAAATTGCTCTTACAAAAACTTTAGGGCCATGGGAGGTGAAAACATGGTCAGAAATGCGTTGGGATTAATTGAGACTGTTGGATTGGTAGCGGCAGTGGAGGCGGCAGATGCAGCGGTTAAGGCTGCTAATATTAAGCTTATCGGGTACGAACTTACTAGAGGCGGGGGAATGGTGACTGTCAAACTGTTGGGCGATGTAGGGGCGATTAAGGCGGCTGTGGAAGCTGGCAAGATCGCAGCACAAAAAGTTGGCACAGTATGGGCTACGCATGTTATTCCGAGACCGCATCAGGAACTGGACGGAATTGTGGGGAGCAGTGAGACAATTGGCCGAGAGACGGGAGGTTGGCCTGAAAAGTCGGATGTTGGAGCAAGGCCAGGACTGGTAGCTGAAGGTAGCGAGTTGGCTGCAAGTGTAGTGGCGCTGGAAGAATGGGAGCGGCCGCTGGAGTCCAAGCAAGTAACCGAGATAGACCTTTCTGCCACGGCTACTGAGAAAAGAAGTGCTGATATATGTAACCTGTGCGGTGATCCAGCTTGTACTCGCAAAAAGGGAGATCCGAAAGCGACATGTTTGCATTATGAAAAAACAAACAAACAGGAGGATGAGTGAGGATGCGCGGAGAGGCTTTAGGAATGGTTGAAACTAAGGGGTTGGTTGGAGCAATTGAGGCTGCGGATGCTATGGTTAAGGCTGCTAATGTAATTTTGATTGGCTATGAGAAAATTGGGTCAGGCCTAGTTACTGTAATGGTACGGGGCGATGTCGGTGCGGTTAAGGCTGCTACTGACAGCGGTGCGGCAGCTGCGGGTAAAGTCGGGGAATTGGTTTCGATTCATGTTATTCCGCGGCCGCATATGGATATTGAAAAAATACTACCTAAACTACCGGAAGGTTAATTTACGCAGCGAAGCAAGGGGGCAAGGGGAATGGACCCCAAATTGATTGAAACAGTTGTTGCTTGTGTTGTAAAAGGTCTTGGTTATAAGCTACCAGTTGCTGAGCGAAATGGCATACCTGTGGGAATATCAAATCGCCATATTCATCTTTCGCTCAAGGATGCTGCCGTGCTTTTTGGTGATGGATATAATTTGACTAAGGTTAGAGATCTCAGCCAGATTGGTGAATATGCTGCAGCTGAGATGGTGACGCTGGTTGGGCCTAAAGGGGTAATACCGGGGGTCCGCATTTTGGGCCCCTTCCGGAATCATAGCCAGGTGGAAATTTCACGTACTGATGGTTTTATGCTCGGAATTAGGCCGCCTATCCGTGATTCAGGTAAAATTACCGGATCGGCTGGGTTAACGCTGGTCGGGCCGGTTGGAGCTTTGACTTTGAAAGAAGGCGTGATTACTGCTGCCAGGCATATTCATATGAGTGACATTGAAGCTTCGGTTTTTAACCTTAAGGACGGAGATTTCTTGACTGTGGAAACAGCTGGTTTACGGGCAAGCTGTTTGAAAAATGTATTGGTGCGGGTAGGACCTAATTTCCGGCTGGAACTTCATATTGACACTGACGAGGCAAATGCCACCGGACTTAATAATGGCGATCTTGTCAGTGTAGTGCCTGGGTAGGGGGTGAAAGCTTGCAGCAGGAAAATTTGGTGGAGTTTATTACACAGGAAGTATTACGGCAGTTAAAAGGTAAGGGTACAGACGGCGGCGGAAGGCGGCTGCCAAAGATTTTGGCACTATTCAGCGGCGGGACTATTGGTTTGGAAGCTGGCTTAAGGGCGCTAGCCGAGATTCAGGGTTATCCGGCTGAAGTAGCGGTAATTTTGTCAGTGGCAGCTGAAAAGGTGATTGGTATAAGTCGTATTCGCGAACAGCTTGGTAATGATGTTTTTGTTGTAACTGCTCAAGATCAGTATCCCGGCAATATATTGCGGGAAGCTGATGTAGTTGTGATGCCTGTGTTGACAAAAAATACAGCAGCCAAGCTGGCACGAACTATTTCTGATACGATGCTTACTACTTTAGTGCTACAGGCTTTACTTTTAGGTAAACCGGTGATCATGGCTTCTAATGCCGCTAACCCACGGGAGTATGCCCGGATCGAAGCTGGGACGGATCAGGCTCCAACTGGGTTGGTGCGGGTGCTTGAGGAAAATCTGAAGAGAGTTGAAGGCTTAGGAGTTCGCTTGGTAGATGTGGCTTTTATTGCAGCGGAAATTAAGAAAAATTTAGGCCGGGCGCAAGATTCAGTATCGATAGCTGGTTCAGCGATTAAGGTCCTGATTGATGCTGCCGCTGTCAAGGCAGCTCTGACTTGTGGCGACAGACGTATCACAATACCTAAGGGGGCTATTATCACGCCGCTGGCAGTTGATAGAGCCCGGGAGCTTGGAGTTGAGCTGATGTGGGAACAGGCTGGGCGTTCCTAAAGGTGGGGAGATGGTACGATGTGGGTAGGAAAAATTATTGGTACACTGGTTGCTACGCCTAAAGATGACAGTCTAACTGGCAGTAAATTACTAATTGTTCAGCCGTTGGACTTTAGCAATAAAAAGACCGGAAGCTCCATTGTTGCTATTGACCTGATTGGCGCAGGTACTGGAGAAACCGTTCTTGTGGTGGAAGGAAGTTCGGCCCGGCATGTATATGGTAACCCAAGTTCGGCAGTAGACGCTGCTATTATTGGTATTGTCGATACCATAGAATTAGATCCGTGTCTGGCAGCTGAGGAGTAGAGGTCATGAAAGTATATACCGGGACAGGTGACAAGGGACAAACCAGCCTTTTGTCTAAAGAGCGTGTTTTTAAAGATAGTATTCGAGTGGATGCGTATGGAACGGTGGATGAAGCCAATGCTGCTATGGGCTTGGCTAAGTCGCTAATGACAAATTGGCAGTGGACAGAAATGTTGGCCAATATACAGCATTTATTGGTACTTATGAACGCCGATCTGGCAACCGAAGGGGAAGTGGCCGACGGTCAGCGGCGCTTAACGGATGTACATGTGAATGAACTAGAGAAAATAATTGACCGGCTTGAACAGGGGCGCATTCCCCAACGCTATTTTGTTACGCCGGGAGAGTGTCCGGCCAGTGCCGCGCTGGATTTGGCGCGTACGGTGGTTCGGCGGGCTGAGCGCAGTGTTGTTAAACTAAGCCAGAGCGCAGACACGCCCAAGACGGTTATGGTATTTCTCAATCGTCTATCTGATTTATTGTTTGTATTGGCTCGGTGTGTTGAACAGGAGGAACTTGTAAAGGTGATTACCGGTCAGGTGCTGGCAGCATTAAAGGCGGGGAATTGTCCGGCAGGGGCAGGTACTATTCTGGAAAAAGCCAAACTGGCGATTGCGGCGGCGGAAACTAAGGCTAAGGAAATAGGCGTGCCGATGGTGGTTGCGGTTGTTGACCAGGGGGGGATTTTGGTGGCGCAGGAACGGATGGAGGGAGCGCTGCTGGCCAGTGTATCGCTTGCTCTTGATAAGGCTTATACTGCGTCGGCCTTGAGAATGTCTACCGAAGAGGCAGCAGGCCTTGTACAGCCCGGTCAGCCGCTGTACGGGTTAAATAGTGTGGTTGGTGGGCGAATAGTAGTATTTGGCGGTGGGGTGCCGATTGTTGAAAACGGTGATGTTATTGGCGGTCTTGGGGTGAGTGGCGGTTCGGTTAAGGAAGATATTATTGTGGTAAACGCCGGATTGGCAGCTTGGCGATAAGAGTGCCATAGGGGGATTAGAATGGATTATAATTTGATTTCAGAAGTTACTGCTCGAGTGCTGACTAAGCTTCAGGAGCAGGGGCGGGGCCGAGAGAACCTGGGAATTTTTATGACCATGGAAGATGCTATCATGGCGGCTCGCCAGGCATATCAAGAGTTAAAATTGTTGTCGCTAGAAAAACGGGAAGAGATTATTCAGTCGATGCGTTTAGCGGCAGAGGCCAACGCACTATTATTGGCAGAAATGGCGGTTCAGGAAACCGGTATGGGACGGGTCGGGGACAAAAATATAAAAAATAGGCTAGCGGCATTAAAGACGCCGGGCACAGAAGATTTACGTGTTGAAGCTTGGTCCGGCGACCATGGCCTGACTATTGTTGAACGAGGCCCTTATGGGGTTATTGGTGCTATTACGCCGACTACTAACCCGTCGGAGACGCTTATCAATAATGGTATCAGCATGATTGCCGCAGGTAATTCGGTGGTATTTAGTCCCCATCCGACGGCAACTCAGACTTCGCGTAAAACGGTAGAAATATTAAATGCGGCAATTATGAAGGCGGGAGGACCGGAAAATCTATTGACCGCTATAGCGGAGCCGTCTATAGAAGCCGCAGGAGTGATGATGAAGCATCCTCTTATAAATATGTTGGTGGCTACCGGCGGACCGGGTGTGGTCAAAGCGGTGTTGTCTTCCGGCAAAAAAGCTATTGGCGCTGGTGCCGGTAATCCGCCGGCGGTGGTGGACCAGACTGCGGATATTGCCAAGGCTGCCCAAGATATTATTGATGGCTGTTCGTTTGATAATAATCTGCCGTGTATTGCTGAGAAGGAAGTTATTGCTGTGGGCAGCATTGCTGATGAAATGATGAGTTATATGCGCAAGGCCGGGGCATATCAACTTAGCAATGCCCAGGTGAGTGAACTGATGAAAGTTATTCTGACAGAAAAGGAAGCAGAAATGTCTGCCGGATGCACCGACAGGCCGCGTAAAAGTTATGCGGTAAATAAGCGCTTTATTGGTAAGGACGCTGGGTATATGCTCAAACACATCGGTGTGACAGGTGCTGACGAAGTAAAAGTGTTGCTGTGTGAAACAGAAGCTGATCATCCTTTTGTGCTCGAAGAACTGATGATGCCGGTATTGCCGCTGGTTCAGGTAAAGGATGTAGACGCGGCTATTGAGTTAGCTGTAAAGGTGGAACACGGCAATCGGCATACGGCAATCATGCATTCGAAGAACGTTGATAATATGACGCGCTTGGCCCGGGCTATTGAGACGACTATTTTTGTTAAGAATGGTCCTTCTTATGCTGGGATCGGCGTTGGCGGCGAAGGATTTACTACATTTACTATTGCTGGGCCAACCGGCGAAGGGCTTACTTCGGCTCGAAGCTTTGCTAGACAGCGCCGCTGTGTGTTGGTTGATGGTTTTTCAATTGTATAGAGGAGAACAGGCGGGGAGAAGGTGACAAGTAATGCAGCAGAAAATTATCGCAGCAGTAATGGAAGCTGGAGTAATTGGGGCCGGGGGCGCTGGTTTTCCGACGCATGTAAAGATCAATGCCAAAGTGGAGGTTGTCATCGCCAACGGTGCTGAGTGCGAGCCGCTTCTTAGGGCTCATCAGCACATTATGGCTGCCGAGAGTTACAGCGTTATAAGCGGGTTAGGAGCTGTGATGCTGGCGACCGGCGCCAAGCATGGTTTTATTGGCTTAAAACGTAAGTATGCTGAGGCGGTTACGAGCCTTGAAGCCGCAATCCGGAAGCTGGCTGCCCCGCGCATTGAATTATTTTTTTTGCCGGATTTTTATCCGGCTGGGGATGAACATGTATTGGTGCACGAGGTGACGGGAAGGATTGTGCCGGAAGGTGGCATTCCTTTGAATGTCGGAGCCGTTGTCGCGAATGTTGAGACGCTGGTAAATGTGGCTCGGGCGTTAGCTGGTAATGCAGTTATAAGTAAATATCTTACGGTAACAGGAGCGGTGAGGCGGCCGATAACGCTGGAGGTGCCAGTAGGAACGGCGGTGCGGGAAGTAATTGAATTGGCAGGTGGAGCTACACACCTAGATAATGCGATTATCGATGGCGGACCAATGATGGGGAAGCTTGTCGAGGCTGGGGCACCGATCACAAAAACGACGGGCGGCATTATTGTTCTCCCTAAAGATCACCCGCTTATCGTACAAAAAAACACAACTTGGTCGGCTACTCTTAACCGGGCGAAAGCAGTTTGCTGCAATTGCCGGGGTTGTACGGATGCTTGTCCGCGTTATTTGCTAGGGCACGGTCTGGAGCCACACCGGATTATGCAGGTTTTAGGCAGCGGGTTACAGGATAGCGCTGCCGTCACCAAGGCTTTTTTGTGCTCAGAGTGTGGAGCTTGCGAAATTTACGGCTGTACCATGGGGTTATCGCCACGACGGGTTAATTCTATGCTTAAGCAGCAGTTGAGTAAAACAGGAATCAAGAATCCCCATCGGGAAAAAGTCCTGAAAATAAGGGCGGAGCGTGAATACCGCCGTATTCCAATCAAGCGTTTGGTGGCCAGACTAGGATTGTCGCAATATGATTTGCCAGCGCCGCTTAGCCGGCAGCAATATCTTATACAGGAGGTTCATTTGCCTCTTTTGCAGCATATTGGTGCACCGGCACGCCCGGTGGTCAAGATCGGGGATTGTGTTAAGGCAGGAGATCTGGTGGCGGCAATTCCGGAGGAGGCAGCAGTGGGGGCTAATTTGCATGCCAGCATTGCGGGCGAGATATTCGCTGTGGATGGCTATATCGGTATTAGGGCGAATAATGAGGTAAGGGGGAACGGAGAATGAAATCGGCCATCGGTTTGTTGGAACTAAAGAATGTAGCCCGAGGAATTTTGGTTGCCGATAGCATGTTAAAGTCAGCTAATGTTGAACTTTTACTTGCGCAGCCCCTTTGCCCAGGTAAATATGTGGTTATGGTTTCGGGCGATGTAGGAGCTGTGCAAAGTGCTGTTAGGTCAGGGAAGGAGATTGGGCAGGATGGTGTGGTTGATGAATTTGTATTACCCAATATTCATTCCAGTGTCTTCCCGGCATTGTCTGGTTGTACTGCTATTACGGCCTTGAATGCTTTAGGAGTGATTGAGAGTTATTCGGTTGCTTCGGCTATTACTGCCGCTGATGCCGCGGTGAAAGCGGCGGCGGTGGAATTGATCGAAATTAGGCTGGCTCGTGGTATGGGTGGCAAGTCAGTGGTGCTTTTGACTGGCGATGTGGGAGCGGTGACTGCGGCGATTCGAACTGGCAGTGAAGTAATCCGCGATAGCGGTTTTCTTGTCGATCAAATTGTTATTGCTGCACCACATAAAAATTTACGGGAGGCAATTGACAAACCTTTTTGGTGAGTTTTTTGGGACGATGGTATTGATGATGTTTGGTTGTGGTGCAGTTGCTAACTGTGTCCTTAAACAGTCGAAGGCTGAAGGCGCCGGATGGTTGGCTATAACTGCGGGATGGGGATTTGGCGTAATTATGGGGGTATTTTGTGCTATATCCGCTGGTGCTCCGCAAGCTGATCTTAATCCGGCGGTAACTTTGGCAAAGGCACTTGGCGGCGTTTACAGCTTTCCTCACGCTATTGCAACAATGGCTGCTGAACTGGTAGGTGGAATTGCTGGTGGCGCGATTGCGTGGCTGGCCTTTTTGCCTCATTGGCAACTAACTGAAGATACAGGATTAAAGCTAGGAATTTTCTGTACTGCTCCGGCGGTTCGCAATGCTCCAGCGAATTTATTGTGTGAAATTATTGCAACAATGGCGCTTATAGTACCCATGTTTGCTATATTTTCAAAAACAGCCGGTGGGCTTGCCCCTGGAGTTGGGCCATATTTAGTCGGTATTTTAATTTGGGGTATCGGTATTAGTTTGGGTGGACCGACAGGGTATGCAATAAATCCTGCTCGCGATTTAGGGCCGCGCATTGCTCATGCTATTTTGCCGATTGCTGGTAAAGGAAGTTCAGATTGGGGATATGCTTGGATTCCGGTAGTTGGACCTTTAATTGGCGGGGTATTGGGATTTTTAGTGGCAAAGGGTATCGGCATAGTTTGAGATGGCTGTATATGAAGGCTTTTATTATTGCATTACAGTTTTTGACTCGCTTTAATTTATCAAGCCGGTTTGAGGTTTTTCCAGAAGATCTAGGCCGGAGCGTTAGGCATTTTCCAGTAGTTGGCGCAGTTATTGGCCTTATTTTGTTGGGCTTTGCTAAAGCGGCGAGCGGCTATATTCCTGACCGTATATTAGCGGTTCTGGTGATTTTATTGGAAATGGCCGTAACCGGGGGCTTGCATTGTGATGGTCTTATGGATACAATGGATGGAATTTTTTCCGGCCGTTCGCGTGAGAAGATGTTAGAAATCATGAAGGACAGCAGGGTCGGCGCTTATGGTGTTATGGGGTTTGGAATGCTTTTACTTCTTAAATGGACGTTGGTTTGCGAAATGTTTGTTGCTGGTGGTTTGGTAGTGTTATTTATAATGCCGGTGTTGGGACGCTTTGGCATTGTCATAGCAATTACTGCTTTTCCCTATGCTCGGGCTGAGGGGCTTGGCAAGGCGTTCGCCCAGTTTGCGGGGCAAAGTGCACTTGGTATTGCGATAGTCTGGACATTGCTTTTTACTATACCGCTGGGAATGACAATAACCGGCTGTTTTGCTGGGGCTGTTGGGTTTGCTGTTTTGATAAGTAGATATGTTTGTAAGCGACTAGGCGGGTTGACAGGTGATGTTTATGGTGCTATTACTGAGATGACAGAAGTAGTAGTTTTACTTGTTTTTGTGTTGGTGCGCTAAAGGGCTTGATTTAAGTAGCAATCAAATATCCATCTTCGCTTGTTTTAAACCAAACGAGGGTGGATATTTTGTATGAATTGGGAGATTTACATAGGTTGCTTGAGGCAGGAAGGAAAAAAAATACAGGTAGAGAAGGTTATATAAGAGCAAATTAATGGCGATGCTTTAAGAAACTGGGGTAATTTAACCTGTTACTTAGTGAACGGTTAGTGGTGTGATAAACTGGAGGGAGTAAAGTGAAATTAGTTCGATTTATCTATGCAAAGCAAGAAAAGTGGGGAGTACTGTCTGGAAATAATATCAATATTATTGATGGTAATGTTTATAATAACGTTGAAGTATCTGATAAAAGCGTTTCAGTTGATGAGGTAAAATTGCTTGCTCCTTGCTCGCCCAGCAAAGGTGTTTGTATCGGACTTAATTATTATGACCATGCGCGAGAAATGAATTTAAAGCTTCCTGATGAGCCGCTTATATTTCTCAAACCGTCGTCTTCACTTGCTCATCCCGGAGATAGCATCGAATATCCGGCGATTTCTCAAAATCTGCATTTTGAAGCAGAGTTAGCTATTGTGATAAAAAAACAAGCTAAAAATATATCAGCGCATCAGGCTTACGATTATATCCTCGGCTATACCTGTGCTAACGACGTTACAGCTCGTGACTTACAGATGAAAGACGGGCAATGGACTAGAGGCAAGTCTTTTGACACATTTATGCCGGTAGGGCCTTGGCTTGAGACTGACATAGACCCGCACAAGCTCAATATTAAGCTTTATCTAAATAACACTGTGCTGCAATCTTCTAACACCAGTAATCTTATATTTAAAGTTCCTGAATTGGTGGAATTTGTTACTCAGGTTATGACTTTGTATCCAGGTGACGTCATACTGACAGGAACGCCAGCCGGAGTGGGTCCTATGATGGTCGGAGATAAAGTTGTTGTGGAGTTAGAGGGCATAGGAAGATTGGAAAATACTATAGTTAATGAAAAGCTAGGAAGGTGAAACCATGATATCTGTTAAGTACCATGGTCATTCAAATTTTCAATTAACCAATGGGGATACAGCTATATTGTTTGATCCTTTTTTTAAAGGAAACCCTGTAAATACAGCTGATCCAGAAAAAATCGACTGCAATTATATTTGTGTGTCACATGCGCACAGCGATCATCTCGGTGATGCACTAAGCATTGCCAAACGTACCGGAGCTACTATTATTTCATCTTTTGAAATTGCAATGATGGCTGAAAGAGAAGGATGTAATGCGCATGGACTACATATTGGAGGAAAACACGGTTTTGAGTTCGGATTTGTCAAACTTACACCGGCTCTCCATGGTGCTGGTATTGAGGGCGGAACTGCCTGCGGCTTCATTGTCAACTTTTTTGAAAGAATTATCTATTTTGCAGGCGATACAGGTCTATTTAGCGATATGGAACTGATCGGTCGTAAACACAAAATTGATTATGCATTATTGCCAATCGGCGATAATTACACCATGGGACCAGAGGATGCTGTCGAGGCTGTCGGGCTTCTAAAACCACGGACAGTAATTCCTATGCACTATAATACCTGGCCTCTAATTGCTCAATCGCCGGAGACATTTAAAAAAGACGCCGAAAGTAAATTTGATTGTACTGTTAAAATTATTATTCCTGGCGGGACTATTCAGCTATAATTGCAACTATTGAATATTGCAGGGGGCGATGAATTGATTGATGAAGCTAGACTAGTAGCCGATTTTTGTGAGTTAGTGAAAATTAAGTGTTCAACAGGTGCGGAGCGCGAAGTGGCTGAGGTGGTTAAGGCCAAGCTGGAGGCTATTGGATTAGCAGTTGAAGAAGATGCTGTGGCCGAAAAGTTTGGCGGTAATTGTGGCAATATTATCGGCTATCTTGCTGGTACAGCACCCGGTGCACCTATGATAATGCTGAGTGCTCATCTGGATTCGGTGGAGCCGTGTGCTGGAATTGAGCCGCAAATAGTAAATGGGATTATAACATCGAAAGGGAAGACCGTGCTGGGGGCTGATGACAAGGCTGGTGTGGCCGGAATTCTCGAAGCGTTAAGAGTTATTAAGCAAGAGGCTGTTCCTTATGCCGGAGTACAGGTAGTTTTTACGGTGGCAGAAGAGGGTGGGCTTAACGGGGCAAAGTATATAGACCGAAATATGCTTAAGGCTGATTTTGGGTATGCACTTGATTCGGGAGGCGAGCCGGGAAGGATTGTTAATGCTGCGCCAGGGCAGGATAATGTTACTGCGCTCATTCACGGCAAAAGTGCCCATGCTGGCATCGCGCCTGAAGAAGGGATAAATGCCATTGTTGTTGCTGCCAAGGCTCTGACTCAGGTTAAGCAGGGCAGAATTGATTATGAGACTACTGCGAATGTTGGAATCATAAAAGGCGGGCAGGCTACTAATATTGTTCCTGATTCTGTGGAAATCTTTTGTGAAGCTCGCAGCCGCGATTTAGGTAAGCTTGCCGCGCAGACTAATCATATGGTAAGCACGTTTGAACAAGAGGCGCTTAAAGCTGGGGGCTCTGCGGAGGTAACTGTAAAAAGAGTGTACGATCCCTTTGTTCTAGCTGGCGATACGCCGGTAGTGACGGTGGCAAGCCGGGCAGCTGAGAGCATTGGTTTGACCGCAGTACTTGAGGCTACCGGCGGCGGTAGTGATGCCAATTTTTTTAATGCTTATGGTGTTCCTACTGCTGTATTGGGGGTGGGGATGTCCAAAGTTCATACCTGCGACGAATTTATAAAAGTAGAGGACTTGTGTAAAACCGCCGAGCTGGTTGTGGCTATTATAAGGGAAGCAGCAAAATAATTGGATCAGCGTCATCTTTATATGGCGTCTAGGGCTATTAGAAATTTGAAACCTAGCATTTTAGTCGTTAAAGCGACTAGGATGCTAGGTTTTGTCGTAGCTGGATTAATACTCAGAGCTCATAAATGGTCCGGTATGAAGCAGCGCAACTGCCTTGGTTCGGCTGGAAACGCCTAGTTTATTAAATATATTACAGCAATGAGACTTTATAGTACCGATGGTTAAACATAGCTTAAATGCAATATCTTGATTTGAATATCCCATGGCGATCATGTCAAGAATTTCCCACTCTCTGTTTGTTAATTCATTTAATTTTTTATGGTTTTCAAAAGTATCGCTAGATTGAGAAAAACCTTGGAAGTGGTTGCTATCGAGTGAGAGGTCTGATTTGAGGCTGGCAAGCAAATTGTAATAAGTAACTGCTGAAGTCAAGGTATCTGTTAATATAGAAGGAGAGCAAGGTTTTCGTAAAAATGAATGGATTTTCCCTTTGTTTACAGCGTCGATGACTATTGAATTATCGGGATATGAGGTTAGCATTATTCGTTGGCTCCATAACGCTATTTTTTGGCTAAGATAAAAAAACTGGATGCCATTCATTTCTGGAAGTAAATATTCAGCAACAATTGCAGCGAAAGGACTGCTTTCTGTTAAGTATTGTAAAGCATCTTTTGGTCTATCAGTTATTATGATTTGAAATTTTTGTGATAGTTCTTTTTTTATTGATTTCAGAGATATCAAATTATCGTCCAGTAAAAGAATTCGGTTGTTTTGCATAATTCCTCCCCAAACTAAAATATTTGATATGTCATTGTATATTCTTGTAAACAATTATAACTTTTTCCATGCAACATACATCTGTCTAAAGACACAAAAATCAACTTTATTGTAATTTATTTGACAGTAATAGCCAGGAAATTCCCAGGTTATTATTGCTAACTGTGAAAAATTCATAGAATAATGAGTATATTTAACTGCATATAACTTTAAGCAGATGTAAATAGTTGTCGCAATTAGTATTATAAATACAGGATCTAGTTGTAAAAATTTTGCATGAAGGTGCCTGCTGACTAAGTGAAGGGTGAGTTTATGTATATGTTGTCGGCAATAAAAAAGGCAATTTTAATAACCGGAAATATTATTATCATCATTATAACTTTAAATGTTTATCTGAAGCTTTACGAGTTCGATTATTTCTCCGCAGTTACCGATGATAGGCTGGACAGATATGATATATTTTCTTGGGGTATTGTTATTGCGAGTTGGATGTTAGTTCGTATCAATGGATTGCTGCATTTAATACAATTTAAAATTTATCATTTGCTAATAAGCATAGCCGCTGTGGCGTTGGAGCTATTACTTGTTGTTATTTTATTGCATAAGATAGTTTTGGGTACTTGGATTTACTTCAAGATTATAATTTATGCAAGTTTAGTGCAATTATTCGTAGCTTTTTGCTGGAATTATGCTTTTCAGTATGTGGAAAAAAGCATAGTTTCTTTAAGGAACGTGCTAATAATAGGAAAAAAGGAGTCGTATTCTATTATTAAAGATAACATTGTTAAGTTGTTTCCTGATAAAGTTACTATTGAATTTTTAGATACTCGTTATTTAAAAGGCGATTTAGAAAAAAGCGACTTTGAAAAGTACAAAATAATTTTGGTACTTCAGAACATCGATGCTGAACTAAAGAAAAAATTTCTGAATATTTCATGCCAATTAAAAAGCGAAGTTATAATAATGGCGGATGAACAGGATATTATCTATTCGTGTGCTAAACTTGATAAATTTGGGGATTCGCCGGTATTTCAAATAAAATCGTTTAAACTGTCGTTTGAGAATAGAGCTATAAAAAGAATACTAGATATAATCATTTCAATAGTCAGTCTGCTAATGTTATCACCGATTTTGCTGTTTATCATAATTATTGTAAAAATTAGTTCGCCGGGACCAGTAATTTATAAGCAAGTTCGCTGTGGGATAAATGAAGAATTGTTTACAATATATAAAATCAGAACCATGGTTTTGGATGCAGAAAAACAAACTGGCGCCGTTATGTGTACAGTTAGCGATGCTCGGGTGACTAGTGTTGGTAAGTATTTACGGCAATTGAGGCTGGATGAAATTCCGCAATTGATTAATGTGCTTAAAGGGGAAATGAGTATTGTAGGACCAAGACCGGAAAGACCCGAGTTTGTAGAAAAGTATAATAAAGAACTGCCCTATTATTCACTGCGGCACAAGGTGAAGCCGGGTATTACTGGCGTGGCACAGGTTAAAGGGAGGTATAACACAACCGTTTATAGTAAATTGCTTTTTGATTTGCTATATATTCAGAATTGCTCACCGTTAACCGACCTAGCAATTATCCTGGAGACGCTGAAAGTATTACTAAATAAGGAGAGTACAGCGGGAGTTGCAATAAGTGAAGCTTTAAATTGTGAAAAGTAATGGCTGCGGAATGGAGTTGATTTAAGTCCGTGGATATAAAAAAGCTATGTAGTTTGCTTATGATTATTATCTTGAGCATGCCTGCGTTAATTGTTAATGCGGTCTGCCCAATAAGCAGTGAAGAACCTATTATTTTTGCCGGTAATAGTGCTGATGTTCAGGAATACCGGCTTGGAAAATATGACACCATTGATATATTGATTTACGGGGTTGACGATGAACATTACAAGGATGTGGTGATTGGACCAGATGGCTATATTAGGTTGCCGTTTGCGGGGGGGATAAAAGTAGAAGGATTAACGATTCGAGATGCAACTGCGCTTGTACGAGAGAAACTTGACCCGTATCTTGTAATAAATGATATGGCTATTATGATGAAAGGGTATGGGCAGCGGGAGGTTTATGTAATGGGCGAGGTTAAAAATTCCGGCGTCCAAAAACTTACATGGGATAGAATGAATGTCATAGATGCAATCTCTAGTGCGGGAGGAGTTCTTTATAAAGGACGCCCAAAACACATTCTGATAACAAGAGCGGAGGATGGGAAGCTTAAGCGATGGAAAGTAAACTATGACGATTTGATCCGAAAAGCGGATTTATCACAAAACATTCATCTTAAAGATAATGATCTGGTTTATGTGCCAAAAGCTGACCGCAAGATTGACTTTTATAGTGAAGTAATGCCAATATTGCAAAGTGTATATTATATACATGCCATTACAGATTAAAATTAGAAGAGGGATAGTTAGTGGTAGAATACAACAAGATTGATTTAACTGTAATGAGGGGCATTATTCGGCAAAGAGAAACAAAGCGGCAGCTGCTGGCGATAATAATCGGAATAACCTTACTAGCTATTGGTATCGCATTAATCCTTCCAGAGCGGTTTGAATCTACTGTATTACTTCGTGCGAAGTCCGGCAAGAATGGGATAGGTGGCTCAGCTAACCTGCAGTCAACGGCGGTGATGCTATTAGGCGATAATGCCGTCAGCCCGATTCAGACTTATATTGAAATGATTAAAAGCCGAACCGTTTTGAGTCCCTTAATCGCCGACCTCGACAAACCAGATGATGATAAGGAAAAATATACATATAGGGACTTTGCCAAGGAACATTTAGATATAAAAAACCCAAAGGGTACAGAAATAATTGAACTGACGGTAACGGGGGACACTCCCAGGGAAGCACAACAAATGGCGCAGAAGGTTAGCACTAATTTTCTGAATTTATTAAACAACTTAAACCAGAACGAGCAATCGGTCTTAGTTAAGTTTCTTAATAAACGCATTGAAGTTGCTGAAGCGGAATTAGCTAAGGCTGAGAAAAATTTGGTTGATTTTCAGCAGCAAGAAAAAATAATCGATTTAGACGGACAAGGCAAAAACTTAGTCGAGGCATTACTGGAGTACGATAAACGCTTGGCGGAGCTAAACATCTGCAGCGAAGTAGAAAAGGTTAAATTAAGTAGTATAGAACAGGAACTGGCTAAGCAGGAACAGGCTATAAATAACTTCCAAATTACTGATAATCAGTCTTTGGAACAAATTCGCACAACTATCATTTCCAAAGAATTAGAACTGTTGGATCTGAAACAAAAGTACAAGGAAAATCATCCGTTGATTAAGCAGAAAAAGCGCTACATTGAGGAACTTAACGATAAAATGAGGCAGGAGACTGGTCAAGCTGTTGCTGCGAGGACTGCGACCCTCAATCCGGTGCAAGCCGAGATATTAAAGCAAAAGATATTGACCGAAGTAGAAATAGCTGTTCTCCGGACAACTAAAGAGGCTGTTGAGGAAGAAAGGGCGAAGCGGGAACAAGCACTGAGCACGTTGGCTGCTAACGGACTTAATTACTTTCAACTTATGCGTCGAGCCACTATTGCCCGCGAAGTGTATAGCGTTATTGTTAAGAGTTATGAGCAGGCCAGGATACAGGAAGCAATGGATTCTATGGAAGTTCAGGTAGTTGATGTAGCTGATATGCCAAAGAAGAAGTCTTGGCCCAGAAGATGTTTGGTTGTGTTAGCGGGTGTGGTTTTGGGAACTATGCTAGCTTGTGGATATGCGGTATTCCTTTATTATTGTTCAAGTAAACGCAATATTTTAAAAGCTGGTTTGTAGAAGGTAACAGGGAGGATAAAAAACGAGGTGTTAAGAGTTCATGGTACCTGAAAGGAACCCTTTAATTAGTGTTATTATCCCGGTATATAATGTTGCTAAGTATTTCGCAAGATGTATTGAATCTGTGGTGAGGCAAACCTATCATAACCTTGAAATTATTATCGTTGATGATGGTTCAACTGATCAAACTTCGGCAATCGCACGAAAATGGCAGAACGAAGATATACGGGTAGTGTATTTTTGGAAGCAAAATGGCGGAGTGTCATCAGCTCGGAATACGGGTCTTACTCTTAGCCATGGTCAATATATAGCCTTTTTAGATGGCGACGATTGGTTAGAGTTAAATGCGCTAGAATTACTTTGGGATAAAATGGACGAGTTTGACGCAGATTTAGCAATATGCGATATAATTCTGGAACAAAGCTATAGCACGAGAATTATAAGAGAAAATCATCTTACTGAGGTTTGTACAAGCGGGATTCTTGAGAAGCTACTGTTATCTGAAATGAATCCAAGTGTCTCAGCTAAATTGTACAAGGCTTCGATAATTTATAAGAATAATGTTATATTTCCTGAAAATGTATCAATTGGTGAAGATTTGACATTTAATATCACTATAGGTTGTTGTTCTGGCAAGGCAGTGTATATTGATCAACCAATGTTGCATTATTTAAGACACTCGGCAAGTGCATTGCACAATCAGTTATGCAAAATTAGGGATATTGAAATAGCTATCGCCGAAATTGAAAAAATTCTGTATCAGTGGCAACTATACGAAATTAACAAGGATAAATTCCAGTATTTAAAATTTATGCATCTATATTGGTATCCGTTTATTAGTACCAAAATTAGTTTTAGGTTTAATAACTATCGAATTTTGCCTAATTATTATACTGTTTTTTGCGAACGTTTGGACGAGTATATGAAGTTTTTAAATAACCCGTATTATAGTCGACTGAATATCTTTAAAAAAGCTGTGGCAAGATTGTTTGCAACAAGCTGGTGGTTAAGCACGTTTTTCCTAAACATACTGCGCTAAAGGTTTACCGATGGATAGGGAGATTATCAATGGGGGGCTTAATTTTTTATATTCTGATAGTATGTTCAGGGGCCTATTTTAGAAAGATTGGTATCGGGTTGGTTCATGGCGCTTTTATGCTTGCTGCAGGGGGATATATTATAACGACGGTTATTGATAAAAGCATTTATATGAGTAAGAGAATGTTTTTTGCCTATATTTTGATTGGTTATGTAACAATACAATTTTTGTTATTAGGAGGCGAAATTAAAACCCTGGGGGTAATATACTTCGCAACCATATATTATTACTTAATTATTAATTTTGGAAATTATTTTTCTGCTGCTAAAATTGTTCATTGTACCAAGCATTACTTAAACTTTTCAATTGCCATGTTATGCATTGAGACCATCTATCGAATCATTAATCCTGACGAAGCAGCAGTAGCTTACTTGGCACCGGGAGCAGACTTTTGTAATGGGCTTTTTTATGCTTATAAAACGAATAGTATTATGTTCTTAGATTCGAATTTCACCGGCCTTTTTTCGGTTGTTCTGTTTTGTACTTGTGAATATCTAGTCTTATTAAGATTGGGGAAGTTCAGATTGAAGCGTTTGGCGCTGATAATTTTAACTTTCTGTACTTTTTCCCGTGCGGCAATTGCAGCGTTGGTTGTTTCTAAACTGTTATTAGTTGCAATAAAATTGCGTAAGGATAAAATTGTACTTCAATGGAAGCGGCTAGTGGTAATTTTAACGATTTTAGCTGTGGGAGGAATGTACCTTTTTACAAGCATTAATGACGGGAGTTTAACTTCTAAGTTTTACATATTACAGGAAGCAAGTAATTACTTTAGCAACGCAGATTTGACAACGATTTTATTTGGTGTAGGGCAGAATAGATCAGAAAAAGTTTTAGGAATTTATGCTCATAACATTTTTCTCGTGTTGGCTATCGAAATTGGGATTATAGGCTTACTGCTATTTTTAATATTTTGGGTACAGCTAATTTTTCCTCATAAACTGACGTTAATAGTTTTTATTCCCTTCGTTTTTGCAGGCATGTCGGCTTTTACTTATGCAATGACATACTTATATAGCGCAGTAGCAATCATTCAATTATTAGAGAACAAGCGAAAAAACGGGCGATGGGAGGGATAGTTAGTTTGCTATTTACTACTGAAAACTAAAAAACAGTTGTGGCCTAATAGCATAGGATTGAACTTGAAAGGTTTTTTGAATAATGTCGGCTATTTATATTTGTTGCAAGGGGTGTCATATTTTTTACCGCTAGTAACTATGCCGTATCTAATAATAACATTAGGATTAGAAAATTACGGACGGGTTACCCTAGCGATAGCTGTGGCTAATTATGTTACAATTGCCGTTGATTTTGGTTTCAATTTGTCGGCGGTTCTTGCTATCTCAAAGCTGCGTAATGATTTAAAAAAGACTGAAATCGTCTTTTGGAGTATTATTTATGCAAAACTTATTTTTGCTGGTCTAGTTTTAATTGTAACATTTATTGGTATCTATTGGGAATTGTTTGCGTGGCTTGATTATTATTTCGGTTTAGCTGTTTTGCTGATGGTACTAGGAAATATTATGATGCCAGTCTGGTTTTTTCAAGGTATAGAAGAAATGAAACAAGTTGCTGTAAGTGGGGTTATAAATAAAATTATATTTTCTGTACTAATTTTTAGTTGTGTAAATCGAAGTACTGACTTTTGGTTTGTTGCAATTTTTCAGGGGATCGGGGGGATTTGCGGGGGAATATACGCGTTTTACATTATCTTATCCAGAATGCACTTGGGTATTGGTATTCCAGCTTTTTTTGAGATAAGGAATCAGATAAAGTGTGCCGTGCCATACTTTTTTTCACGTATTGCAGTATCTTTTTATACATCGGCTAATTTATTAGTGTTAGGGGCATTTGCTACAACATATGAAACTGGATATTATGCGGTTGTAGAAAAAGTCTATAATGGTCTTCAAGGCGTGTATGGTCCAATTGTCCAAGCAATTTATCCTCTTGTTGCATATACTAAAAAATTAGACTCATTTCGCCGGGTATTTCGTGTAGTAATCTTAATCAATACTATAAGTCTTTTGATTGGGATATACTTTGCACCGAATATTGTTATGGTATTTACCAAAGTTTATATTGCCGATGCGAGCATATGTCTAAGGTTGTTATTGGTTGCTTGTTTTTTTGTGGCACCATCTGTGCTTATCGGATATCCTGTGTTGGGTACTTTTGGTCATCAAGATGCAGTAAATAGAAGTGCTATGATTGGTGCGGCAATCTATAGTGTTCTTGTAATTGGCATGATTTCAAAGGGAGAGGTTAATGCTGGTTATATATCTGGAACTGTTTTAGTTGTAGAAGTTTGTGTGTTTATTTTTAGGATAGCTATGGTAAAAGGGCTTAAGTTCGAAATATTGTCATAATGAAGAGGATGGGTTAATGAAGCGAGTTATTACTTATGGAACGTATGACTTATTACATTATGGACATATTAATTTGTTACGGCGCGCAAAGGCATTTGGGGATTATCTTATTGTAGGTTTGTCAACAGATAGGTTTAACCAGATAAAACATAAACAGGCGTATTTTAGTTATAGTAAAAGAAAGCTTTTGTTAGAAGCTATTCGATATGTTGACTTAGTTATTCCTGAGGATACTTGGGATCAGAAGCTGGAAGATATACATAGGTTGGAGGTAGATATTTTTGTTATGGGAGATGATTGGGGGGGAAAATTTGATTTTTTAATGGCATCTTGCGAGGTGGTTTACCTGGAGCGAACCAAGGAAATTTCGACTACAAAAATAAAACAGGACATATTTGTTAGGTAACAGGAGTGAAGCCTGTGTTAAGAGCTATTTGGAAACTAACTGTAACTCAGATACTAAAAATGATTAATAATGTATGGCCTAAGGATGATAAGGTATGCTTGTTTTGTAGTAAGCCGGACTACTCAGACAACGCTAAAGCATTATATGAATATATGGTGCAGGAGGAAAGTAATAATGCAAAATTATTGTGGATAGTTACTAACTATGATGTTTATAAGGTATTAAAAGCAAAAAATATTAATGCTGTTAGATATCCGAGTTGGAGCTGGTTTTATTATTTGTTTCGGGCAAAGTATATTATTACTACCCATAATCAATTTGCTGATATTATTGCTGTTAGCCAGAGATATATTAATTTGTGGCATGGTATGCCGCTAAAAACTATGGGTTTCTTAGAAAATATTTCTAGTGTGGAGCATGAAGAATATCGGCAAGCAAAAAGAGCAAGTAATATAAGCACCTTCTATATTGCAACATCTAAGCTAATGAAATTGGCTCTAATTGGTTGTTTTTATGCTGATCCGCGTAAAGTTTTGATAGTCGGGCAGCCAAGGAATGATTACTTATTTAAAAGTAATGGAGCCAATAGTATAAAAAAAGTATTAGGAATAGACACAAAGCAGTATCAGAAAACAATTATATATTTGCCTACCTTCCGTAAAGGTAGCGTGCGACAAGATGGAAGCCTGAATGAGATGCTGTTTTCTGATGGCAACCAAGAGCAACTCAAGAAGTATTTATATAAAAATAATTATTTACTTATGACAAAGCTTCATCCATTGGAACAAACAATTATCAATACGAAGAATAATCGGAATATTGTTAAAATAGAGTCGGAACTTTTGGCTAAGGAATTAGTAACACTTAATGAAATCCTTAATGTAGCTGATATGTTGGTGACAGATTATTCTTCTGCTTATTTTGACTATTTATTGCTAGATAAACCGATCTTATTTATAAGTGATGACGAAAATGAATATGCTGAAACACGAGGATTTATTTTGGATTGTCCTGAGTTTTGGCGTCCGGGGCCTAAAGTTACTAATATTGATGAATTTATAACTGAAGCAAGTAAGTTGTTAAATGATCCTTCGTATTATCACAGTGAGAGGCGGTTAATTAATAACTTGGTTAATTTATATATTGATGATAAAGCCGCAAAGAGAGTGTATAAAGCAATTTTTCAGTAAAATAAACTTGAACTTTGTAGCGGCGAGAGGTAAGTTTGATGAAAATTACTATGCTAATTTATTCAATGCAGAAGAGCGGCGGAACAGAGCGGGTGACCGCTAATTTAGCAAATAGGTGGGCGGAAAAGGATAATGAGGTAATGATACTTACCGTGGTGAATAATATAGAGTCCTTTTATCCCTTGGCGGAGTCAGTATCTATAAGAAGTTTAGCGATTGGTGATGCCATAAGAACCCCTGGAGGAATTATAAAATGGCTGTTTTTTATAACGGTTGCGGTTGTAAAATACCTTTTAAAAGAGAAACCGGATATTTTGCTTGGTGTGTGGACAAGCATGGCTATATGCGCCATTTTAGCGGGGAAAATTTTTCCGTGCAAAACGATCGCTTGTGAACACATTGGCTATGCCTATACGAAAATATCACTACATATATTGAGGCGGCTAATTTATCCGCTGGCAGATGCGGTTGTAACTCTAACAGAAACTGATAGGAATAAATTCGAGAAAATTAATTGTTATGCGGTATGTATTCCGAATTTTACAAACTTGCCCAATGCGAAAACTTACTGTAATTATTCAGCCAAGGTCATTTTGGCGGTGGGGAGAATGGCACACCAAAAGGGGTTTGACCTTTTGCTGACGGCATGGGAAAAGATTCAGGCACAAGCAATTGGGTGGAAGTTGCTTATTATTGGAGGGCCAAGCGAAACTGATGATAATTCGGCAGAAATAAGGGAAATGAGATTGGATAAAAATTTGCAAGATACTGTAACGTTATTACCGGTCACAAATAATATTTTAGATATGTATCTAAAAGCATCGGTTTTTGTATTATCTTCGAGATATGAGGGGTTGCCAATGGTACTTATAGAGGCTATGAGCCAAGGGTTGGCAGTTATCAGTTTTGATTGCCCTACCGGTCCTAAGGATATTATCAAGGACGGACAATCAGGGTTATTAGTTCCACCTGAAAATATTGACCTATTAGCTGCTGGGCTAATTAGGTTGATAGAAAATGAAGCGTTGCGTAAAAGCATGGGTATGAGGGCAAAGGCTGATATTTGGCAATGCTTTAATCAAAGCGTCATCGATAATAAATGGGTAGATTTGTTCGAAAGGCTTACTAAATAATTTAAAGCAGATGGTAGAGGTGCATATGGTAAACTATAATAATACTTTAGTTTCGGTTATTACGCCGGCTTATAATAGTGCGGCCTATATCATAGAAGCAATGGAATCTGTTATAAGTCAAACCTATTTACAGTGGGAAATGATTATCATCGATGATTGTTCAACAGATAACACTGTGGAAGTCGTTCGGCAGTATCAGAATAAAAATAGTAAGATAAGACTAATTAAATTAGAAGTCAACCAAGGGGTTGCTAATGCCCGAAATGTGGGAATACAAAATGCATTTGGCCGATTTATCGCGTTTTTGGATAGTGATGATGTCTGGCATAAAGAGAAATTGGGATACCAAATTGCTTTCATGTCGAAAAAAAATATCGGTTTTTCGTTTACTGCATATCGGCAATTTAGTGGCTGTGTTAATAATTGCGGCGGGCTAATTAAAGTACCGGATATTGTTGATTATACAAAGTTGTTACATGGAAATGTGATCGGCTGTTTAACTGTAGTAATTGACCGGCAGAAGGTGTCTTTTTTTTATATGAGGAAGGAAAAACATGAAGATTATATAATGTGGTTGTCAATATTAAAACAAGGGGTTAAAGCCTATGGGCTGAATGAAGATCTGGCCAGGTACCGGTTATTAAATACGTCGTTATCAAGCAATAAAAAAAAGAGCGCTGTTTGGACATGGTATATTTACCGAAATATTGAAGGGTTATCGTTTTTGAAATCAATGGACTGTTTTTTGTACTATTCTTTTAAGGGGCTGAAAGATACTAGTAAGTTAGTACCTAACCTGTTATGGAAGAAAATAAAAAATATTAATTGTTAAGATAATGTTAATTTTAATTGGAAAATATATTAAAAAATTAAAAGTATGTTAACATATACCTAAGACTTAATTTAAGGAGAATCTATATGGATATTGAGGGAAATTGGCAATTGGTTTTAAATGAATCGCGCGGTAATAAAACCCGCCTTATGTTTAGCAGTTGTTTTGCTAGATATCTTATCGATATTACTATTGATTCTAGGATAGCAGGCAGAGTTATTAATAAGGTAGTAAACACTCTCTGTACTCGCGAACAGTTAATGTCGTTCTTGAATAATGAAGCTAGCCAGGTTTAAGGATAAGCGATTTGACCTAAATATATGAAGGAGCGTGTTTTGGTGGGGAAAAAGTTGAAAAATATGTCGACTATGGAAAAGTTGGCTGTTCTTGCGGTATCAAAGGCAACTGGCGATAATATTGGTGAAGTATCGAGACAGGTTATTTCTGATTATTTTGCTGCCGTTGAGACGATTAAAAATTACAAAAAGAGTCAAGAATCAGCTAAAGCGAAGTATAAAGAGGGCAAAAAGAAAAGAGATATTAAGAAAAAACTTAACGATAGCAACCAGGCACAAGCGATTTAGAGTGTCTAGACTTGATGTATGTTCTAGTTTATAGTTGTATATTGTAGGCCAGCATTCCCCAAAAGGTTTGCTGGCATTATTATTTGAAAACAAAATTTTAGAATTTCATATTATTGATATTACCAGTAGCAATCTAACGAAGCTTGATTTAGTGAAGCATATTTTGGGGTTGCAGGAATGTCTGGACAAATTTCCGAAGTATAAGAAGTACGAGTTAGGTGTTATTTCATTAAAATGTAAACTGATACTAGCGAGGTAAGGCTGTTGTTTATATATTTTTATAAATGTTTGGTTAGTTTCCTATTGCCGCCAGGAATTATTATTATTGCGTTAGCGGTAATTAATGTAAGTATGTGGCGGCAGCGAGTATGGGGGCGTAGCTTGCTGAGCGGTTGTATTGTGGTAATGTTGGTGATGTCGAGTCCGTATGTAGCTGATGGTTTGATTAGGCCGCTCGAGTATCAGTATCAACCGCCGATAGAGCCGGCGGGAGATGTTATTGTTATGCTTGGCGGCGGCGCGGTGTTTGGCAGTCCGGATATTGGTGGCTATGGTAATCTTACAGGGTCAGCGGCCAACCGAATGATGACGGTGGCCCGGCTAGAAAAAAAGTTGGGGGTGCCGGTTATTTTATCTGGCGGCCAGGTATATAAGGATACTGGCCAGGAAGCAATTATTGGCAAGCGGATTTTGATGGAACTGGGTATTGCAGAAGATCGGATAATTACCGAAGATAAGAGCCTAAATACTGCGGAAAATGCAGTAAATGTCCAAAAAATTATTGCGGAAAATAATTATAAGCAGCCTATTTTAGTGACTTCAGCATTTCATATGCCTAGGTCGGTGCTCAACTTTGAAAAGTGTGGTCAGGCGGTTCAGCCTTATCCGGCTGATTATTTTACCGGACCTCAAAGCCGTCTGTATGTCAATAAAATTGTACCATCAGCAGAGGCATTTAGAGTTTCTTATATTGCTTTACACGAATATCTGGGGATAATCGCAACTAAAATGATTTAGCGTTATAAATAAATTACCAAAGACCTTCCCATCAGGCGGATATGCTGAAGGGGAGGTCTTTAACTATTACCGGGAACTTTTATTGGTAGCTATAATATAGCGGCGAAGAACATGCTTTAAGTTTTGTCGTTTATTTGTTAATGATAGTTTACAAAATAATTATCAAAAGAAAGAATATTATAATGAACTAGTGAAGCAATTTGCAAATATTATGAAAGGGCTTATTTTGTAAACACAGTTTTAAGCGATTACTACAGGGCTGGGTGCATAAGTTTTGTCATACACCAGAAGGCTTGCTAAATAAGTGGTGTATACAAGAGGAATTCGTACTTAAGTTATTGCCCTTAAAAAGTCATACCCAAACAGCACTTTAAGGTGCCGTTGTGATTCAGAATTGAACACTAAGCAAAAGTATGAAACAGGAGGCAGTGATATATGTTTGAAACAATTATCATTGGTGCAGGTTTTGCCGGAGCTGTAATAGCCGAGAGGCTTGCTACTCAATTGAATCAGAAGGTGCTTATTATTGAGAAACGCAATCACACTGGCGGCAACTGTTATGATTATAGAGACGATAACGGGATTATTGTGCATAAATACGGACCGCATCTATTTCATACAGATAATCAAGAAGTTTGGAAATATCTCTCATGTTATACGGAATGGGAAGTATATCATCATGAAGTTTTAGCTTATATTGATGGTAAAAAAGTGCCTATTCCGTTTAATTTAAATACTATATATGAAGTTTTTCCGGTTGCTTTAGCTATGCGGATTGAAGAAAAGCTTTTGACAGCTTACGAGTATAATACAAAAGTTCCTATTTTAGAATTAAAAAAATCTACTGATACTGACTTGCAGTATTTAGCAGATTTTGTTTATGAAAAAATTTTTCTTCACTATACAGCTAAACAGTGGGGAATGAAGCCGGAAGAAATGGACAGTGCCGTTACTGCAAGAGTGCCGATATTTGTGGGACGGGATAATCGTTACTTCAATGAGCGTTATCAGGGCGTACCTAAGCATGGATATACGAAAATGTTTCAACAGCTACTGAATCACCCCAATATTAAATTGATGCTAAACACTGAGTTTCAAGAGGTCATGAGGTTTGACGGTGATAAAATCCTTTTTTTGGACAAGGAATTTAACGGTAAGGTAGTATTTACGGGTATGATTGATGAGCTTTTTGGCTGTCAGTTCGGTGAGCTGCCTTACCGCAGTGTTGATATGCGGGTTGAAACAATTGAGCGCAATAATTACCAAGAAGCGGCAACGATTAATTATCCTAATAATTACGAATTTACCCGTATTACTGAGTTTAAACAAATTCATTTTACAAAATCGGATAGAACAACCATTCTTAAAGAATATCCAGAGCCTTATCGAAGGGGCGAGAATACACCATATTATCCTATCTTTACTGAAGAGAATAAAGCCGGTTACAACAAATATGTCGATTATGCTAAACGCTATGCTAACCTAATATTACTGGGACGCCTGGCTGAATATCGCTACTATGACATGGATGACATAGTAGAAATGGCGTTAAAAATATATAAAGGAGCAGCGGCGTGATGGAACAGAAAAGTATTAGAAAATGTCTATTTCCAGCCGCCGGATATGGAACCAGATTTCTTCCGGCAACAAAAGCAATGCCTAAAGAAATGATGTCTGTACTGACGAAGCCGCTGATCCAATACGGTGTAGAGGAAGCCATGCAGGCTGGAATAAGTAACATGTGCATAATAACCGGGCGCGGAAAGCGGGCGATTGAAGACCATTTTGACATCTGCTATGAACTGGAGGATCAGATAAGGGGAACTTCAAAAGAGAAAAGCCTTGCCAGTATTCGAAAAATTATAGCTTCATGTACCTTTAGTTATACCAGGCAAATGCAAATGAAGGGGTTGGGGCATGCGATTTTAACAGGAAAACCGTTAGTTGGCAATGAGGCTTTTGCGGTTATATTGGCTGATGACTTATGTAGCTGTGAAGGAAGAAATGTTATGGAGCAAATGATTTTACTATATGATAAATACCAGTGTTCGATTGTGGCTATTGAGGAAATAGAGCCAAGCCATACTGATCAGTATGGCATAATAGCCGGAACGGAAATCGAAGATGGAATTATTAAAGTGACATCAATGATTGAAAAGCCGAAACCTGAAGAAGCACCATCAAATCTAGCGATTATTGGCCGATATATTTTAACTCCAGATATCTTTGACATTCTTAAAAAAACTGAACCATCAAAAAACGGTGAAATTCAAATTACTGATGCCTTGATGACACAAGCGTCAAAAGGAAAGGTATTAGGCTACCGTTTTAAGGGGAAGCGTTACGACTGCGGCAATGTTGACGGTTTTGTCGAAGCGACGATAGACTTGTATAGGGTGAATAAATAGAAATGTATAATTTGAGACAAAACATTGATATTTTATTGGTTTTAGTTCAAAAAGAACTAAAAGTAAAATATAAAAACTCACTAATTGGTTTTTTGTGGTCTATTTTGAATCCGGTTGTGTTAAGTATAATATTTTACTTTGCATTTAAAATTATAATCCGTGTTCAAACAAATAATTATCCATTGTTTTTGACAGCAGGGCTCTTTCTTTGGCAATGGTTCCAGGTATCGCTGTTAAATTCCTTAAATAGTTTCATACATAATCGTTCACTGGTGAAGAAATTAGCGTTTAACCGGTATTTATTGCCGATGAGTATTGTAGTTACCGAGATGATACATCTTATTGCCTCGTTGCCAGCGTTGTTTATTATGATGGTTATTTTTAAGGTTCAATTTACGGCAAACATGTTATTTTTACCGATAATTATAGTAGAGTCTTTTATTCTGGTATTTGCTATTTCGCTGATGTTTTCAATAACTAATGTTTTGTTTCGCGACCTTGAACGAATAATATTACTGCTGTTACAAGTGGTTTTTTATGCAACGCCAATTGTTTATACGGCGAATATGATTCCTGAGGAATATAAAATAATTATGGCGCTAAATCCTTTCTTGCCGATATTTGAATTTTGGCGAAGCCTGTTTTTAGGGCTGGACGTAAGCTTGAGCATTCTCCTCCATTGCTTGGGGAGTGCGGTAATTTTTTTGCTTTTGGCGATAATGCATTACAAAAAGTATATACATTTAATTGCGGAGCGTTTATGAAACAAGTTGTTGTAGAGGTTACCAATGTTGTTAAACAATATCAGATTAATCAGCTGGCGGCAGCTGGAATAAAAAATTATGTAGTGGGTTTATTACAGGGGAAAAATCATACTAAGACGTTTAATGCGTTAGATAATGTGAGCTTTTCAGCTCGGCAAGGGGAAGCGGTCGGTATTATTGGCAAAAACGGCTCAGGGAAGAGTACACTTTTAAGCCTTATCGCAGGAGTGGAAAAGCCTACTAGCGGTCTAGTTGAGGTTAAGGCCAGAGTATCTCCGCTGCTTGAACTTGGCGGAGGGTTTCATCCGGAGTTGACAGGCCGTGAAAATATTGTTCTTAACGGGGTGTTAATGGGAATACCCAAAAGTAAAGTTAATGATCGAATAAATGAGATTATTGAGTATTCAGAACTGGAGGAGTTTATTGATGAGCCTATACGAATATATTCAAGCGGTATGTTGGCCAGACTAGGTTTTTCAATTGCGACCCAGCTGGATCCAGAGCTGTTAATAGTTGATGAAGTGCTGGCTGTTGGAGATCAAGTGTTTCAAAAGAAGTGCATGTCAACTATGCTGAATTTTAAAAAGAATGGGGTAACAATTTTGCTTGTTTCGCATAATGTGGCGGATATTGAAAAGCTATGCGACAGGGTTATTTGGATAGACAACCATAAAGTTAGAATGGCAGGTGATATAAAGCAAGTAATAAGGGCCTATAAAAATATAGATCAATGAAATGGAGCAGAGCGATGATCCTACAAAACTTTATCTTACCCAAAATCGGTGTATGCAGCGAACAGGAACTTTATTGTCATCTACAAAACGCTAGTATTGATTTTGAGCAAGGCATAGTTGTTTTACCACATGGCAGTAAGGTAATTTTTGACACCTATTTCAATAGTTTTTTATGTGACAGGTGGAAAAAATATACGACTATTGAAACGCTAGAGTTAGAGGTAAGGGGTCAAGGCTGTGGAGCTTTAAGGATATATCGAAGGTCACATGTTAATGGAACTGAGCTTATCTTTCAAAAGACTATTGAGTTTCAGTCAGAAGGCAGTCAAAGGGTTAGCGTGTTTGAAAATGCTGATGAAATTTATGGGATTATTTATATTGAATATGAGGCAACTATTGACTCGGCTTTTTTAGGAGCGGCTTTTGTTACTGACCAGGTTGTGGAGCGGGAAGTATCGCTTGGGCTAGTCATAACGACTTTCAAACGTGAGCAGTATGTAAAGAACAACCTGGCATCTTTTGAAAAGAACCTGTTTGGCATAATGTCACCACAGGATTTACACGTATATGTTGTTGACAACGGACAATCCTTAGATCTGGGAAATAACGGGCGTGTGACTATTATCCCAAACGCCAATTATGGCGGGGCCGGAGGATTTGCCAGAGGGATGCTGGAGATAGAGGAAAATGGGCGACATAGTCATATTGTTTTCTGTGATGATGACGCTGTGTATGAACCGGAATCCTTTATACGCCTTCACGCTTTTTTCTGTCTGGTAAAAGATACGAATTTGTGTATGGGTGGAAAAATGTTCCGGATTGATCAGCCAAACATTACCCATGAAAGTGGTGCATTTTATTACGAAGGAACGCTATTTCCCAACAAACACCAATTGGATATGACTAGTATGGAGTCCGTTGCCTTTTTTGGGATTGAAGAAAACCCTTTTTACCATGGATGGTGGTTTTTCGCTTTTCCGGCTGCATTTGCTAAAACGGTTGGCTATCCGCTGCCATTTTTCTTTAGAGGAGATGATATGGAGTTTAGCTGGCGGTTGCGTGAATTAGGCATTGTAACAACTGATCTTAATGGTATATGTGTTTGGCATGAATCCTTTGAGCGAAAAAGCTCAACAATGACGGATTACTATATTGCACGTAATGAAGCGATTATGCGGCTGATCCATGAGCCTGAGCTGACTTCAGGAAAACTTGCTGCGAAGATTATTCGACACGTCATAAGTGCTCTTTTGACATATCGCTATGATCGGGCGGAAATGATTATGCGCGGGTACTGGGATTTTTTGAAAGGACCTATGTTTTTACAATTACTCAGTCCCCCGAATCTACATAAAAGCCTATTGATTATGCAAAAGGAGAAAACTGTCCCTATTTCAAAAGATTTGATAGCTATGTCCAAGTATAATCGGACTGTTCGTGATTATGCAGTTAAGCGATTGGTAATGGCAGTAACCTTGAACGGAATGTTGCTGCCATCATTTCTTATAGATAAAAATAACGGCATTATGTCGAAGGGGTATGTTATTGAAAAGTTGCACAGCAGCAGATTGACCGCAATTTTCAAAAAAGAAGCTGTGCTTTATATCGATATGGACAGTCTAATGGGGTACTTGACTAAAAGAAGTGTACGGCGATTCTGGAAGGGGATGTTAGAATTAGGAAAGCTTGTATTTAAAGTTATAATGAATTTCAAAACGTTGCAGGCTTTATATCGGAATGAGTTTCCGACAATGATAAAACGTTCTTTTTGGCAGAAGTATCTTGCAAAAAAAAATGTAAATTAAATAGAAAATAAGAAAGGACTTTTCAGGAAAATATTCAGGCGTGGTTTGGGAGGGTTTTATGACAGTAGCTGTAGTAATTGTAACATTCAATCGACTGAATAAGTTAAAGCAAGCATATAAAAAGATACGGATTCAAAACCCTGCTGAGATTATTATTGTTAATAATGCTTCAACTGATGGAACTAAAGCTTGGCTTAATAGGATTGATGATAATATTCTGAGGGTTATCAATTTGGAAGAGAATGTTGGCGGTGCCGGAGGATTTTATACGGGTTTTAAATTAGCGATAGAGAACTCCGCGGTTAAGTGGATATTATGCTATGATGATGATGCTTATCCGGCAGATAATTTGCTGGATAAATTTAGCGGAGTAGAGCCGCGGCTGCCGGAAAACACTGGATCTGTTGCAGCTGCGGTATACTTGCCCCAAGGGATGATCTCGCAGATGAATCGTCCGAGCTATAATCCGTTTGGGTCTTTTATGAGGGTAGTTAATACATTGTTAAAAGGTTATAAAGGATTTCATCTAACCGATGATGATTATAGTAAAGCAGGCGCGTTTATTGATATTGACGCATCTTCGTTTGTGGGGTGTTTTATTAATATAAGTTGTATTAGAAACGGGATTATTAGTTTTCCCAGAAAGGAGCTTTTTATATACGGCGATGATATTCTTTATACTTATTCAATAAGAGAAGCAGGTTGCAGGAACCTGTTTATTCCGGAGCTTGTCTTTTATCATGATTGTCAGACACTGATAAATCAAAGGAAACATTATGATCCATTATGGAAGGCCTATTATACTTACAGAAACGGTCTGGAATTGTATCGGCATTTTGCGAAAAGAATGTTTCCTTTTGTTGCGATAGTAAAAGTTATAGGCTGGCTTTGGGCTGGCCGATGTTACCAGGACAATTTTATTAAATACATTGATTGTACCGGCTTGGCAATATTAGATGGATTTAGACGTAATTACTCACGAAGCCATGCATATATTTTAGAACGTTTTTCCTAGAAGTTTAGTTTGGTAATGTTAATTGGTATTCTGATTTAGGATGTTGTAAAAAAATGCAAGCCCGACAGAACTTGAACTTGCTAGTGTCGGGCTTGCGTTTATTTTTTTGCTCTTATATTTTTATTATTATAGCTATAACAGTTGTCGCTGGCGTAGCAGGCGGCACAAGGCATACATAAATTTTGTATAGTTACCGCCGGTGGATAGAAGGGCGGTTTTAATTTCTTTTTCGGGCGAATATGATGTTTTAGGGTCAGATAGATACATTGCTAAAAGGCCTCGGACAATTGTTTTGTTGAAAATCGGGTCAGGAAGGTTTTGCGCGTTAAGTAGGGCTTGTTGAAGAAAGTGAGTGAGGCGAACCTGGATTTCGGCTTGGGTTTGGTAGTAGGTGATGAAATTAAGATCGCCATTTTCCTGGTCTTCGCGAAGATCGATAAAATAGTCCAATAGAATATGGAGACCTGAGATCCAGGGGAAATATGCGGTGTAGGTTTGCTTGACTGTAGCTTCTGTCAGGGATGGCGTTGCAGCTAGTGCACAGAGCATGAAGATTCCCAGTGTAGATCCAGCCGCAGCAGCGAATTCCTGGGCAGCTAAATCGGGGTATGCTTCGAGACTTGCGGTTGCCCAGGCAAACATCTTAGGGGCACGAATGGTGGGATCAAGGTGTTTATATGTTTGTAGGTCGCTATATAGTTTGGCCAGGTGGAGAACAAAAGGTTTTACCAGATCATAGGCAGGTAGACAGCTGATTTCTGTGCGACAGGTAGTTACAAGGGCTGATAAATAGCCGCCGTCATTTTTGAATGGATAATAAGTATAGTAGTTGTGAAGGGGGGCGGTAGGTTCAAGAGCATCGTAAATTGCAAGATGAAGCTGGCGGAAGGCGGCTTCGTCAGTAATTCCCGCGCGGTCGCAGAGGTTGTCAAGGTAATCGCTGACGGTTTGGAGAGCTACTATTAGTCGTACACAACTGGTTGTATTGACTCCATTATATAGGCTATATATGCTGCCGCCTTGACAATGAAATTTTTTGTTTTCTATGCTGGCTAGCGCTTGTTCAGCTAGTTCAGGACAGCAGTGCTCTGCAGCGTATAGACGCCATTTTTCCAACTCTATGTCCACTAGCGGGAAAACATGGCGGACTAATTTTGTTACAAGTCCTAGACTGTTGGCGGCATTGATAAGTGAAACCATATCGCAGATAACCCCCCCTTTCGGTTTTGTGGAACGGGTTTATCATTTACAAGGTTTTATCTTAAGTTCCACGCCAAATTCTTTCTTAAACCATTTGCGATGTTGTTGGACTTCCTCTAGCTCGATGCTTGCGGCTTGGGCATCGACGGTGATGTTGAGGTATGCTACATTGTTTTCTATACTCGAATACAAATTTTGGATAAGCTGCATTTGTGTTGCCTCAAGTCTTTCGGCCAGCGCCAAGAGTAAGGACAGCTTGCGGGCCTTTTGCCAGTCGCTATCATCCAGAAACTCACTATAAAACTTATTGCGCGTGTATTTGGCTTGCGGGCCGTTGTGCCAGCCAACTATTACTGCGGCCAGCATTTGTTCCCGGTGGGTCAGGCCGAAAAGGCGGGCATTTTCTACAAGGTAGGCGCTGTGGCGGGTGTGATCATAAAAGTTGATAGTAATGCCGATATCATGAAGTAGGCTGGTGATGCGCAGAAGTAGTCTGTCACGGTGGTCCATGTTATGAAGTTCCTGCCAGCCTTCAAACATAGCGTCAGCCAAAGCGGCGACATGGTAGGCGTGGTTAGCGTTGGCTTTATAGAAAAGCAGCATGTTTTTTGTACTGTGTTCAAGGATGTCGTCAATGATTATAGGTTGGCCAAGTTTGGTGAGATAATGTTTTAAGAAGATGCCTTCACGGACCCCACAGCCGCTAATGATGAGACGGTTAGAGTTAGTTGTGTCAAAAAGACATTTTATTATGGTTGTTCCGGCGACAATGATATCACTGCGTTCCCGGCTGAGACCGGCGAATTTGGCGCGTTGTTTGAGGTCGGATGCAAGCAACGCCTGCCATAGATCGTTGAAGGAAATGCTGCCAAGCCGATAGTTATGGACTTTGTTAAAGGGGTAGTTTTTGCGTTTTTGATCCATTTTGGCGATGTTGCGAGCTGTACCCCCAACGCCGACCAGGGGCAGGTTGGAATCGGCAAGCCAGGGAACTTTTGCCAGATGATGTATTATATATGTGCTGAGATCATAAAGCTTTTTGGCACTGATCTGGTTTTGGGTGCCGAAACGCTCGGTGAGATTTACTGCGCCGAATGGCAGACTAATTACGCTTTCAGGTTGGCGGTTTTTGATTAAAGTTAGTTCGGTGCTGCCGCCGCCTAGATCAAAAAGTACAGCATCGGTTATGTCCAGAGTGTTGATAACTCCAGTATAACCCAGGAAGGCTTCATCTTTTCCACTGATAACTTTGAGAGCGATTCCTGTTTCTTCAGTGACCTCACGGAGAAATTCATCACCGTTTTTAGCGTCGCGAACGGCAGCCGTTGCTACCGCAAGAATATCGTTGACTTGAAACAGTCGGCACATATGAGAGAAGATTTTCAGTGTGCCAATAGCCCGTTTAATTGTTTCTGGGTTTAAGAGTTTAGTTGTGGTCATACCTTCGCTAAGTCTGACCGTTTCTTTTTGATGATAGACAAGATTATAGGCACCGTTGGTATATATATGCATAATTATGAGTCGCGCTGAGTTGGAGCCTAAATCAATGATTGCAATTCGTTCAGTCATGACATTCCCCCGTTTGTTAGTAATAGTATTTCGTTTTTTCAACCAAAAACCTTGTTGAAATCGGAAAAGTTTTGGCGAATGCTTCTTTCAATTTTAACATATTGTTACAATTCGTCAAAATTGAAGATCCAACAATGCTAAGCGGAAAAGCTTTTCTGATTATTGCTCTTTGCGTATTTAGGACACTAGACGCAGACTCATTTATAGGTAAAAAAATGCCGGGGGGGCGGCTTAGAAGGTCATGCAAGATTAGTGTCATAACCGAAGATGAAGTTCTTGCTTAAATAGAAATTAGGCTGAATATACCAAAACCAGTAAGTAAAAGTCCTGAAAGTTGATTGACCAACTTTAATTGTTTTTGGTCGAATTTATGGCGTAGCACATTAATCATTGCGCTTAAAAATAACCACCAAAGACTAGAACCAGTAAAAACACCAATAACCAAAAAAAGTGATGATATGTAAGTTTCGTCTGTAGTACCTACCCCTATTCCGGCAAAGACAGCAGCAAAAGACATTATCGTTATCGGGTTAGTAATGGTCAAAAAAAAGGTGGATGCAAAAGCACTTGGAAGTCTATTGCTGCTTGTACCTGCAGCAGCTTCAGCAGGGATAGATTTAAATGTTATATAACCTAAATATAGAATAAATATCCCTCCGCTAAGGCGCAGGTAGAATTGATGGTCTGCTAAAAAAGTAGATACCGCTGATATACCAAGAGCAGCTATAAGGCCATATATTGAGTCAGCCGTAGCAGCACCTAAGCCAGAGATAAAGCCATTGACCATTCCTTTGGATAGTGTGCGTCGAATGCAAAGTATTCCTATGGGTCCTACAGGAGCAGCTATCGAGAAGCCTAAAACTATACCTTTAATAAGAAATAACAATTTTTTCTCCTTCCGAAGTTATGTAGTGGGATCAAGGGGGAATTGCAGATACCGGAACAATTGTGTGTAGGCTATAAAACTCTAACTTATATTGTGGTTGCTAGTAATTCTATTATGAATTTATTTGCTTTTAATAGTATTGTACTATTAAAAAAGTAAGGGTGTTATAACCTTTTTGCAAAAATGTGACAAAAATGTAACAAATTTGGGTTAAAGTTAATTTATAAGCTTAATAAGAAGTAAGATTTGCATGCGAGTTTTAGGCTAAAGCCGCTTGCAAAACTAAAGGAGGTATTAAGGTAGTGGTGAGAAAAGGAGTAAGTACGGTTCTGGCGTTGCTTATCGTTCTTTGTTTTTCAAGTTTTGCGTTTGCGGCGCATTTGCCCCGTTTGGACGGGAAACCTGCGGCGTTTAAGGCAGGCGACAGTCAAGGCTATTTTATTTGGCAGGATAAAGAAGGTCTGCATGTCCGTACGACTACTTTGGGGAAGAGCCATGTATTTAGCGGCGTGATTCGTACCGATGGTGTATTTGAGGACACTTTCGGAAAGACCAATGGTCAGGATGATTACTTTCATGTTAATGGCGACCGGAATAAAATTACTTTTCAGTTTACAACCACCGGGGGAACATCAGGAATTGATATGCATTTTAAAGATGGAACGTATTTGACTTTCTCCTTATCAATGGATGGCGACGAAATTAATCCGAACGATATATTTATCGGCGAGGATGGCTGGCATCCTGAGAGCTATAAGTTTACCATCCGGCATGGTAGAGAGTTTGACCGGCATGATGATGGAGGGCCGATTGTTATTATTGGCGGACCGTGGATTGATTGGGGACCTGGGCCAGGGCCGGGGCCGCATCGGCATGGCTGGTAGGCTGATGCTGGCTGGCAAGGGACAATAGGTATATAACCTTCTATGGTACAGTTTCATAGTTTCAGGAGGAATGGGTATGAAAAAGAAGATAATGCCTGTCGCTATTATCATGGCATTATTTTTATCGATTAGTACTGCTTTGGCGGCTTGGTCGCCTAACATGACGGGACAGCCGGTGATTGATAACAATAGTCGCGGCTATTTTATCTGGCGGGACGCCTCTGGCGTACATATAAGAATGGCTTTGGACGAAGAGACGGGAAGTTTTTCCGGAAGTATCCGAACCGATGGCCAGTTTAGAAATATTTCAACAAGAAATATTGAAGATAACGGAACCGTGCAGGTAGAAGATCATAATAATTTGAAATTTAGGGTTAAGGGAGTTAGCAGCAGCGAAATCGATTTTGCAGTTTCCGACAGTAACGCTATTACTTTTGAGCTTTATATGAATGGGAAAAAGGTGAACCCGAGAAATATTTATCTTGGGAGCGAGGAATGGCATCCGGCTGATAATTCTTTTACGGTTTGCCGAGATCGGGATATTTTCGAAAAATCTGACAGGGATGCAGGCAGCAATGATTCACTGGAAGTGAGTTTTAATCGTTTCCATTTTGGCTATCAAGAATCGATTGATAGTTCAGAGCGTGGTTGGCTGAACGGGATTCACGTTGCCTACAAGAGTCAGGATCCGGTAACTAAGGAATACTGGCGGGTGAGTTACGACCACACAAATCATGACACGCACTATGATGGGGCGCTCTATAATTCCAGTACGAACACATCTACCCCCTATCAGGGGATTACCGAAAACAAAATAACTAATGCCGAATTTATTTATGCTGTGCCAGTTTCTGGTGATAAAAGGACTTATTTGTATACCGGCATCGGCAGTCACAAGTGGGACAGAAATCTGACCGGTGAATATGGCTACTTGGAGAAATACAACTGGAATTATATTCCGGTTGGGTATCGCCGCGAGTTTAGGGTTAGCGGCAAGTTGAGCGGTGCGGTGGATTTGGCGGCCAAGTTTATGTTTAACGGTGATATAGCTGTTAGTGGTGATGGCTATGATGAACACCAAATGACACTAGGAAATAAAGTTGGGTTTAGGGCGGAAATGCCGTATAACTATAAAATGAGTTCGCGCTGGTCGCTAGTGTTTACGCCATGGTATGAGTATTCGGGGATTGGAGAAAGTAATTGGGTTAGGTTAACAACTGCCGGGTCTCCTTCAGTTTATGTATCTCAGGAACCTGATAGTATGAACCATCAGTACGGTGCGAATGTCGGATTGCAGTATACCTTCTAATTTTAGGGCAGATCAGAAAAAAACTAGGGAGGTAATGAATGAAACTAATAGCGCGTTTCCGAATGGTTAGTGTGACAGTTTTTTTGATGGTTAGTATTGTGGTTAGCTCTATTGTACCGATTTATGCCGCGGGTTCGTCCGCTACAGACTTTACTGGCAAAACGATTACTACGGTGATGGTTTCTGGCAACATAACAGTGCCGAAAGACACAATTATGGCGGTAGTTAAAGTTAAACCCGGTGATAAGTTTGATGCGGAAGCGATCAAAAAGGATATGCAGGCTATTTATGAACTTGGCAACTTTTTCGATGTAACCGTGAGTTTTACCGCAGTAACGGAAGGGGTCAAGATAGTCTACTCGGTGATGGAAAATCCTGCATTGGACAATGTTGTTATCAAGGGTAATACCAAGGTGTCCACTGATAAGTTGAAAAGTTTGCTTAAAGTGGACAAGGGTAAGGTACTCAACACCAAGACCATACGTGAAAGCACCAAAACTATCGAGAACTACTATCACGATCAGGGCTATATATTGGCTCGGGTTACTGATGTGACGATGGGTGACGGTGGAGCAGTAATTATAACAATCAATGAAGGCAAGCTGGAAGACATCGTTGTCAAGGGAAATCAGAAGACAAAAACTTATGTTATTACCCGTGAAATGAAGGTTAAAGAAGGCGAGCCTTTTAACTCAAATGATGCTCGTCGTAGTATGCAAAGATTGTACAACCTTGGTTTTTTTGAAGAT
>JAGGAC010000086.1 GCA_017889635.1 Bacillota bacterium | reverse complement strand
TTTGTTTTTGGAAGAAAGTGATGTTATCTTGTACCTTAGACATATAATCACCGAACATCCATGTGTAGTGTTCAGCTAAAAGGTTTTCATAGTGTGCCTGTACATTATTCATAGCTTCACGTCCTATATTTAATTTCATTATTGAGAATACAATGATAGTAAAAAAATCCTTCCACTCAAAGCGTAATCCTGCTTTCTTCATGTAAGGGAGCAGGAGTTTTATTTATATTACAGATAGGAGAAAAGTGGAGCTGGTAGAATATATTTTTAAAGAAATATAATTGTAACGATTATTTGAATATGAGGCATGTATGAAAAGACACTATAAACCACTACCAATCTTATCAGAAAACGAAATTGAACGTATAATGTCAGATGGCAGTATTGAAGAACTAATTATTCTTCCGTTGACTATTGGAGAAAATCATACCCAATGGAAGTTTGCCCAAGATTTATGCATTAAATTATCTGAGCATCCTGATTCAAGGGTTAAGGCTAATGCGATATTAGGATTAGCGTATGTTGCTCGGACAAAGGGAAAGTTGGAAAAACATATTATAAAGCCAATTCTGCTTAAGGCTCTTCGTGAAGAAAAGGAATATAAATGGCGTATTAAAGATGCTTTAGAAGATATCAATTTATTTATGGGCTGGAATATTGGGGAAAAGCATGTTTTCGAGAGCGTTGAAATAATTGAATGTCAAACAAAGTAGTATTGTCCACTTAGGCCAATATGGTTCATTATTTGCACGAACATGCCTACAATCCAATAGAGTGGAACCCTTGGAGGGATGAGGCATTTAAAAAAGCAAAGCGAGAAAATAAGCCAGTGTTCTTTAGTAGTGGATATTAGTGCCATTGCTGGCATGTCCGAAAATACCCTCGTATGTACAAGCGAGGGTATTTTGCTGTCTACAATATTTCGGATGACCGGATTTTGAACTTTATTCTGCTCGTCATAGAACAATCCGTGACCGCTATATTTAAACGATACAAGTTTGGAGTTTCTGATTTCTTCATTTTGGGCAATTGCCAATGGAAACAAACAAATTTTGTCTTGGATGCCATGAAGAATTAAAGTAGGCACGTGTATTTCCCTGAGATTATTAAATAAGCTTTCCTCGTTTAGCCAAGACTTCGCAATTGCAGCGGTGGACCAACCTGCTGCCTGTAGTCCCATTTGGAAAAACCAATCAGAAAAACTTTGAGTTACATGCTGAAAGAAAAACATATTGCCAAATCCCCGTAGCATTTCTGGACGATCATTATACGTGTCTTGAATGATTTTAATTACAGCTTCTCTTGTTAGGCCATGAGGAAAATATGGACGCTGAATAACGCTAGGAGCAGCTGCGGCAAAAAGGGCAAGTTTGGCAACCCCATATTCTTTGTGACGGGCCATGTACCGAACAGCAATTGCGCCTCCGGTGGAATGACCAGCGAGTACGAAATTTTGTAAATTGAGGGCTTCAACCACACAACGGATGTCGTCTGCCAATGTATCGTAGTCATATCCTGTCCATGGCTTATCGGAATTCCCGAATCCTCTTTGATCAATTCCTATACAGCGATACCCCAGTTTAGGAAGTTGATCAAACTGATATTCAAACATCCTATGGCTTGCAGGCCAACCATGGAGAAATAAGATTGTATTACAGCTCTCTGGATTAAGGTCTTCTACGTAAATCTTTACGTCTGGTTCAACGTTAATATAGAATCCCACTAAGAGCCCTCCCTAATTAAATCACGCAATTCTTATTATAAGTTATGTTAATCGTTGAAATTTCGTTACCTGTCGGGGAGGGCTCTTATACATTGCAAGTATGAAATACATAGGATGGGTTTTAACAAACTGGCGTGGCTAGAATTTCCACGTCAGTTTTGTACTATATTGGAAACAATATACCTTAAGTTTACTTGCAATTTGGAGGAGGTTCTTTATGGAAAAGAGCTCAAACCGTCTCATAAACGAAAAATCTCCATATTTACTCCAACATGCCTACAATCCTGTAGAGTGGTATCCTTGGGGTAATGAAGCGTTTGACAAGGCCAAGCAGGAAGATAAGCCAGTGTTTCTCAGTATTGGCTATAGTACTTGCCATTGGTGCCATGTGATGGAACGGGAGTCTTTCGAAGCCGAGGATGCTGCGGCGGTATTGAATGAAAATTTTGTGGCGGTGAAGGTGGATCGGGAGGAACGCCCGGATGTGGATGCAATATATATGTCGGTGTGTCAGGCGCTGACAGGGGCGGGAGGCTGGCCGCTAACCGTGATTATGACTCCTGATAAAAAGCCCTTTTTCGCCGGTACATATTTTCCTAAGCATAGTACTGGCGGTCGTCCTGGGTTAATGGACATTTTGGCGGCAGTGACTTCGGAGTGGAAGAAGGATAAGGCGCGGCTGGTGAATAATGCCGATGAGATTACTGAGGCCATTGGCTCAAGAGCGGCGCGGGCTAATGGCGGGAGCGGCAAGCTGAATAAGGAGCTGTTGGATGAGGCTTTTTCGCAGTTGGAAAAGGTGTTTGATTCCAGCTATGGAGGGTTCGGAACCGCGCCGAAGTTTCCCACACCCCATAATATGATGTTTCTTCTCCGGTATTGGCGGCGGACAGGGAAGGAGAAGGCGCTGGCGATGGTCGAGAAGACGTTGGAGGCTATGCGCCGGGGGGGGATTTACGACCATCTGGGGTATGGGTTTTCCCGCTACTCGACTGACCGCCGCTGGTTGGTGCCGCATTTTGAGAAGATGCTGTATGATAACGCCCTGTTGTGTTATACCTATTTGGAGGCTTATCAGTGCACCGGAAACCGTGAATTTGCTAAAACGGCGGAGGAAATACTGCAGTATGTGCTGCGAAATATGACTAACCATCAAGGGGCTTTCTACTCGGCGGAGGATGCAGATTCGGAAGGCGAAGAAGGAAAGTTCTATGTCTGGACGCGGCAGGAGATTATGGAGGTACTCGGTCAGGAACGGGGAGAGGTTTTCGCTGATTTTTACAATATAACACCTGAGGGCAACTTCGAGAATGGTGCAAGTATTTTAAATACAATAGATGTAAATTTGCCGGAGTTTGCACGAAAAAAGGGTATGAGTCAGGAAGCAGTTAAAATTATGCTTAGTCAAGGCCGGGAAAAGTTATTTCAACTAAGAGACAGTCGGGTGCATCCTTTTAAGGATGACAAGGTGCTGACTTCATGGAATGCCCTGATGATTACGGCGCTGGCGAAGGCGGCTAAAGTCCTGGATCGGCCTCAGTATGCCGCCGTTGCCGGAAAAGTGGTGAAGTTCATATACAGCAATCTGATGCGCGAGGATGGGCGTCTGTTGGCAAGATATCGCGCCGGGCAGGCGGACTTTCCGGCTTATCTTGACGATTATGCTTTTTTCTTGTGGGCGCTGGTTGAGTTATATGGTGCTACCTATGCAACAAGCTATTTGAACAAGGCGCTTGCGCTTAGCGAGGAGCTTGAACGGTTGTTTTGGGATGACAAGGAGAATGGGTTTTTCTTTTATGGTTCTGACGTAGAAGCGCTTATTACTAGACCGAAAGAACTTTATGACGGGGCGCTACCGTCAGGAAATTCAGTGGCTGCTTTGGCTCTATTAAAGCTGGCTCGCCTGAAAAACAGCAAGAAGCTGACGGATTTAGCCGAAAAGACGCTGATGGCGTTTCAAAGCACGACGGAAGCTTATCCTCAGGCTTATACCTTCTTTTTGCTGGCGGTGGATTATCATTTAGAGCCGCCGCGCCAAGTGGTGGTTGCTGGCACCCGGGGCGATACAACAACTGAGAAAATGCTGCGGATACTGGGCGCAAGTTTTTTGCCGACGACTGATGTTCTTTTAAACGACGGTGATAATGCCAGCATGATAGCTGAACTCTTACCGCATATTGCTGATAAGGGATTGGTGGAAGGCAGAGCGTCAGCCTATGTTTGCAATAATTTTGCCTGCCAAGCGCCTGTCAGTGAAGTCAAGCAGCTTGAGGAATTACTATAACAACTAGCTTTAATCGCGGTTATGCCCTTCTGTGTGTGGGGCTATTTTTTTTGCGGCGGCGAATGAATTCCTGTGTAGGACTTGACCACAGCTGTGATTATTCTCATAATTGGAGTAAGACTAAATCAAGGCTGATTTTAAGCAGGCCCGGGATTCCGCTTAAAATATAGGAGTGATTTCATGCATATATTATTGGCCGAAGATGATCGCCGCTTGGGTAATTTAGTTCATAAGCTATTATTGAAGCAGGGAATGCAGGTTGACTGGGTTGTTGATGGTGAAGAAGCGTTACACTACATTCTAAATAATAGTTACGAAGTAATAATCCTTGATTGGATGATGCCGGAAAAATCAGGCTTGGAAATTTGCCAACAGTTGCGGCTTAGTCAATATCAAGGTGGCATCCTGATGTTTACGGCGAAGGATGCTGTTGATGATTTAGTTCAGGGATTGGAGGCCGGCGCGGATGACTATCTTGTTAAGCCATTTGAGTTTAAGGAACTGTTAGCTCGTATTCGTTCTGTTGCCAGGCGAAGTAAAGTAACCCTGAAAGATGATATTATTAAAGCCGCTGGTTTGGAGCTTAACAGGTTAAGCAAGTCAGCAAAACGCGGGACTAGAGAGCTTAATCTGACCAGCCGGGAATTTCAACTGCTTGAAATACTGGCTGATAATTGCGGCCGGGTGTTGCCGCGGGAGGTGTTGCTTGACCAGGTGTGGGGTTGGGATAACGCTATTTCTCCTAATAATCTGGATGCTTTTATCAGGCTCTTACGGAAAAAGGTTACTCAGCCCGGCGAACCAGAATTAATTCATAACATCCGGGGGGTAGGCTATAAATTGGAGGAGCGAGATGCTATCCAGAATTCGTAATAAGTTGACTGTTTTATATACCGCAGTTTTTGGCGGGTTCCTTTTTGCGTTTATTGTAATAGTCAGTATCGGGATTCTATGGAGTGTTTATCGGGAACGGGTTGAGGAAGTAGAAGTATTAGCCGCGCGAATAGCTAAAGAACAGCGTGAAGTTATCAACCAGTTCGATAAAGAACCAAATGGGGAATTAACCCAGTTATCGCTTGAAGCGGACTATGATATAAGCGGCCAGGTATTTTATTATGTATTGGATCGTAGCGGCCATCTAATAAAAGCGGATCAGCCGGTGCCCATACTTAGGGACTTTGTTTTTTCAAAAGTTGTTAATTGGGAGTCGGTACAACCTACCAGCATTTTTACGGTATCATTGGCAAATGCTGAAGACGCGGCAATTATAATGACTGAACATAAGGTATTTAAAGACGGACAGTTTATTGGAACGGTATATTTAGGAAAGGATTTGACCGCCTATTTTCTCACCCTGGAGCGCAGTGCTGTCGCTATCTTAATAGCAGCTGTTGTATTTATTTTTTTGGCTGCTTTTATGGGTTATCTTTTAGCTGGCCGGGTTCTAATACCAATTGAAGCGTCAATTAACAGACAAAAACAGTTTGTTGCCGATGCTTCTCATGAACTAAGAACCCCGCTTAGTGTATTGCAAACGTCAATAGAAGCAATTGAATTGGATGAGGAAAACAAATTGTCGGTTTTTTCCGAGCAGATATTAGTGGATGTAAAGGAGGAATTTTTGCGAATCAAGCGTCTGATTAGCGGCTTATTAACGTTGGCCAGAGCTGATGCCGGGACTGTTGTTCTAAAAAATAAAAGCTTTTTGCTTAATGAAATAGTTGATCAGGTTATGCGGTCGCTAAAAGTGGCGGTAGAACAAAAAAACATTGAACTAAAATTTATAATGCCGGAGGTTTCGCAAATGACCGCCGATCAGGAACGTATCGGACAGCTTATGTATATCCTTGTCGAAAACGCCGTAAAGTACACTCCTGAGAACGGGGCGGTGACAGTTCAGATTGATCGAGCAGAGTGCTCCGGCGCAGCGTATGTAAGATTATTGGTTCAAGATACCGGACCAGGTGTTCAGCCGGAAGACCGGGAACGGATATTTGAACGGTTTTTCCGGGCTGATAAGGCCAGATCCCGGAATACTGAAGGTATGGGGTTAGGTCTGTCTATTGCCAAGTGGATTGTTGACGCTCATCAAGGCCGTATCTATGTGAAAAATAACCCTGGAGGAGGAAGTCAGTTTATTGTCTTAATTCCGCAATAGAGGAGCCGACGATTTGTCTTTCAGTGTATTTTCATTTTTCTCTGCTAAAATTAGCGGAGAATTTTTTTTTTATGCGGTAGCAAATGGCGGCTTTTATGCCAACAATCATCTGCGCCTGGACCGGAAGCTTAAAACATCGCTTGATAACTTTTGGCAGGAAACCGGCGGCAAGTTGAGCGGTGATCAACGTTTTTATGAATTGCCGCTTGAAGAGCCAAGGAAAACACTAGCCGAGGTCGAGTCTCATAAACGCAATCAATATCGAAAAAGGTTTGCTGTTTTAGATGCTATTACTATGAAGATTACCAATAATCTACAATCGGTGTTAAAGAAAGCCTAGATTAAAAAAACGCCATTATGGCGTTTTTTTAATCGGGCGAGTATATGACCAGCCTAGTCTTTTTAATCTAATTCTAATTTTTGTCTAATGATCGTGTAATGTATTTTCAGTACTATATTCTGGAGCAAGCAAGCGGGGAGCTTGAATTATTTGTACGGGAGGGTTTAAAGTGGGCTATAGTAATGTAAAGTTTGCCCCTAATGTGAAATTTTTAGTGACTGGAGCGGCTGGATTTATTGGAACTAATTTGGTTGAAGCGCTGCTTAATAGAGGTTATAAGGTACGGGGACTTGATAATTTCGCTACAGGAAGAAAAGAAAATGTGGCTGAGTTTATCGATAATCCACAATATGAGTTTATTGAAGGTGATATCAGAGATATTGAGACATGCAAAGCGGCGTGTGAAGGCATTAGTTTTGTACTCCATCAAGCAGCTTTAGGGTCAGTACCGCGGTCTATTGTTGATCCTTTAATTTATGAGGATAACAATATTAAAGGTACGTCCAATATTTTAGAGGCTGCAAGAATGGCGGGGGTGCAAAGGGTTGTCTATGCATCATCATCGGCGGTTTATGGTGATTCAGCAAAGCTGCCTAAGGTAGAAGGTGACGAAGGCAATATATTATCGCCATATGCATTAACCAAAATGGTAAATGAACAATATGGCAAGCTTTATACTGAGGTTTACGGTCTGGAGTGTATTGGGCTTAGATACTTTAATGTGTTTGGGCGCAGGCAGAATCCTGATTCACAGTATGCGGCGGTAATTCCTAAGTTTATAAAGGCATTGAAAACAGGCGGGAAAGTTGAAATATATGGCGATGGTGAACAATCTCGCGATTTTACGTATATCGAAAATGTTATTGAAGCAAATTTGAAGGCGTGTGTTGCACCGAAAGAAGCTTGCGGACAGGCTTATAATATAGCTTTTGGTAAACGGTTCACGGTGAATCAGATGTATAGCCTGATGTGTGAGCAAATGGGCATAACTTATGCTGCAAGCTATGCGGAACCACAACGGGGAGATATACGGCATAGTCTGGCTGATACGGCTAAAGCAGAAAGGTTGTTAGGGTATAATCCTGACTGGGATTTTACGCAGGGGTTTATTGAAGCTATCAAGTGGTATAAGGCATTTTAATCTAATTCTAATTTTTGTCTAATGATAGTGTAATGTATTTCGGCTACTATATTCTGGAGGTGGAACTTGATTTTGGAGCTGGATTTGAGTATCTTGGCCTGACTTTTAAAATGCATATGGTATTATTTGGAGGTTTTTAGATGAAACGCAGCCCAATACTAATAGTTTTTTTGGCAGCCGCTATTTTTTTTCTCTTATTCAATTCGCAAATTCCGATAATGGATCCGGTTGAAGGAATTTATGCGTTAACTGCCAAGGAAATGCTGGTAAGCGGAGACTGGCTATCACCGCGTATTTACGGGCAGTTTTGGTATGATAAACCAATTATGATTTATTGGCTTATTTTAGGCTGCTACAAAATATTCGGCATTAATGAATTCGCCGCAAGATTTTCGTCAGCTATCTTTAGTGCCTTAAGTGTTGGGTTGCTATACTGGTTTACAAATCGAATATATAAAAACACGCGAATAGCGCTTCTCGGCGTTTTAGTTATGGTTACTTCACTTGAATATTGGCTTCTAGCCAAAATGGTAATTACGGATGCGGTATTATTCTTTTTTTCGAGTTTTTCAATGGTTGCTTTCTATTTAGGACTCTTGAACCAAGGCCGCAAATGGTACGCAATTGCCTATGCTGCAGCGGCGCTGGCGGTACTGACGAAAGGTCCGGTAGGTATCGTATTACCAGGATTAACAATTTTCAGCTATATTGCAGTAACGCGAAACTGGGGAATGCTAAAAAGGCTATTTCTTATTCCGGGAGCCATTGTTTTTCTTTTGGTGGCAGCGCCATGGTTTATATATATGTACCAGGTACATGGAAGCGACTTCAGCAATACTTTTTTGGGGTTGCATAATTATGTTCGGGCAACAGTTTCGGAACATCCCAAAGACAATGTGTTTTATTATTATTTAGTGTTGTTTCCGCTGAGTATTATGCCATGGACAGGCGTGTTTTTGCGGATGACTGACGGTATAGTGAAAGAATTTAAAGCGCCGCATGTTGCTTATTTGGTTGTTTGGCCTGCAGTAACGATTATCTTCTATACGGCAATGGCAACAAAATATCCAACATATGTTTTTACGGCGATATTTCCTGTGGCAATCTTAGTTGGCAGATATCTTGACAAAATGTTAATCAGCAAGGGACGAAAACAATGGCTGTGGTTAACCGTGCCGGTAATGCTGATGCTCCTATTCTTTGGCGTGGGGGCTAAAATTTTGGCGAGTGAGCATGATTGGAGAATACTCTATGGGTTAACCGCAATAGCCTTTGTAGCGGTCCTTGGGGCACAAATCAAAGCTAGCGGTCATGGAATAATTAAAATTGTTGCTGGAATGACAGCTATAGTAATCCTGGTATTAAACAGTCAGGTATTTACATTCTATGCGGATATGAGGTCAGCGAAAAACTTAGCTCGCTCCATGCCTGAGCAAGGAGCAACTGTGGCTTCATATGTGGAATATCCGGCATCCGCGGTTTTTTATAGTGGCTATACTATGCCCAAATTAGTTGATAATACTGATGAACTTACCCCGAAAGGGGCTTGGGCCGGCAAATATATAATGCCAGCCGAGACAATTACAGACTTTAATCATCAGACCAAGAATATTTCTGAAACGTATGTAATTGTTGGGCGGCATGAACTAGCCAGATTTGAGGCGCTGGATATGGCCAAAGAATTTGTTCCGGTCATGATTCAAGCTAAAGCTGTTTTATATAAAAGAAGTCAATAAGATTATTTTAATCCTATTTTAATCTTTTTTTAATCTTTGTCTAATGGCAGTGTAATGTATAGCGGCTATTATATTCTTGTAGCAATAACCGGAGGAGAAATTAATAATTAAAAGCGTATTGATTTCTATGATAAAATAACAGCGAACGGAGGGTTTTGCCTGTAAGCGAGATATGAATCTTCCGTTCGCTTTTAGATATATTTTGTTGAAAGCCGAAGGTGGATAGGTGTGGAACAGTTTTATGCATGGATTGTTCAAAATATAGAGCTTTGGGGTTATACAGCAATTATTATAGGTATGGCAATGGAAAGCGCATGTCTGCCTGTTCCAAGTGAACTAATCTTTGCATTTGCCGGTTACCAGGTTTTTTTGGGAAGAATGGATTTCACATCTGCGGTTATTGCCGGGGTTGTGGGAGGTTTGCTTGGCTCAATAGCCGCCTATTGGGTCGGTTACTTTGGCGGTCAGCCGCTTGTGGAAAAATACGGGCGGTATATGTTTATTTCCAGGCAGCAGGTTGCGAAAGCTCAACGCTGGTTTGACCGGTATGGGCTAAAGGCTGCTTTTTGGGCCCGGCTGTTACCAATTGTTCGAACTTTTATTTCATTGCCTGCCGGGTTTGCCAGAGTTCCCTTTATAAAGTTTATGGTTTATACTATTTGCGGTTCAGTGCCATGGACAATTGGTCTGGTCTATGCAGGCATGTTTCTCGGCGAAAGCTGGCGCGAGGTTGAAACCGTTGGCCATGAGGCAACTATACTGTTTGGGGCTGGCTTAGTATTATTGGGTATAATGTGGGTGAAAAAGCATCGAGTAAAGGGTTCGTAATTCAAATACCCCAAAAAAACAAGGCAAGGGCTGAGAATGTGACAAAGCGTGTTGGACAAACTGGAACTACTATGTCGGGCAGTCGGCTATTAAAGGGAACTTTTATACTGACGGCTGCAGGTATAGTGGTTAAATTTATTGGCAGTTTAAATTGGATCATATTATCTCGCGTATTGGGCGGTGAAGGCATTGGTATTTATCAGATGGCCTTCCCGCTATATTTACTAGCCTTAAGCGTGTCTTCGGCAGGCATTCCGGTAGCCATTTCAATTATTACTGCCGAGAAACTAGCTTTTTTCGACTACCGGGGAGCGGCTCGCACTTTTAAAATATCGCTTGCATTATTGGTTATAACTGGTTTGGCAATGAGTTTGCTCTTATACTTTGGTGCCGGCTGGCTTATAAAGTATCAGATTATTCGCGATGGACGGGCGTACTACGCGCTGGTTGCTCTGTCGCCAGCTATATTTTTAGTAACCATACTTTCCAGCTTTCGGGGTTATCTTCAAGGCTGGCAGGTAATGACTCCAACTGCTGTTTCGCAAATTGTTGAACAGTTATTTAGAGTAGCCACAATGCTTATTTTTGCAACGCTTTTGCTGCCGCGTGGGTTAGAGTTTGCCGCCGGAGGAGCCAGCTTAGGAGCTGGAGCGGGCGCGGCGGCGGCTTTATTGGTATTAATCTGTTATTTAAAAAAAATGGTTAACGCTCGAAGTCAGAGCAAGGAGCGTAGCCTTGTTCAAGAAAGCACTGCAAGTATTATCAGGCGTATGGCCAAATTGGCCATACCTATTTCACTTTCCAGTATCATGTTGCCGCTTGTGGCAAACTTAGACCTTCTTGTAGTGCCGCTGAGGCTGGAACATGCTGGCTTTTCAGTGGCGCAAGCTACAGAACTATTCGGCTATTTAACAGGTATGTCTGTGCCATTGGTTAATTTGGCGACAATTTTTACAGCAGCGCTGGCAACAAGCCTTGTACCGGCCATTTCTCAGCTGTATTCGCTGGGGGAAATGCAAGAAGTTCTGCAACAAATAGCTGGAGCGATGAGGCTTGCGAATATTACAACGATTCCTTTCGGCGTGATTCTTTTGGTCCTTGGCCAGCCGATTGTCAGTGTGCTTTACCATGCTCCGGGAGCAGGCGGGGCCACACGGGTTATGGCAGCAGGAGTATTTTTACTTGGTATTCACCAAGTCACAACCGGGGTTTTGCAAGGCTTAGGACGGACAGCAATTCCGGTAATAAACATGGTTATTTCAGCAATATTTAAGGTTGGCTTAACCTGGGTACTTACAGCAATGCCTAACCTTGGAATCCAGGGGGCGGCGTTTGCAACATTGGCGGATTTTGGTGTTGCAGCAGCCCTGAATTTGTATTTTATTCATCGCTACACCAGGTTTTTTATTGGTGGACGGGAGTTGTCAAAGAATATTGCGGCAGGAATTCTAATGGCAATAGTTATGCACTTTGGGTATGGGCTACTTGTGGCAGTGCTGATAAATCCGTTGCTTGCCATCGGTATGACTCTGTTATGTGGTGGTTTGGTTTATGGGGGCATAATGTTTGTTTTGGGGGGCATAAATAGTCGCGATATAGCCAGAATTCCTTTTATTGGCACTATGCTGAAATAAGTTGATGATACTTTTTCTTTTTAATATGCTAGCAAAATAGGCTTGAGTATGGAGGCGAAAGGGTGCAAGACAGGAAAAGGTTTTGGCTTATGTTATTGCTGATGCTGGTTAATGATTTTATTTCTCCCCGAATATACGGCGATTTTTGGTATGATAAGCCGCCGATGTATTACTGGCTTGTTGCTGGAAGTTTTAAGGCTTTTGGCGTCAGTGAATTTGCTGCGCGGTTTCCTTCAGCGTTGTCGGCAGTATTATGTGTAGTTTTAGTGTATTGGGCAATGGGCGGCGGTGACCGATAGTACTCTAACGCTGTTTTTAACAGCTTCGCTGGTTTGTTTTTTAGAACGCAAAGATTATTTATTTTATATCTTCTGCGCGCTAGCGACTTTAACAAAAGGACCAATCGGTTTTTTGTTTCCGGGAGCGATAATATTTATCTGGATGGCTGTTACCCGGCGTTTTGATGAAATTAAAAATATGAAAATTCCGGCGGGAATTACTATCTTTCTTATCATAGCCGGACCCTGGTACTGGGAAATGTACCGTTTGCACGGTGCGGCATTTATTGACGGCTTTATCGGTGTCAACAATATTGTCAGATTTACGACTGCAGAGCATGCCCGGACATCCGGGTGGTATTTTTTCATTCCTGTTCTTATTATCGGCTTTTTTCCCTGGTCGGCGCTTATGGGACAGGCTATATGGTCAGCTTTGAAAACGAAGGAAAGCAAGGAGCGGAAAACTCTACTTTTTTTATTTATTTGGGCGGCATTTATTTTTGTTTTCTTTTCAATATCCAATACAAAATTGTTGAGCTATATCTTGCCGGTATATCCTCCGTTGGCGATGCTTGTGGGGTGGTATCTTGACCGCTCGTTTGCCGGTTATAGATTGGCTGGCTGGAGTATTGGATGGCTGCCCGGTTTAGGAATATTGGCGGTTTTAATGGCAGGCGGTTTTGTATTTGGGGTTAAATCATTGCCTGAAATAAGGTTAGGAGCTTTTGCTTTGGCACTGGTTATTATCGCCATGGTTAGTGCCGTTGGTTATTTTCTTAAAAAATGTGATGTTGGCAAGGCTGTTTGGGTTCAGGCCAGCGCGATGGCACTTGTTTCAATAATAATGGTAACATTACTATTGCCGCCGGTTATGAGCCAGTTTAGCAGCCGCGAGATTGCCAGGGATTTTTTAACTCACTATGACGGAAAGACCACTGTTTATGTTAGTAAATTTTTGCATCCTGGCTTTACCTATTACACTGATGTCTACGGCAATGAGCTGAAATCCGGAGCGGATTTTGCGAAAGAAGTTGCGGAAAATAGGCAAGCGTATTTTGTAGTACGGCAATCAGATTATATGGGGTTAAGTAATGAGGAGCGAAGAGCACTAATCGTTATACTTGAGTCAGACCAAAAAATGCTGCTTAAAAGATAATGAGACTAAAATTCAGATGGGGTTAAAACCCCACCTGAATTTTAGTCTCATTTATAACATAGCGCCGATATCTGTTGCATATCAGTTTATAGGGTGAAGGCAAATGCAAGTTTGGGTTTTATCCTGGCGAAAGCTGATGATGGCGTTATTGCCGGTGCTAGTTATAGGCTATTTGGCGTTATCACACCTCTTTGCCCAGCCGCGAAGTGCGGGGAAGATTATTGTTGTTGATGCTGGGCATGGGGGGATTGATCCCGGAGCTAATCGATCCGGCATATTGGAGAAGGACATTAACCTTGATATTACACTAGCGATACGTGATATGTTAAAGAATAATGGCGTTAAAGTAGTTTTGACTCGTGATACTGACGTTGATCTCAGTGGTCTATGTGATAATGAGAGAGTACGTGGGCGGTATCGACGCGACTTGAATGCTAGAATTGAAATGATCCAGGAATCTGATGCGGACTTGTTTGTTAGCGTTCATACTAATGCTAGTTACAAGACAAAGCGGCGGGGTTTCGAATGCTTTTATTCCGCAAAATCGGAACAAGGGAAGAGGCTTGCGGTGGCAATTCAAGAACAATTGCGAAGGGTAGCGCCTATTAGTCAAGAGGCCGAGCCGGCAGACTTTTTCGTCCTCAGACGCAATAAGGTGCCTGCCGTTCTGGTTGAAGTAGGGTTCATAACTAATCCGGAGGAACGAGCTTTGCTGCAATCAAATGAATATCAAAGAAAGCTTGCGAACGCGATTGCGTTTGGTATTTCGGATTATTACAAGTCAGCGTTTTTGCCATCAGCTAAATTTTAACCACTATAAGCAACGTGGTTTATTAATTTCAGGTGGGGTTACATGATACGAAGAGTATACACAACCATTAATAAATCGTAGTAATATGATATAGGGCGATGTTAACATACAACATCAAATATGAAAAGCGAGGAATTCCCATAAGGGGAGTTTCTCGCTTTTTTGTGCGCCCCGGGGGGGTGACGAAGATGTAGTGTAATTAGTTCGGCAGGATTAGTTTATGTAAAAAAACGGGTAATAAAAAGGAGGAAGAAAAAGTATGGCTATTACAGAAGCAGTGATTTATATCAGCGACGGAGAGTATGTGGAGGATCAATCGGTTACTTCTGCTGTATCAGGGGGGAAAGTGACCGATACTTACGCAACAGGAATCAAAGTATCTTCAGATGAGGAAAGTTTGAACGGGCTTTATGTAACAGGAGATCAATCGGCATACACCCTATCCAACTCAGAAATCGATCTTTCAGGAAACGGTTCTAACGACTTTGACGGCACCGGGGCAGGAGCGATGGCCAATGATGGGGCGACATTGGTTATAAAAAATGTTGATATTACCACCAACGGTTGTATCAGAAGTGCTGCCACTGTGACAGGCTCCAGCATTTTAAAAGTGTACAACTCTACGTTTACTGCCAATGGCGGTACTTTGCCTGACGACTATGTGGCAAAAACCGGTCCAGGAATGATGGAACCGCCATCAGGTTTGGGGATCAGCGGCACTTGCCGGTGTTGCCTCACGATGGATAATTCAAAGAGTTATTACTACGATTCCACGATCATCTCGGATGGCTGGGGCGCATTATCTACTGACTCTGCAAATGGTTATGTATATATGGAGGCCAATAATTGCAAGGTCCAGACTGTTGAAGACGGTTACTGTGCTTATGCCGACAATGGCTGTCATGATGTATTTAATAACTGCCAAATTGACTCTGCGGCTATGGCGATTATTATGGCTGGCGTAAGCGATGCCGTATATACAGATACCGAAGCGACTTGCGGCACGTACTTTGCAATGATTCATAATGTAATGGGTTCAACGTCTGAAATAGCCACCTTGACGGTCAATGGAGGCTCAATAGCAACAGATAAGGCTACATTTTATGTGAAAAGCGCTAATGCGGATATCATTGTTGATGGCGCAGCAATTACTTCTGACGTTTTGCTGCAAACGATTATAAATGATGATTCCAACCGCACTGTTGTTCCCGAAGGAGAGACCGTATATGGTATCAATGCAGTATTTAAAAATATGACGCTTGCAGGTTCTGTTTTGCACGAAGATACTGAAAGAACAACAGCTGTTTCTCTTGTGGCTACAACCTTAGCAGGAGATATACAAGACGCTACTATTACGATTGATGACGACAGCAAGTGGACTGCAACCGCTGATTCTGTTGTTACTTTGGGCAGCGCAAGTGTCGACAATATTGATGCGGCAACAGGCGTTACCATTACTGCAACCGCTGGCACGGACTGCACATTGAGCAGCGGGACTTACACGCTGGCAAGCGGAGGATCCCTGGTAGTAAGTGCAGCTGAATAACCTTCGGTTTATTATTAACCCGTACATACGGGCAAATCCCGCAGACTTTTAAGTCTGCGGGATTTTTTTTGTATTACCGGCTCTTTCTAAGGTGCAATCATAATTGGTTTTCAGACTATTTTCAGTTTACTGTTTTACAATAGGAGACGATTGATGTAAATTTATCTATTTATCGAGGTAAAGAATGATTGAATGTTTTTTAGCCATTGATTTTGATGGGACAATTGCTGAAGATGATGTTACTGACGCCGTTTTAACTAAGTTTGCTGGCGATGAATGGTTAGAAATTGAAGCGTGCTGGCTAAAAGGCGATATTGGTTCCAAGGAATGCTTAGTGCGCCAAATGGCGCTTGTCGAGGCTGACTGGGAGGCGGTGTTAAGCTTTATTGATGGTTTGGCCATTGACTGTAAGTTTGCCGCCTTTATCCAGTTTGTACGCATGCAGGGAACTGCCCACGCTATTATCAGCGATGGGTTTGCGGTATTTATCCGCAGGATTCTTGCTAACGCCGGGATTATCGGCGTACCTATTTTCGCTAATTATTTGACTGATGAAAACGGCGTTTTGAAAGCTTCCTTTGTCAACGACGCCGTAGGTTGTCCGGCCGGTACTTGTAAATGTGCCGTGGTTGAAAGGCTAAAAATGAATTTGCCGGTAGTACTCATCGGTGACGGTCGCAGCGATTTTTGCTTGGCTGACAAAGCCGATTTTGTATTTGCCAAAGACCGGCTTGCCGAGTATTGCCGGGAACGAGGGATTGCTCATCTGGAATACCGTGATTTCGCTGATGTAATTGACAATTTAAGCCGCCTGACCTTGTCTGATATGCAGCAAGTTGGATAATAGAATGGGGAGGATACTTTATGACAGACATTAATGAAAAAGAGCTTTTAGCATTGGAAGCAGAATACTGCTCCTATGGCGACACGGTGCACTATATCGAACCAGCGAAAATTTTTGAAAGTTGTGAGGGGACTTGGCTGTATGATACGGCAGGCCGACCATACCTTGACATGCAGATGTGGTATTCGGCGGTCAACTTTGGTTACCGTAACCAAGAAATTGAAGAGCCTCATAACCGGCAGCTTAAACGACTGCCGCAACTAGCCTGTCAGTATCTGCACAAAGAAAAGATATTGCTGGCGGCGAAAATTGCTCGCGAAACAGAAAAACGTTTTGGGATGAAAGGCCGAGTACATTTTAATGTCGGCGGCGCTCAGGCAATTGAGGACAGCATGAAACTAATCCGTAATTTTCGCGGCGGTAAATCGCTGATGTTTGCTTTCATGGGTGGATATCATGGCCGAACTCTGGGCTGTTCTGAAATAACAAGCAGTTATCGTTATCGTCGCCGGTATGGTCATTTTGGCAGTCGTGCATCTTTTATTCCGTATCCTTATTGTTATCGTTGCTTTTACGGCCTAAAGCGGGAGTCTTGCGGCTACGAATGTGTTAATCAGTTCGAAAAACTGTTTGAAACTGAGTATTATGGTGTGCTTGATCCTAAAGCCGGAGAAGCTGAGTTTGCCGCATTTTATGTTGAGCCATTGCAGGCTACCGGCGGGTATATTGCTCCGCCCCCTGAGTATTTCGCCAAGTTGGACAAGATATTAAAAAGATATAACATTCTATTGGTGGATGACGAGATTCAGATGGGTTTCTACCGTACCGGCAAGCTATGGGCGTTAGAACACTTCGGAGTAAAACCGGATATTGTTACTTTTGCAAAATCGCTGACAAATGGTTTAAACCCGCTATCAGGCGTGTGGGCTAAAGAAGAAATGATAAAACCGGAGGTCTTTCCACCCGGGTCTACGCACTCAACATTTTCCAGTAATCCGCTGGGGACTGCGGCTGGCCTTGCGACAATGGAGTATATAGACCGGCATGATTTAGAAACAAGTGTTAAAGAGACGACGGATTGGGGTTGGCACTGCGGATAGAGATGACCAAGTCTGATGGGTTTACACCTGATAAAGCTTTAGCTGATAGAATTGTCGATGAGGCTATGAAAGGCGACATTGAGGTAAACGGTAAAAAATATGGGCTGGTACTTGATATTGGCGGCCATTATAAGAATGCTTTTACCTTGGCTCCACCGCTTACTATCAGTTACGAGGAAATGGATCTATTTATTCAATTGTTTGAGTTAATTTTGAAGAGGTGCGGTGTATAAATGTCAAGTCAAGCAATCAATCTTAACGGTGGAGACGCTGGTGTCGTGCTTATACACGGTTTAACCGGCAGTCCTTTTGAGCTGAAATATATCGCCAATCAGCTTAACAGGGCAGGCTTTAGCGTCAAGGTTCCTTGTCTGGCCGGTCATGGCGGAACTATTAGCGATTTGAAAAAAACTTCCTGGCAGGATTGGTATCAAACAGTAATAACAGCAATCGAAGAACTGAAGGGCAGCTGTAATGAGATTTTTACTGCCGGCTTATGTATGGGGGCAGTCCTGGCATTGCATGCTGCATACGAATATCGTAATGATGTAAAGGCAGTTGCAGCGCTATCTACTACCTTTGAGTTCGATGGATGGAGTCTTCCGTGGTACAGCTTTTTGATGCCACTTAACAATTACACTCCGATACGCCATTTATATTCATACCCTGAAAGGGAACCATACGGCATCAAAAATGAACGCCTCCGGCGCATCGTAGCCAAAGGTCTTAAAGATAATTCCATTGCCTACGATTGTGTTCCAGGGGTAAGCATGTATCCTGGCATTACTACTCCGACAATTATCGTTCATTCTTTGGAGGATGACACAGCCAGCGTCAAAAACGCCAACCGTGTAGAAAAACTGCTTGGAGCCAAAGATGTGCGGAAAATCCTGCTTGATGACTGTTATCATATGATAACTATTGATAACCAACGTGAATTTGTTGCCGATGAAGTAACTTCCTTTTTCCGGAAACACGCTCGCAATATGGTAATCCAGGCGGGATGATGAAAGGTTTCAATGTATTGCTGGTGATAATTTCTATCTGACTTCTTTGGGATGTTTGTCTATAATCTGAGCATACTATTTATAATGTCCAAAACATTTGTTGTGGAGGTAATTATAAATGGCTGACAAAGTTATGTCAGAGGCGACCAAAGATAAGCTGGCGCATGAACTCGGGTTTGGCGAAAAGGTTGAAGATGGAGACTGGGGCGACGTTACAACCCGTGAAGTTGGCATGATGGTTAGAGAAGCCATAAAACGGGGCGAACAGGCCATTGCCCAAGAGAATGATTTAAAGTGATAAGCCTAGCAGAATGAGGAATGAATAGAAATAGCCTGAAGTTCAAAAAAAGTGGACTTCAGGCTATTTTAGGTGTGCGCCCGGCATGGCTCTTTGCGAGAAATGCTGACATACGAATGAATACAAAGTTTGTTATTGTGAGTTACGGTGTGTCTAATCTTTGGATAAGTTCATTGGCTTTTCTTATTAGTTCCTGGTCGGTAGTAAGTTGAATGGCTTGCTGAAAGGCAGTAATTGCTTCACGGTTGCTATTGAGGTTTGCTAATGCAAATCCTTTCATGTAGTAAGCAACTGCAAGATGGGGATTTAAGGCAATGGCTTTATTGAAATCGGGGATGGCTTGTTCATATTGCTTTAAACAGCAGTAAGCCTGGCCCCGGTTATAATACGTGATAGCATCTTTAGGGTCAATGGCAAGGGCCTTGTTATATTCATCGATAGCCTGTTCGTATTGCTTTAAGTAGGTATGGGCAACGCCTCTGTTATTGTAAGTGCGTGCATACTGAGGATTGAGGGCAATACCTTTAGTATAGTCTGCGATGGCCAGTTTGTATTGGTTTAACCTGGCATGCGTTAGGCCGAGATTATAATATACGTCCGCATATTGGGGGTCAAGAGAAATGGCTTTATTATAATCAGAAATGGCCTGATCCAATTTGTTTAAATCTGCGTATTCAGTGCCACGGTTAAAATACGTGACTGGATCCTTTGGGTTAAGAGTTATCGCCTGATCATAGTCGGCGATGGCCTGCTCGTGATGCTTTAACTGACCATGGGCAGCGCCACGGTTGGTATATGCGGCTGCATACTTGGAGTCAAGAGCAATGGCTTGGTCAAAGTCGGCGATGGCCTGCTGGTATTGTTTTAGCATATAAAATACCTTGCCGCGGTTATGATACGCTAGTTCAAATTTAGGGTTAATGGCAATGGCCTTGTCAAAATTCGCGATAGCCTTTTCGTATTGTTTCATCGCATAATAAATCATGCCCCGGTTATTGTAAACAAAGAAGTAATTTGGATTAATGGCAATTGCCATATCGAAATCAGCAATTGCTTGCTCATATTTCTTCAAGTGGACATAAGCGTTGCCGCGGGCATTGTACATGTATTCATTCCTGGGTATAAGGGCAATGCACGTGCTATAGTCGGCAACCGCTTGTTCATATTGACTCAATTTTCCATAGGCATCGGCACGGTAATAATAGAGGGGGAGCTTTTCTGGCTGTAAGGAGATTGCTTGGCTAAAGTCGGCAATCGCTTGTTCATATTGCTTTAGATTAAAGTAAGCTTTGCCGCGGTTATAATACGCTTCAGCGTAGTTTGAGTTAATGGTAATGGACAGGTTAAATTCAACGATAGCCTGCTCATATTGCTGCGCCTTTAGTTGCGTAACTCCAAGGTCGAAGTATTCTTTTGCCGTTAATTCTTTTGCCATTGTGACTGAGAGGGAAGTGCTGAGATTAGAAAAACTACAGTGAATAATAACGCGATGCAAGTTTTTGGCACAGCCTTATCAAATAAGTGGCACATAGGATACATTACCTCCTGTAATTTAATTAACCGGATTAAATTTCGGATTGCGGGTGGCCACCAAGCTGAATGATAAAGTTTTTGGCATTGTCGATATATGTTTGGTCGGTTCCAAGTCGGATGTATTGACGAAAAGCAGCAATTGCCTCCTGGGTGCGGTACAGGTTCATTAATGCAACTCCTTTGGTATAATATACATCGGTAAAGTGAGGATTTATAGCAATGACTTTATCAAAGTCTGCAATAGACTTTTTAAATTTTCCTAAACCCATGTAGGCAATGCCACGATAGGATATGTACGTATATGCATTTTGTTGGTCAAGGGTCAAAGCTTTATTGTAGTCAGCGATTGCTTTATCATATTGCTTTAGCCATAAATAGGTATTGCCGCGCAAAAAATATGTATAGGGGGTCGATAAAGAAGAATTTATGGCTTTATCAAAGTCGGCAAGGGCCTGTACGTATTTATTTAACTTGTAGTAAGCAAAGCCACGGTTCATATAGGTGCTTCTTTGATGGGGGTCAATTTCGATGGCTTTGTCATAGTCGTCGATAGCTTGGTTATATTGTTGGAGTTGAGAGTAAATCAGTCCGCGATAATTATATGCGTCGCCAGCCTGTGGATTAATGCTTATAACCATATTCAAGTCTTCAATGGCCTGCCTAAATTGTTCTAGTTTAGAATAGGCAGCGCTTCTTCCATAGTGCAAAAATGCATTACGTGGATCAACGATCAGAACCTTATTGAAATCAGCGATGGCCTCAGGATATCGTTTTAGTTCCAGATAAACAAGAGCTCTTGTTTCGTAGACATCAATACGCTGGTACTTGTTTTCAATTGCCTTATTAATATCTGCAATGGCTTTCTGATACTGGCCTTGTGTATAATAGGCATGGCCTCGGCAATAATACGCAAATCCGAATTTCGGGTTAACTTCAATGGCCTTGTCAAAATCAGAAAAAGCTAAATCAAATTTTTTAAGCATACAGTACGCCATAGCGCGGTTGTTGTATGCATATTCGAACCGGGGATTGATGGTGATGGCTTTAGTGAACTCTGAGATAGCTTGCTCAAAATTTTTTTCTGCTCCCCAATCAATCCCGTGATTATTGTATTCTTCTGCCGACGGTTCGGCATTTACTGTTAATGGCATAGCTGTAAGCAGCAAAACAGTAATGATTAATAATATAGTGAAAATTCCAGACTCAGACTTTATTCCTAGGTGTCGCAGACTATTAAACATGACATCCTCCTGTAAGCTGAAAGTTTGTTTGGATTAATTTCACTTAAATAACATTAATTTCCTGCAAAATTCAAAAGGTTATTTATATACATTTCGTTGGGACAACGTACAGCCTATGAAGTTTGTAGGATGGTTAGAGCGGAGTCTTACAGGCTGTTAATGAGATAAACTGAACAAACAGATGATAGCGGAAGAGGAATGAAGTAAAGTTATATAACAAAAACTCCGAAGTCTTTTGATAAGGCTTCGGAGTCTTGTTATATAACTTGAGCAGCGTTAATTATTCCCTGGATAATGAGACTAAAATTCAGATGGGGTTAAAACCCCACCTGAATTTTAGTCTCATTTATAGTCTGTAATATAGTTTATTGATTCGTCAAGCCATGAGATTTGAGCTTCGAGCTGTTTAATTGCGCCTTTTAACAGAATAAAATCGCCGAAATTCTCAGGGGAGATATGCTCTAAGTCTTGGTATTCATTGATTTTTGTTCTATAGCGTTGGAGGAGGTTTTGGCATTTCTCCTGGCGGGCTTTAAATTTTATTAAAAGTTGTTCTTTACTTAAATGTTCGGCAAAATAAACGCGCATTTTAAAAATATCTTTGCTTTGAGATAACTGTGGTTCATCCTCAAGAAGCCATTTTTTTAATTCTTCTTTTCCTTTGCCGGTAATGGAATATAGTTTTTTTTCTAAGAGTTTACCTTGGATAACAGTTTCATATTGAATGAATCCGGCTTGGACTAATTTTTTTAATTCCGGATAAATCTGGCTCTGATTTGCGCTCCAAAAGTCAGCGACACTGTCATTAAAAATTTTTGTTAGATCATAGCCGGTAATGTTTTGTTTATCAATTAAGCCTAAGATGGCATAGCCTAAGATATTCACAATAGATGCTCCTTGCCTTGACTTTCTAACATCTAAGTATATATAATAAACCCATACATATCAACGTGTATATATTTACATGTTCGAATGTATATGTTTATATTTATATATAATAAAAGGAGATATGCTTTATGGGAGAAGAATTGAAAAAATTGATTGGTAAACATTTTATCTATACGTACCATAATGGCTGGCAGTATGAAGTTTATATTAAAAACGCGAAGACTTTTGATTACCGGATTCACAGTGGGCTTGTTGGCGGTCGTTGGGTAAAAGGACAAGAGGCGTATATTGTTGCTTTAGCGGATGACATTTACAAGATTTCCTGGGATGAACCGACAGGTACTTGTGTGAGCCTGGCATTTAATTTAGCGACGCGAAAAATTCATGGTACGATTTTCTTCCCGGCTTGGGTTGCCCAAGAACCTAAGAAAACAGTATGTTTTCAAAATGACCATTTGCCACTAATGAACCAGTATCGTGATCAGGGGCCAACTTACCCCAAAATGGTGGTTGATGAATTTGCAACAATTACATTTATAGAAGAATGTGGTGCCGATAATGATGAAGTAATTAATTGTGCACCATGTGATCTGCCTGAGAATTATACAAAACGGAAAAATTAGTGTTAGAACATAAAGAGGTGCGAAGATGGGCGGAATGAAGCTAAAAAAAATGCTGGCAACGATGACTTTACTAAGCTCGTTATTTATAGTTGGGCTAACCGGAAGTGTTTTTGCCGCACCGAATAATGCAGAAAGCAAGAGTCTGGATGTCCAAATTAAACATCCTGTAATTCAGTTGATTTCTGATGTTGTTTATGAGCAGGTGCCTATGCGAGGCTATGATAATGTCGCGATGCAAATGGATGTGCTAAAACCCAAGAAGGCTGAGAAAATGCCGGCGATTGTTTTTATAACCGGAGGCGGATTTATTAATGCGAATAAAGACAGCTACATACAGCAGCGTATGGCTCTTGCCGAGGCTGGGTATGTTGTCGCAAGCATTGAATACCGGGTTGCCCCGACAGCGAAGTTCCCACAGCCGTTAGAAGATGTAAAGGCAGCCATTCGCTATCTCAAGGCGAATGCCGATAAATTTAATATTAATGCTAATAAAATTGGTGTATTAGGAGAATCGGCAGGCGGATATTTGTCCGCAATGGCAGGTACCACCAATGGAACAAAACTATTTGATAAAGGTGAGAATTTAAATCAGAATAGCAATATACAGGCGGTTGTTGATATTTATGGCTTATCTGATTTAACGCGGGTTGGAGCTGATTTTTCAAAAGAAGTGCAGGAGGCGCATAAATCGGCAGGCGCAACAGAAGCGCTGTGGGTGAATGGCAGCTCTGTTTTCGGCGGGAAAGACGGAGGCATTTTAGCAAATCCAGAAGAGGCAAAAGCAGCAAATCCGCTTACGTATATTTCTAAAAAGACTCCTCCGTTTCTGTTGATGCATGGGGATAAGGATACTCTTGTATCGCCAAGTCAAACGGAAATACTGCATCAGGCGCTGGTGGCGCATGGAATTGAATCCACCAGGTATGTTGTCAGAGGGGCACAGCATGGTGGGGTTTATTGGGTTCAGCCTGAAGTAATGCAGGTAGTGATTGACTTTTTTGATAAGCATTTGAAATGAGGCTGGTTTGGCGAAGACCATGCGCAAATATCGGCTAAATTGAAGAGAATGCTGCCTTTGACAGGGTCTAGGGCTGATAAAACCACGGCATAATATGATTTGCCGTGGTTTTTCAGGATGATACAAAGGTGAAATTTTTTTCGGGTGTGAAAGTGTTATAATAAAGCTAAGCCCGGTTAGGGTAAAATGTCCTGGTGATAGTGCGGCGGCAAAGGAGCCGGGACAGCGGTTGGCAGTCTAGACAGGTAAACTGGAACGGGAAGTCTTGGTGATAGTGCGGCGGCAAAGGAGCCGGGACAGCGGTTGGCAGTCTAGACAGGTAAACTGGAACGGGAAGTCCTGGTGATAGTGCGGCGGCAAAGGAGCCGGGACAGCGGTTGGCAGTCTAGACTGATAAACCGGAACGGGAAGTGTCCTGGTAATAGTGCGGCGGCAAAGGAGCCGGGACAGCGGTTTGGCGGTTTAGACTGATAAACTGGAACGGCATAGCTCCAGGCAAAGGGCAACGGTTTTCACTTATATGGGAGCGAAAGCAAATTATAAGGAGATAAAATTTGTGAGAGTCGTGGGTATTAATGGAAGCCCCAGAAAAGACGGTAATACAGCTATCTTAATCCGAACTATATTTAAGGAGCTGAATGAGCAAGGGATTGATACTGAACTCATAGAATTAGCTGATGTTGATATTAAAGGTTGTATGGCCTGCGGAGGATGTGGGGCAAAGAGCAAGCGGTGTGTCATAACAGATGACGGCTTTAACGATTGCTTCGCTAAGATGGCAGCGGCCGACGGTATTATATTAGGTTCTCCGGTATATTCTGCCGGTGTTACTTCGCAGATAAAAGCGCTGCTTGATAGAGCGGCTATTGTAGCGGCTGCTAACAAAGGAATGTTTAAGTATAAGGTTGGTGCCGCAGTAGTAGCGGCGCGGCGTGGGGGCGCTATGAGCGCGGTAGATACTTTGCATCATTTTTTACATAGTAAAGAG
>JAGGAC010000085.1 GCA_017889635.1 Bacillota bacterium | reverse complement strand
TTGTTCTTAAAGGCGAAGGGGAAGAAGTATATGAACCTTTATTTACCTTCCATGGCTTTCGTTATGTAAAAATAACCGGTTATCCGGGAGAAGTGAAACTAGATAATTTTTCGGCGGTGGTTCTTTATTCGGCGCTAGAAACCAGCGGCAATTTCGAATGCTCCGACAAGCGCATTAATCAATTGCAGTCGAATATTATGTGGAGTCAAAAGGGAAATATGCTGTCGATTCCGACTGATTGTCCCCAGCGGGAGCGGTCTGGATTTACCGGGGATATTCAGGTATATGCTCCGACAGCCTGCTTTAATATGGACATGGCAGCTTTCTTGACGCGATGGCTTCGCAATTTGAAGGCCGAGCAGCGACCGGATGGGGCTGTTCCGGTTATGGTTCCGTATTTTCCGGCGATTGAAGAACTGCAGGCCGGTATGGGAACGCATACTTCGGCTGGCTGGGGAGATGCCTGCATTATTGTTCCCTGGACCTTGTATCAGGTGTATGGCGATAAACAGATTCTTGAGGATATGTATCCGGTAATGGTAAAGTGGCTGGATTATATATTTCAAGATGCCGCAGCGAATATCCCGGAAAATCTGACTGGTGAAATGACCAAGGAGCGGCGTGAGCGTCAGCGGTACTTATGGAATACCGGATTTCACTTTGGTGACTGGCTGATACCAAGCTTATGTGATGAACAGGACGGGGCCATGCGGGGCGCATTTGCGACAAAAGAATTGGTTGCCACTTGCTTTTATGCGTATTCGGCTGAGCTAACAGCCAATATTGCTAGAATATTAAGCAAAACTGGCGATGCCGACTATTATCAGGACCTTGCCGGTAAGGTTAGACAAGCCTTTGCAGCTGAATATTTAGGTGAAGATGGGAGTTTTCCGGCGCATTTCCAAGGCATATACGTATTAGCCTTACAAATGAAAATGGTACCCGAAGCAATGCGGGATAAGGTACTCAATCAACTGGTTGGGCTTATTGAGAAAAATGGCTATCGCCTAGACACCGGATTTCTTTCTGTACCATTTCTGATGGATGTTTTATCAGAGAATGGCCGCCGGGATGTGGCGAACAAAATTTTGTATCAGACCCAAAGTCCATCATGGTTGTATCAAGTAGAAAAAGGCGCAACTACGATGTGGGAACGTTGGGAAGCCATATTGCCGAACGGGAAAGTTACCGGATCATCTTTTAATCATTATGCTTTTGGCTGTATTGGGGATTGGTTGTACCGGATGGTTGGTGGTATCCGGCTTGGAAAAGAAGGCTATCGGCATAGTGTGATACAACCGGAACCGGATGAACATCTTACTTATGCCAAGACTAGGTTTCATTCGGTATATGGAGAAATTGCTGTTGAGTGGCGGTTAAACGCCAGAACCATGAGCTTGGCTGTAACTATTCCGGCAAATACAACGGCAACCGTGGTATTGCCTGCGGCAAAACTAAATAATGTCAGGGAAAGCGGTATGAGTGTAGAGCTAACTAAAGGGGTATTGGCAGCAGCTGAGACTGAAAACGCCGTTACTTTAGAAGTTGGTTCAGGAAGTTATCAATTTGAATATTGTTATAAGAAAGGGATGGGCTGTTAAATGATTCAAATGAGTGAACGTACCCCCTTTAAACGTCTGGTTACCGGAATTGTATTAGGCCAATTCGGTTACACTATGGCAACGATTGTACCGTTAGTAATTCTGCTTACTTTTAAATTCTTACAGATTGATCCGCAAAATGTTACGGCTGACTTTAGTATGGCAACCGGGGCGGGAGCTTTGGTAGGAATAATAGCCGCTTATGTTGGCGGGGTAGTCAGTGACAAGACCAATGTATCTTTCGGCCGCCGGCGTACATGGATTTTATTAGGCACTGTTGTAGCTGCCGCAGCTATGGTGTTATTAGGAAGGGCTGGATCTGTCGGTGAAGTTATCCTATTGTGGTGTGTGGCTCTAACCTTTTATGCTTTTTCTTTTGCTGCACTTTCGGCGTTAGTTCCTGATCAGGTTGAAGAACGGAAACGGGGAACGGCTTCCGGTATCATTGGGTTGTTTAATCCTATTTCGATTCTGTTTGGGATGGGATTAATGACAGCCTTTAATAGCCAGAGTGTAGATTTTAAATTTTCCTGTTTGGCCGGGATATCGGTTGTTTGTGCTGTTATAAGCTGTATGTTAATAAAGGAAGGGAAGGTACTGGCCGTACTAGGAGAGAAAACTGAAAAAACGTTGACTTTTGGCGAATGGCTTGGCCGGATTTATCCTAGCCCATCGAAATATCCGGCATTCTCATGGGGCGTTCTTACTCGCTTTTTAGTTTGTCTGGCTTTTGCGACTCAAGTATTTGGGGCCTTGTACTTTATGCAGAAGTTCAATGTTTCTCCAGAAGAAGTTACCAAGGTTGCAGCCTTAAATGCGCTGATTCAGACGGTTGCATTAGGATTGTCCAGTGTTATTGGCGGTATGCTTTCTGATAAATTTAGAAAACAAAAACCATTTGTATCCATTGCCGCTGTTGTAGTTGCTGTTGGTATTATGGTTATGGCGTTTGCACCGTCCGTGCCGATTGCTTTTCTGGGAACAGCCATTTTGGGTTTAGGTTACGGTGCTTATATTGCAGTCGATATGGCGCTAATTTCCCGAATACTGCCTAATGCTAAAGATGCGGCTAAGGATTTCGGAATTATGAATGTGGCAAGCCAGTTGCCGCAGTCGATAGTTCCAGTATTTGCGCCAATGTTGATTGGTGCAGGCGGATTTCCCTTGTTTTTTGGAATTCTTGCAATATCCGGCTTGCTTAGTGCAGCTGCGGTTGCGCCAATACCGGAGATGTCTTCAAAGTAGCTGTAAATATAAAGATAGTAAAATAAGCAGTCAAGGTAGTACTTACCTTGGCTGCTTATCATTATCGGGTGATATACAAGGAGGAAACAATGGAAAGATCAGTATTAGAAAAAATTAAGCAAGGAATTATCTTTGAAGCCAAACAGATGAGGGAAATTAATAAGGCTATTCCGGTAAATGGTACAAGAATTCAAATTTCTGCCAATAATCGCAGAATAGAGGCCGTTTATTATAAGGCAGAAACTAAATGCGCCATTATTAGTTTGTATGCATGGCGGAGGTTTTCTTTTTGGCGGGTGTGCACTGGATGATAAAATGTGGAATGAGTTCAGAAATTTGTATGGAGTTAATGTAATTTCCATTGAATATCGTAAAAGTCCGGAATTTCAATACCCGGCAGCATTAGTGGATGTTTATGATGCAGTTGAGTATTTGATTGACCATGTTGAGGAGTATGGCTTTGATTCTGATAAAATTGCCGTATTTGGTGCAAGTGCCGGGGCAACGTTAGCTGCAGCTGTTTGTCTGTATGCAAAAGAAAGCGGAAAAAACTATTTTAAATTTCAACTGCTAGAATATCCGTTTTTGGATTGTGCGACCGATCCAGTTGAAAAGGGAATGATTGAAGAAGAGTCAGGGCCATTTTATTTATTTAACGAAATGTATGTAGGAAATGAAAATCCGAAAAAGGCAACAATATCTCCTGTATTTGCAACACGAGATGAGTTAAGCGGACTGCCGCCGGCCTATATTGTTATAGCTGAAAAGGATTCATTACGCGCAGAAGCAGAATTATATGAAAAACATTTAAACCAGGCGGGGATTTCTGTAAGGACACATTTAGCGAAAAATATGGGGCATGGTTATATTGAGTTTTATTATAATGATTCAGAAGAGGGGTTTCTCCCAGCATTTATTCCGGAAGCTCGAAAGAATGGTTCTTTAGAAAGAGAAGTAAAACAAACGTTATTGTTCTTTAAACAGGCGTTTGAAGAGCTGTAATTTTGATCCACCTTAATGATTTGTGAAATATGTAGACAATTAACTTATCATAAATTTACAAGTGGAATAAAAGATTAATAGTGTAGAATAAAATATGAGTTTCTATTTATTTTTGGAGGAGGTTTTATATGATTAAATCTGCGAGAATAGCTTCAGCAACATTGGTTTTAGCGGTACAGATGTTTTCAACAGCAACTGTATTAGCTGCAACTGACAAAAGTAGTTCTGTAGAGGTTAGTTTAAATCATTTCCATTATGGATATGAAGAAACTGTGGGTTCATATGTAGCGGATTCTGAAAAGGGCTGGATGAATGGGGCACATTTATCTTATAAAAAACAAAATCCAGATTCAAAAAAATATTGGCAGATAAAATATGATATAACAAATCAAAATACCCATTATGATGGACATTATCTTGTTAGTGGGTTGCCGTTGCAATCAACTACAGAAAATAATATAAATGATGTACAGGCTATTTATGGTATACCAATTAGTGACAGAAAAAATCAATATGTTTATGCGGGTGTGGGAATTCGCAATTGGAAGAGGTCATTAAGTGCAACGCAAAATGAAACTTATAACTGGGGATATATCCCTGTTGGTTACAGAAATGAATTTAAAATAGCTAAAAAAGTAGACGCAGCTTTTGATGTAGAAGTAAAGTATATGGTTTGTGGAACAATGAAGGACGAAGAAAACAATCGGAAATTCACACTAGGAAATAAGCCGGGGTTTAAAGTGGAACTACCGATTACATATAATATGAATTCTAGTTGGGCGTTAAAAGTGACACCTTGGTATGAGTATTCCGCAATTGGAGCAAGTAATGTAGTAAGTGGTTATTATGAACCAGATAGCACGAATAATCAATACGGAATGAACATAGGGGTGCAATATAGTTTTTAAATCGAAGGCCTCCAGACATTTGTCTGGAGGCTGCTTTAATTAACGCTATCTGAATGTCGGATGTTCGTCAGGCTTGAGAGTTGCTAGGGCGATAGCAGACATATGTCATCTTCACTTGGCAATATAAAAAGCCGCCGACTAAAAGTCTGCGGCTGGAAAATTTATCTTCAACTCTTCCTCAAGCTAAAATGCTTCCTGACAAATTTCCCTATGCTCCCAATGGCTTGATTGGCTTCAGGCAGTGCATCCACGTAAAACTGAAAAACATGCCACATATTATCCCAGGTTTCAAACTTGACATCAACTCCAGCTTTCGTGGCGCGTTCAACCAAACGCTGCGAATCACTGTATAAAACCTCATTCTCGCCCACCTGAACCAAAAGCGGTGGCAATCCGCCTAAGTCCCGACTGATAGGAGATAGTTCTTCTGGGGGCTCTGCTTCTGAATCTATATAAAAGCTTGCCGCAATCCTGCTGTTATTAAGATCGCATAGCGGATCCATGGTAGCTCGATTGATATAGGATTCTCCGTCAAAATTGATCATATCTGCCCATGGTGACATCATGAAAGCCGCCGCTGGCAAAGTAGCTCCTGTATCACGCAAGGCTTGCAGCGTCATCAAAACCAGCCCGCCTCCGGCAGAATCTCCGCCCAATATGATATTTTCATTTGAGAATCCATTCGAACAAAGCCAAAGATAAGCTTCCAATACATCCTTATTCGCTGCCGGATATTTATGTTCCGGTGCCAAACGGTATTCTACTACCAAAACAGGAACATGTGCTGCCTCAGACAGTTTAGTAGCAAGATACCGATAAGTAGCGCATGAGCCTGAATATAAACCTCCGCCATGGAAATAAAGAATTGCATTCTTAGTCTCTTTAGGTACATTATAAGCTCTAACCCACTCTGCTGGTATATCCGCCACGCTTATCTGTTCTACGACAGTTCCCAGGGGAAGAACAACCTTTTTGGCACTTTCTTCCGTTTTTTCACGAATCCGGGCCAGCGGCGTATGCTCTAAATCAAATAGTTTTTTCATCGCATATAGGCGATCATGTATATTAGAAATATGTTCTCACCCTTTGTTCCCTGTTTCTTCTAAGCAGTGATCGTATCAATTATTTGCATGTTAGTTTTATTACGCCACTAACAAGCAAGTATTAGGATAATTTTATTTCAGCCATTATCAAAAGTCAATAGTTTGCTTTTGAGCCTCGTATGCAGCTATACTTTAGCAAATTAACTCCAAACCAAGTGCTTCAGAGAGTTCGTGGAGCAGGATTTGTCCCAGATCGTAAAATTGCATAATAACTTTATATATATTATTATTATTAAGTAAATACAGGATACTACAGGGGGTAAATACATTGAAAATTGACCAAGTAATTAATCTTCCAACAACTCCGGTCAATGCGCCGCCATACATAATGAGTTCACCGGAATTTCGGAAAAGGGAGTATTTTTCAATTCTGTATGAAACCGATATTGATAAGTTAAAAGAGGTTGTACCGGAGCCGCTTGATATTGTTGAGCCACTTGTGCGCTTTGAATTTATGAATATGCCAGACTCGACAGCTCTTGGAAGCTATATGGAGTGCGGTCAATTGGTTAAGGTCTCATATGACGGGGTGCTGGGGGAGTTTAATCTTGGTATGTATGTGGACAATTTTCCTGCTGTTGCAGCAGGGCGTGAAATAACCGCATATCCAAAAAAAATGGCCAAGCCGTCTCTTTATATTGATTCGGATACAATTGACGCAAAGCTTGCGTACGGTACACTTGATGTGGCGATTGCAACAATGGGGTATAAATTTTTAAAGATGACGGAGGAAGAAGCAAGAAGGGAGGTCTCTATTCCGCAGTATTTCCTTAAAATTATGCGAGATTATGAAGGCAAGCCGCTAGTGTGCGAGTTGGTTAAATCCCAGATTACAAAGTTTGATGTGCTGGATGCGTGGAAGTCACCGGCAAGGCTTCAGCTGTTTGAGCATGTATCGGCTCCGCTAGCAGATCTGCCGGTCAGGAAAATCATTGATGCATCTCATATCCTGACGAATCTTGTGCTTGGTAAAACGGAACCGGTATTCGATTATTTGAAATGATTTACAAATATTATAAGCTTACTTGTATAGGAAAAAGTTAAGGACTCCAGGCCTAAATGCCTGGAGTATTTTTTGTGCCTGGCAGAGCGTAAGAATAAACTAAAACAGCAAAATATGTTTAGAACACAGATAAACGATTGAAAACAAAGATGATATTTTCATTAAAAGCTATAAAAATTGTTACTGTTTTTGAAGTTTTTAATAATAGTTAGAGAAATTATCAAAAGATGTGGTTTTGCAATTTATTGTAAATAATAACTTTATTAAAAGATAATATTAAAATGGGAAAAACGAAGATAAACAAATAAAAACAAATGAGGAAAATATTGTATTGTGTTTGTTCGTGTGATATTATGTGGCTAAAGAGAAATGGTTATTATAAAATCAGATAATTTTATAAATTTGATTAATGATATGTATATCCAAGATAAGTATCATTTAACGGTTGGCCTTTTGAAAAATAGGGATTGTTTAATTAGACTGTTATTTACAAGAAACCGACAGATATAAGGAAAAGGTCATTAGAGATACAAGATGGGAGTGAAGGCTAATGGCAAGATTTGAATCTGCCAAAGAGTTGTATCAAGGGATTGGTGTGGATGTAGATGCAGCACTTAAGAAACTTTCTGATGTTAAAATTTCTTTGCACTGCTGGCAGGGGGACGATGTAACAGGGTTTGAAAACGCAGCAGCTTTATCAGGCGGCATTGCTGCGACAGGTAATTATCCAGGTAAGGCAAGAAATCCGGAAGAATTAATGGCTGATATTGATAAGGCATTCAGCTTAATCCCTGGGAAGCATAAAATTAATCTGCATGCCTGTTATGCTATAACAGATGAAAAAGTTGACCGAGATCAACTGGAACCTAAACATTTTGAAAAATGGGTAGAGTTTGCTAAACAACGTGGGTTGGGACTTGATTTTAATCCGACCTTATTTTCACATCCTAAAGCGGCTGAGGGATTAACTTTATCACATCCTAACAGAGAAATTCGCAAATTCTGGATTGATCATTGCAAAGCATCCCGAAGGATTGCGGAGTATTTTGGAAAGCAATTAGGTACGGTATGCTTAAATAATATTTGGATTCCTGACGGTTATAAGGATATTCCCGCAGATCGTTTAAGTCCTAGGAAACGTTTAAAAGAATCATTAGATGAGATTTTTGCTGAAAAGCTTGATGCGACATATTTAGCCGATAGTGTAGAATCAAAAGTGTTTGGAATTGGCCTAGAGTCCTATACTGTTGGTTCTCATGAATTCTATTTAAATTATGCAGCAAAAAATAACGTGTTATGTCTATTAGATAATGGACATTATCATCCTACGGAAGTAGTATCGGATAAAATACCATCTATGTTACTGTTTGCTGATCGGTTAGCGCTACATGTAACTCGTGCTGTGCGATGGGATAGTGATCATGTGGTATTGTTTGATGATGAAACGAAAGAAATTGCTAAAGAAATCGTTCGTTGTGAGGCCCTTGATCGTGTTCTGATTGGGTTGGACTTTTTTGATGCTAGTATTAATCGTATTTCAGCATGGGTTATTGGTATGAGAAATATGCAAAAGGCGTTATTGTCGGCGTTATTAACACCACATAAAAAATTAGCTGAGCTACAAAGAGAAGGTAGTTTTTCGGAGTTAATGGCTTTACAGGAAGAATTGAAATTATATCCACTTGGTGATGTTTGGAATCATTTTTGTGAATTGAATGATGTACCGATCATGCAAAACTGGATTTTAGCAGTACAAGAATACGAGAAAAATGTCTTATCTCATAGAAGGTAAGATATATAGAAATTATGAGCTAAAAATTAATAATGTACTATTTTGGAGAGCGAAAGGGGTATCAATATGGCAACTCAGGAACCTTCAGCATGGAAAAAGACTATTATAGCGGCGATGACCAGTTACATTGATGCTGGTTCTATCGTGGCTGGAGCTGCCGGCTTAAGTTTATGGCAGGCATATTTAGGTATGGATGGAACGCAGTTAGGTTTGTTAGGGGCATTAAGTTCCAATGCCGGATCTGCTGCAGTGGGAGCATTAATCGGCGGACGGCTTTGTGATAAATATGGCCGAAAATTTGTTTATACCTATGATTTACTAATTTACATTATCGGGATGTTATTTATTGTATTTGGTGTAAATTATGCGATGCTCTTATTAGGCTATGTTATTGTAGGTCTAGGCGTAGGGGCTGATGTTGTGGCTTCCTGGACTATGATCGCGGAAGAAGCGCCGGCAGAAAACCGGGCTAAACACTGCGGCTCCGCTCAGTTTGCGTGGGCTCTTGGTCCGGCAGTTGTCTTGATTTTATCGGTGCTGGTCAGTGATATGGGATTATTGGGAAATCGGCTTGTTTTTGGACACTTAATTCTTGTTGCTTGCTGGGTTTGGTACCAGCGGTTGAAGATGCCTGAATCTAAAGAATGGCAAGAAAAGAAGCAAAAGGAAAACGAATTATTAGCAACAGGGAATGTGGAAAAGCCTTCGTATAGCGTATTATTTAGCGGTATTAACTTAAAAACCGTATTATTTCTTTGCGGGGTGTATTCGATCTGGAATTTGTGTGCAAGTACCTGGGGCTTCTTTATGCCTTATATTTTTGAACATGTCGGAAATCTTTCTAATCCAATGAGTAATGCGCTGCAAGTAGGATCCTTTGTCATGTCCATTTTAGGTACTTATTTTATCTTTATGGGCTTAGGCGATCGGGTAAATCGTCGGCTTATGTACTTTATTGTTGGGATAATTTATGTTCTAGCTTGGGCTATGTGGTTGTTGCCGCCACAGTCAATGACTATGGGTATGGTTTTTGCTTTTACTGCCTTTGCTGGGATTAATAATGGGGCAGGTCAGCAAGCATTTTATCAACTCTGGTGTAGTGAACTTTTCCCAGCTCGTTATCGGGCAACCGCACAAGGGTTTACTTTTTTTGTTACACGGTTTGCTGCTGCTGCCTGGGCCTTTGCATTCCCTATTATCATGGAAAGCTTAGGCTTTCAGTATGCCGTTGCACTTATGGTTGCTTTTGCTGCTGTTAGCTTACTTATTGGTACTATTGGTGCGCCAGATACTAGTGGCAAGACCCTCGATCAGATCGAAGCAGAACGTTACGGAACAAAATCTGCTGATAATGGAAGAGCAGCTGTTAGTGCGGATTAAAAAATGGGCTATAGGCAGAAAGTTAACGAAAGAGGAGGGGCCTTTGCGTGGAAAGATTTGCCTGGAAAGCGGTTATTCGTGAAGGCAAGCTGGAAGAATATAAAAAACGGCATGATGAAATTTGGCCGGAAATGAAGCAAGTCCTAAAGGATGCAGGGATATGCAATTATTCAATTTGGAATATCGGGAATGAAGTATTCGGTTATTTTGAATGTGAAAAAGGTGTAGCCTTTGCGGAAAAGCATCAAGCGGGAAGTCCTATTGTAGATCGATGGAATGAATATATGAAAGACGTTATGACAATGGTCATGGATCAGATTACGGGTGCACAACCCAAAATGAGAGAAGTCTTCTATTTAAAATAGTGTTGCAAAAGACCTATATTTAGAGCTTTTAAACCGGTATACATAGAAGAGCTGTAGTCCTTTCGCGTGCTGGAGAAGGACTACAGCTCTTTTTACTATTCGCTAATGTTGGTGGGCGAATCTCCGGATGGATTGGAAGCCTGGGGGTTGCGTCAGAATTTCCTTTATCCAGCCTTTACAGTATGCCAAAAACTTTGCTTAGGCCAAACGATCCTAGAGCCACGAAAAAACCAGACAGCCCTATTTGGAAATATTGAATAGCGTTGGAAATTTCTTTTCTCATTTCCTGGGACATTCTGCCTGAAAACATCCCGATAAATAGCAATGGATTGATGCAGCTGGCAATCGAGAATGCAGCCCCAAGAATCAGGGCACCAGTCAATGGCAGCATAGCGGCGTTGATCATTAAAACTGTCATAGGGTAGCAAGGCGTTAGTGCGTAAGCCGCACCTGCTAGCATGACTTTTAGCGGCGTTACATTAAAATCGGTTATACCGCAGGATGATTTACAAGTATGACACTTTTTTTGGTGCAATACCTTGAATAAGAAATATCCGCCCAACAAGATCAAAAAAATATTAAAGGCAATATCCGCTTTAGAACCCAACAGAAACATTGCTTTTTTTTGTATTTCAGCACCGGCTATGGACGAAAAAGCTACTGCAGCCATATATACAGCGGATTTTCCTATAAGAAACTGAAGTACTGTTAAAAATCCTTTTCTATGGTCACTATCTGAAACAGAAATCCAACTTCCTAAAAAAAACGTCAATAATGGTCCGCAGGCAAAGGCGCAACTTAACCCAGCACCTATTGTAGCAATTAGCAGGCTTGCGTTTAGGCTTCCTGACATAAATTATTCTCCATGACTTTACGTCTAGCCAGCACTGCAGCCCCTATGGCACCATTAAATTGAGGATGCTGGGCAGTAAGCACTTCTGTCATAAATTCCGATTCAAAGGCTGCTTTCAGGCCAATGTTCAGTGCGCCTCCGCCTGTCATCAGAATATCTCCTTTAATTTCAGATTTTCTTGTCATCTTTGCAATTCGCCTGGCCATAGAGGCGTGCAAACCAGCTAATATGTCGATGCGGTCAAACTTTCTGGCGACTAACGATATGATTTCCGACTGAGCAAATACAATGCAGGTATTATTTATGTCGCAAGGCGCTTCACTTTTCAAAGACAATGGGCCAATATCCTGAACCTCGGTTTCCAGTATTTTGGCTGCTACTTCTAAAAATTTGCCGGTGCCAGCCGCACATTTGTCATTCATAACAAAGTTTTTCACATTGCAGTTTTCATCAAGGTAAATGATTTTGCTATCTTGGCCCCCTATATCGATAATAATCGATGGGTTGCCCCCTTGCGGCGCTGTAATGCTTATCCCATAGCCATGGGCAGTAATTTCGGAAACATTGTCGTCAGCGATCTCAATCCCTTTTCGGCTATAACCTGTTGCCATTATAAACTTCAACTGATTGCGGTTAATATTGGCAGATTCCATCAATTGATCAAGCATTTTTTCCGCTGTATTGGAGTTGTTGATGCCGGTATTGCGTACGTCAACACCGACCACGCCATCATCGCTAATCAGTGCTGCCTTTATATATGTAGATCCTCCGTCAATGCCTAGGTAGTAATTCATACTATACACCTCTCATTTACTCTTTATGTTTATATCCTTATTTATCTCGTTAACAGCCTGTAAGACTCCGTCCTTTTAGGGCGGAGTCTTACAGGCCACACTCGAACATCAAGAAGACTTCAACTATAAGCCTACCTTGCTTACATCAGTGAGAGCGAAGGTGGGAGAGGGGGCGATGTATCGCTTGTACCTATTATTAAAGACGTATGAAGCGCCTGCTTTTATTATACGCGGGAGTATTTGGAGTGTTTAATCAGCTCAATAAAGGCTTCAAACCGGATACGCAATTGTTCAATATCCTCTTCATTATAATCTGTTTCAACTTTTACAATGGGGATTCCCAATTGTTCCATGGCCTGTTCCACCATAGCGTATTCCGAATCATATGCCAAACAACCTCTCAGCATATGGTAGACTAATCCATCGATCTGAAATTCTTCGATCATTTGCTGGAGTTTAAATATCCGTTGCTCATTGTTCACAAAGGTTGGACAGGTGCATGGCAGCATGTACCTATTAGCCAGTGACCGCATCAATTCTTCCAGATTGCTTTCTCTTACGACTACTGGGTCATACAGCCAGCGGAATCCGGCGCAAGTTTCATCAATGGCCACAATCCCCCCGGATTCTTCGATTAATATGGGAATCTTAATGTTTGGAAAGATCACTGGCGAGCCGACGATCATGATTCTCGGCATCTTTGCTTTAGCCGCAAACTGTTGATTTTTTATTCTTTCTTCCAACTCATCGTTCAGCAAGGCCAGTGCGCTTGTCCAGCGTTTAACATGATCGAAGGCATAGGTGTTCAGTACGGTGATCACTTGGGAGCCGTGCATGACTGGCGGGTTGTTTTTCTGAATGGTGTATAACCGGTAGACTTCCTTTTGTGCCTTAGCGATTTCATGGGTGCTGTTCAGCAACTTTTCTGATGAAACCTTGTTGCCGGTAGCCTTTTCAAGGTGTCGTAATAGTCCGTAAAGCTCTTCGAGAAAATACTCCTTTTGTTCATCCAATTCTCTTGTGGACGGAACGTGGAGAGGGTAAACTTCTTTGAAGGACTCTAACTCTCCGGCCATTTTTCTTTTGCAATCACAAGTACTGGGGACAATAAAACTATGGCAATTGTTACCAACAGGGAGCAACTCCATTGATGCGCATCCCATGACCGCTTTAACCAATGGGCAAGCATCTCTTGGCATTACTTCATCCCCTATGGCTGCAGATACATGGCTTCCTCCGCAAAGCTTGACAGGGATGCCACCCGCCGCGTAAATTAATTCTTCGGGAATCATAACGCAAAACAGTCCGAAAGTCATGCAGTCTGTTCCTCTGCCGATATCTTCCATATCGGAGTAGGTTTTCTTCAAAAGATTTAAAAAATAGGTCATACCATAGAGGGGAAAATGATTTTGAGCTCCCAATTTTCTGAGCATTTTATTAGCGTTCATGACCATATTTTTTAGAACGATTTCTCGTCTCTTTTCCGCTCTGGACTTTGGTTCCTCTACATTAGCGCGGTTTTCAACTTGATTGTTTTTAAGCTTCATCTTTCTTTCCCCGCAATCCGCTGTTGTTATAGAAGAAGGCTTCTCGTGATGATGTATAAATTGTTTTCCCTAAAAATGTAATTTTTAGGGCTTGGTCTTCAGGACACACTTTTATACAGTCACTGCAAAACAAACAATCACAGGTAGTGATATTGCTTTTTTCCCGTTCGGTATAAATACTCTTGATTTCCATAGGACAAGCCTCATAGCAGTATCCGCACTCTGTGCAGGCTTTGCAGTTCTTTTTCAACCTAAATAATGAAATCTGATGAAACAACCCAATGAAATACCCCATAGGACAAATGTTGCACCAAAACCTGTTTTTAAAGAATGATCCTACCATAACAATGGCTACAACAAAAAAGGATATATGGAGCGTTGTTTTGGCTCCTGCAATGAGAGGCGTAAACCCCTTAACAGGGCATATATCACAAAAGTTTATGCCAAATACCCAGATGGCAAAGAATATGAATAAAAATCCCCATTTGATCAGATTGACAGTAGCGTTATATTTATCGCCAAACCTTATTGCACTTCTAACCTTTATGCTACTGCGAAGCTTGAATGCCAAATCCTGAATAAAGCCAAAAGGGCACAAAAACCCGCAAAGCATTCTCCCGAAAATCACGATAAATAATGCTACCCCAAGAAAAAACAATCCAATATCCACCCAAGGTGTGACCCCAAA
>JAGGAC010000084.1 GCA_017889635.1 Bacillota bacterium | reverse complement strand
TTAGTTTTCAAAGAACACTTTTTCGTTCGCGCCCCGTTTGAGGCGACTTGTATATGTTAACATAACCTTGCGGTGTTGTCAACATCTTTTTTTGTTTCTTTTTTGCGTTTGCCGCCTGTTTGAAGCAGCTTATATATATTATCACTTCTTTTAACTTATGTCAACTACCATTTTATAGTAGTTGAGGTTCAATCAAATCTGCGGAAAACGAGATTCGAACTCGCGGCCATCGCCTTGGCAAGGCGATGCTCTACCACTGAGCTACTTCCGCTTCGGAATTAATAATATATCAGGATAATCTGCCACTGTCAAATACCACCTTTTGGAATTGTTCTAGAATTGTGTTTATATGTATTTATATCTTTCTCAGGATTTGGACCATGACGACTATGAGCAAGTATCAAAACAGAGTATTTGAAATTAATAAAAGCCAACGAGATATCGTTGACTTTTAAAAGGAACCCGTAATGATCTACGCTACAGCCGATACCGATCATTACATACCTATACGCAAACTTTCGCCTACGCACAAGCATTACACAACCGATACCAACCTTTGCTCGACTACCACAGATAGCTACTGAACCGCCTACAATCTCCCGACTGCAAACGACCCGTTAAAATTCACAACCCATGATAGTCTTAGCTCGACTGCCATACATCCCTTGGGACCATACGACAACAGTTGGGCTACCGTACAGCCTTTCAAGACATATAACAATCTTCTCGCCGACTACTGCCGACCCATTTTCAGAACCGACAGCAATCTTTGACCGACTAATACCGAGCTCCGTTTCCGAAACCCAATACTAATCTTGGCTCAACCATTACGAATCCCTTACGCTAATTATTATCTCTCAAAATGATATTAATATTCCTTACAATAGAATCCATTATATTTCAGACTCCTTCATTAATATAACAGCTGCGTTCAGTCTAATCATTCACAATAAATAATTTTATTAGTTATTTCAATCATCGCTACATTATCTAATATCCGCCCCTAAAAAACAAAAAATCCGCCGTTTCCGTATTCATCGGAATAGTGGCGGATTTTTTGTTTTTCCTTGTGCCGACGGTAATCATTTTTCCGGTCAACCCAAATCGATGCCGATTTTACCTCCGGGGTCATTGCGCGGTTCGGCTTTCCAGCGATCTTAAATCTGTTAGGATTAATAGTGCCGCAATGGATTTTAGCCATTTTGCATCCCTCCTATTGATTAAATTATTATACACTATTTAGCGATATTTCCCAAGTCCTTTTTTATACTAACGCTCAACCCCTTCGTTCAGAAATATGGCTATAAAAACCATTTGACATTTGTTTTGAAATAATCGTATACTAAATTAAAATATATGATATTATCATCTATGATCAGGAAGAGTACACATAGCAGGAGGGTTCCAGCGAGCCAATGGTAGTGAAAGATTGGCACTGCTCGATGTGTGGAATGGGCCTGGGAGATGCAGCCCGAGCCAAATAACTTTGGGGTAGGCGCTGCCGGAGGCTTCCCCCGTTATATGGGAAGAAGGTATCGGACTAGATGTCCTGTACCTATCATGAGCGGGCTATACTTTATAGCCAATCAGGGTGGTATCGCGTGAGTTATAAAACCTCTCGTCCCTACAATTAGTAGTGATGAGAGGTTTTTTGTATTATTAATCTTTAGAAAAATCAAAGGAGAATGTGGTATGGAACAGAAACAAGATGTTGTCTATTATCAGGCAAAAGGAGGAAAATACCGTTGGGTGGCTGTAACGGCTTTATTACTTGCTATTGGCGCCATCTTAAAAATGGTAACCCCCGGCGTAGCAGGAGTAACACCCAACTGGACCATTGCCATGTACTGCATCGCCATAAATCTTATTCGCCCTAGTTTAAGTCAGGCAGTTGGAATCGGTTTGGTAGCAGGAGCAGTTAATATCCCCTTTTCCAAATCGGCATTCCCTTATGGTAATTTAGTTAGCGAACTAGCTGGAGCATTAATTTGTACACTTATCGTTAGCGCTGCTATTGATATCAAAATCGGCAAATTAAATATCCGCCCTGCCATATCAGGGTTTCTGAGTACAGTATGCAGCGGATTGGTTTTTACCGGCATCCTAAAAATAGTGTTATCCCTGCCGCTGCAAGCCTACCTGTACGGCATGCTCCCTGTAGTCTTTATTACAGGCGCCATTAACTGCCTAATTACCCAGTTACTTTATTTCCCGGCCCAACGACTGTTCGATGCTAATGGAGGCCATTAATGTCAGAGATAGTTATTTCAGGTTTAAGTTATACCTATCCTAAAGCAGCTAAGCCGTCGCTCCAAAACGTGTCACTCAAAATTGACAGCGGCGCTTTTGCGGCGCTCGCCGGGCTCAATGGGAGTGGGAAAACTTCATTGTGCCTGGCAATTGCTGGCGCTGTTCCACACTACTATGGCGGCGCTATGGCCGGGCAGGTTTATACTGGGGAAGTCAAAACCACCGAATCTGGAATCTGTGAAATAGCAAATATTGTAGGATTAGTCTTAGAGGATTACGAAAGTCAGCTTGTAACACTGACAGTAGAAGAAGAAGTCGCTTTTGGTCTTGAAAATAGGGGCGTAGAACAATCGGAAATTAACAGGAGAGTTAAAGAGGCTTTACAAATGGTAGGCCTATCAGGTAAAGAGAAACAGCAAACAGCCGCTTTATCAGGTGGACAGAAACAACGGCTGGCTATTGCCTCTGTGCTGGCCACTAAACCACAGATTCTTGTTCTGGACGAACCAACTTCCGCCCTTGATCCTGAAGGAGCCAGCGAATTATACGAACTGCTGCATCGCTTAAACCAAGATCACAAGCTAACTATTCTGGTGGTAGAACACGATCTATCCCTTGCCCTCCCCTTTGCTTCTCAGTTTATTCTTTTAGCAGATGGCAGTGTTGAAAAGGCAGGCTCACCGGCAGAAGTTTTGCAGTATATGGGTAGCAAACAGCATTATGCTTGCAGTTTGCCGCCACTATGGCAGCTTAAATTAGGGCTGGAACCAGAATTCTCATCTTTTGGCGACTGGAAAACAGATGATGAAGCAGCAAATGAGCTGATCCATTGCTTAGAAAAACTGGAGGCCGGGAAAAGTGCTTGAGTTTAACAATGTTAGTTTTTCTTATCATAAGAATTGTCCGGTTGTATCAGATCTTTCTTTAACCGTAAATCCAGGAGAGTACATAGCTGTAGTCGGCCGTAACGGAAGCGGAAAAACAACTTTGACCCGCCTCATTATGTCATTAGTAAAACCGGTTAAAGGAACCATTCTTTTTGATGGTGAGACTACAAAGAAGTATGCGCCTGCCGACATGGCACGACATATAGGATATGTTTTTCAAAATCCTTCACGTCAAATGTTTCACGATACGGCTATCGAAGAAGTTGCTTTCGGTCCACTGCAAATCGGAATTTCCAAAGATGATGCAATAAAACAGGCTAAAGAAGCGTTGGCCAAAGTAGGACTTAACGGATATGAAACAGCATATCCTTCTGGATTGTCCAAAGGACAAAAACAACGCTTAGCTGTAGCTTCGGCACTCTCAATGGCGCCGCGCCTCTTAATCCTTGATGAGCCAACAAGTGGCCAGGACCAACAAGACAAAGCTCTCTTTTTAACATTGCTGGATCACTTACATCAAAAAGGCCTGGCAATTATACTGATTACGCATGATATGAATATTCTTGCAGAGAAAGTTGCTAGAACGATAGTTATGTGTGATGGTACCAAAGTATATGACGGATCGACAGCTAATCTTTTTCAGTTTCATGATGTTGAAAAATGGGGACTTAAGAAACCTACGGCTGTAACTATTTCTCATAAGCTATCTCCTTATGGCGTTTCCTTTTCTCCTACTGTGGACGGCCTGATTGCCGAGTTCAAAGCAAACGAAAGAGGTGCGGTTGGTGTTTAAGGTAGCGCCGTTAACAAAAATAGTATTTACGATGGTAGTTTCTCTTTGGGCGGTTGCGCTGTTTTCGCCTTTAGCTCTGTCAGTCGTGGTGGGTGTCCAACTACTGTTGATGGTACTGGGGCGTGTAGAAGCCAAAACCTATAAGGCAACTGCTTATCTGGCCTTATTTGCAGTTTTTTTATTTTTATTACAATATGTTTTTGTACCAGATACCAGACTCGCGCTAGTTACCGGATTAAAAATGATGGCCATGGCCATGGTTTTTATATTAGTTCTTGCTACTACCCGGGTGCAGGACTTAACAGCCGCATTGGTCGGCCAATGCCGTATTCCCTATGAATATGCCTTCATGTTCACCACCGCTCTCAGGTTTGTGCCTGATTTTCTCAGCGAAAGCCGGACAATCCAGGAAGCTCAGGCTTGTAGAGGCTATAGTACTAAAGGCAATATTGTTAAACGGATGATAAATTTTCTAGCCATTGTCAAACCGCTGGTCTTAAGGGCTATCAGCCGTTCGGAAACTATGGCCCTTAGTATGGAATTACGTGGCTTCGGCAGCCAGAAACGCAATATTGGCTCACAAGTAGCGCTGGGTTGGCACGACTATACTGCCTTGTCAGGCATGGTGACCGTTACGTTGGGAATATTTTTATACTAAAACGCTTCAATCTACCAGGACTAAAAAAGACTCACCCTTTTAAATTAGGGTTGAGTCTTTTTTTGAAAACTTGTCTTTTTAATAAAACTAAAATTAGCTCGCATATGCGTTATGCCCAAATAACTGTTGTATTTATTTATCATTCAAATATGGGAACAGTATTGGCCCCGTGACTTATTACCGAAATTGTATAGTCTTTCCGATTTAATTTTTCTTCGGCAATTAGTAAGGCTTCATCCAAAGTAGTAGCCGGTATCATTCCAGCTTTCTCAATGAATATTTTATTTTCTGGCAAAGTGACAATAATCAGTGGAATCTGCTGTGCAATATACCCTACTTTCAAGGCAATAAAGCCAGGAACAGTGAATTCTTGGCGCAAGGACAATTCATGCTCATATAACGAGTCATACTCAAACCAGCCGCTAAATTCTGGTGGTTCGGCAATATCACGGCATTCCAGGAGAACTATAACTACCCCCTCTGGTTTAGCTGCCAAGCAGGCATTACAAATGGTTTTTACACCTTGATACAAATTTATATCTTTAGGAAAGCCGCCAGCTGAAGCAATCACCAGATCAGTTTTTTCTTTAATAGGTATACCGAAAATCTCTTTAACAGTTTTACACCCTTCCAGCCAGGCCTTCTCCCAGGCTCCGGCCACAAAACGTGCAAAGCCGCCTTCAGGCGTAAGTACTACATTTAAGATAAAGTCCGGTTTGACCAGCGCCGCTATTTCCATAGCATCTTCATGCATAGGGTTATTTGCTAGTTTTCCTGTCTCACATTCTGTATTTACACCTTGTCCAACCTCAGCACTCAGACAAAAGCGATGGTTAGCCTGTATAGTAGAATATCCACAAACGCCAGGCAAAATTGACTTGCGGCCACCGCCAAAGCCAGCCATCGCATGATAAACAATGCCGCCAGTTAAAATCACTTTATCCGCATTAACAATATGAGAATTGATATAAGTCTCAGTCCCTCTAGAAGTAGTACCGACATAGCTAAAATCATCGCTGTTAAGTCCATTACTCTGCATAATAGTAATTCGTTCTACCACCTCCCGGCCATAGCAAAGTAGATTTTCTTTATTTGTATGATGCCGGTGAGTGCCGAGAGCCACCATTAACGTAATATCACTATCTGGAATACCAGCAGCATTTAATTCATCAAGCATTATTGGCAAAAATAAATCATGACGTATCCAATGACGGGTTATGTCACTGGCAATAATAGCAATTTTTTCACCTTTCTGTACTATTGCATTGAGAGCAGGTGAACCAATGGGGTCATTGAGAGCTGCTCTAACAGAAGAAGCTACATCAGTGATTTCTGAAAACGCTTTTCCTTCTATTTCGTTAATTACACGTTCTGCCGAAAACGAGGCTGTGAAATTACTATTGCCAAACCCTAAGACATATTCCTTAAACATATATACACCTCTAGTATTGTTGTATATTGGTCTATCGCCGCGGCGACTGGCTTAACATGATAAATACTACTTCTCCATAAGTCATAGACTTAACTAATTTTAAACGAAAATTCTTGTTTTCCCTTATCAATCAAACGAATGACTTTTTACTTAAGAAACATTAAATGCTTCTACTTCATATTCCATACTATAACACAACTTTTTGCCGAAAGTATGCATTAAAATGTTTTTCTCAAACTATATAGCATTTCACTCTTGGCATAAAGACACCCCCTTAATAACAAGTTGTACGTTTTTATCATACTTCCTGCCTACTAAGAGGGTATCATACCAATTGACCTTTTGGCTCGATGTCCGAATTTAGGTATAGTATATTTCTGCAAGACATTTTATCGGTTTTATTATGCAGGCTAAATCAATCTGGATTGTCCTATAAATTTTTAATCCCCCTATCGTGGATAGCAAATGGCCGTACATTCCACGTAAATACAAGAATGATCATAGCAATTAGGCAAGAGCCCATTAAAATGTAAAATCCGGCGTCCCAACCGAAAGCCTTAACCGCATAACCAATCCCTGAGCTTGCACCAACTGTTCCAAACAGATAACCAAACAATCCGGTGAATCCAGCAGCAGTACCCGCAGCTTTTTTAGGAACCAAATCTAAAGCACTAACCCCTATCAGCATAATCGGCCCATAAATCAAGAAGCCGATAGCAGCCAGTGCTAAAATATCAATTGTTGGGTTCCCTGCCGGGTTCTGCCAATATACCACTACAGAAACTAAAGTTAGAAACATAAAGATACAGGTAACCGGTGAACGACGGCCTTTGAACACCTTGTCACTTAACCAACCACATAGCAGTGTGCCAGGTATACCGGCATACTCATAGATAAAATAGCCCCAAGTTGAACTCTTTATAGAAATATGCTTTATCGTAGTCAAATACGTTGGCGACCAATCTACTACGCCATAACGCACGCAATATACAAAAGCATTGGCAAGAGCAATCAACCATACATATTTGTTATTTAATACATATTTAAAGAGGATTTCTTTTACAGTCAGTTCCTTTTCTCGGTCTGTGTCTTTGCCTGCAATAGGATAATCATTCTTATACTCTTCGATAGGAGGCAGTCCGACTGATTGAGGAGTATCCCTCAGCGTAACAACAATAAAAATACTCATTATAATAGCAATAATACCAGGTACATAAAACATAGCTTCCCAGGCTCCAAAATAGGCCATAGACCAAAGACAGATTGGTGCGATTGTACCGCCACCAATATTATGAGCGCAGTTCCATATAGCCATCTTAGTACCACGCTCACGGGCTGAAAACCAATGTGTCATGGTCCGCCCGCTCGGCGGCCACCCCATACCTTGAAACCAGCCATTCAACAGCATAAGTGCAAACATGGCAGCTACGCCACCGGCCACAGGAAAGAATAAATTTACAATACCTGAGAGAAATAAGCCTGCGGCCATAAAATAACGTGGATTACTACAATCAGACCACGTCCCCATGACAAACTTACTAAAACCATAAGCAATACCTAATGCTGCACGTACATTACCGATATCTGCAGTACTAAAACCGAATGCTTTAATCAAATGAGGCGCCACAAGAGGAAAGTTACTTCTGGTTAAATAGTAACTTACATAACCAAGCGAAATAGCAGAAAAAACCTGGAAACGTTTTTTCGGATATTCTGTAGCTACCTTATCATCTGGGAGACGAGGAATAGCCGGTGCCGGCTTCAAAAAATCAAATATAGATCGACTTCGTATTGGATTGGATCCTTTTGGAACCATATTGGTAGAATTAGACATAAGAACTCCTCCTAGTAAAGTAATCTTTGTGCCCTGAAATCCGGAGGCTAATACCTTTTCCAGTGAAGTTTCAATCATTGCCATGCCGTAAGCAAAGAGAATTAAAATATCAATGGAACGAGCAAGCACTTCCAGTAGTTATTCTTATTTTACCTTTCATCACCGCCAACAGAATTATCGCACAATTTCGATCATTCTGTTATCAGTAAATTACTGATTTCCTTGTAAGAAAAATAAACGAAAAACACGTAGGAATAAATCCTACATGTTTTTTACTGGTAGCAAACCATGCCTTAGAGCATATTCAACCAATTGGCTTTTTTGTGTGCAGTTAAGCTTCTCCATCAAGCGTGTTTTATATGTATCTACTGTTTTTACACTTAAACATAGTACTTCGCCAATTTGCTTCATAGAATGACCTCTGGCCATATACTTTAATACTTCTCGTTCACGTGCACTAAGCAAGCTGTACGGGTCATCCTCAGCTTTCCTAGAAGGTTCAGTCAACAAATTATTTATCAGTAATTGTGCATTGTGAAAACTTAAATATCGCAACCCCTTATCAACAGTTCTAATTGCATCAAACAGCTCAGTATCTACCGCTTGCTTTACAACATAACCCAATGCACCTGCCCGCATAGCTTCTTTTACGTAATTCTCATCTTCATACATAGTAAGTACAAGTATCTTTATGTCGTGACCACGACTTTTGATTTCCCTTATACATTCCAGGCCGCTCATATTTGGCATGGATAAATCCAAAATCAAGATGTCTGCAGATTGCTTTTCCAGCAACTCTAGTACTTTTTCACCATCAGACGCTTCACCCGTAACTTCAAAATCCGGTTCATTGTTGAGTAGCAACCTTAATCCGGTCATAAGCACAGCATGATCATCAGCCAAGATAATCTTTACTTTGGACGTATACATCCCCCCCTATATCGGCAGTGTTACAATGATGGTTGTTCCCTCACCATAAGATGATTCCAGAAATAAAGTACCGCCTACTAATTCAACCCTTTCCCTCATTCCATAGATCCCCAGATGCTCCTTTTCTTGATCAGCTAATAGTACACCAGGTTTCATCCCCACTCCATTGTCCTCGATTTTTAACACAACTTCGCTATCTACTATAGAAAGAGTAATAAAAACAAATGTAGCCTGAGCATGTTTTGCGACATTAGTTAAGCCTTCCTGTAAAATCCTGTATAAGGTAAGGGATGTTTCATTGCTTAAATAAAGCTTATCTTCTGGCATAATATAGTCAACAGTAATACCTTGACTGCTACTAAAACTACAAATACATTTAGTCATGGCAGCAATAATTCCAAGATCATCCAAAATGGGCGGGCGAAGCTCTACTGCCGTTTTTCGTACCCCGTCTAACACATCAATAACTAAATTCCTTGCCCCTTGCAATAACTCCATTTGGGTTTTGTTATTAAGTTTTGACTTCAACACTTTCATATATGCCAATAGAGAAATTAATGATTGTCCCGTTTCATCATGCAACTCCCGCGATAGGCGTTTACGTTCCTCCTCCTGAACGCTAAAAAGTTTATTAATCAAAACAGTACGCATGGTTTCTTTTTCCTTCAATGCACTAAGCAATTGGTTGTTTTCCATGTCTTTTTGTTTGAGACTATTGGCCATTTCATTGAACACGGCAGTTAAATCCCCGATCTCATCTTTTGCTATTCGTTCAGTTTGTATGGAGAAATTACCCCTACGGATTTCTTGTGCAGCCTGAACCAAAATTCCAATCGGTTTAATAATAATACGGGCTAGATAGGCAGATGCGATCACTGCCAAGAAACAAGCCATCAGGGTAACGAAAAAAAACTCACCTGTTTTTTCAGCTAACAATTGTTGCGTACTTTTTTCCGACATCCCTACTCGTACAAATCCAATCCCGCTTTCAATTGGCACGGCAATTTCTCGGATGGGTCCCTCATTACTGCTAAACTTGCTAACCCAATATGGCGAGGTGTTTGAAACTATTGCGTTGTCAGGGTGCGAAACACTATATGGATTAGAAACAACAGCCTCTATTGACGGCAACATCACTGGCAAGCCTATTGGTAGATTGTCTGGAAACGTATGGGCTATAACTCGCCCAAGCGAATCGGTCACTAAAATGTAGCGAATATCTTCCACATTATATTTTGTTCGATTAATCCTATCAGATAACGAGTAATGATCATCTAACAAGATATCATTACTACTTAAGACAGCTATATTGGATGCTACTTCCGAGCCGCGCTTTTCAATTTGTTGATCCAAAAGCACGCCAGTAGTTTCAACCATAATAATACCAATCGTTAGGCTTAATAATAACAACATACTAACAACAATGGTGTTTATCTTATAGTAAATACTAAATCGCCTATTCCATCTCATAAGGTCATTCTCATCTGATCATATAATCTACGCAATGGTTCATATAGTCCTGGTTGGGGCATAACAAAACGATCAATAACTAAGCCCTGTAGCGCCTCTAATGTATCGGGATCATGGTGCATATTAAGGAAAATATTACGCAAATTTTCTATTTGCTCTGGTCGCAGTTTTTTACTAATTACCACTGGCCCTGTAGGTGCTGGACCGATGGAGGTGATAATACGGATGTTTTTTACTAATTCAGGATTTTTCTCCTTAACATATTCATAAATCTGGCTGTCCAAACTTGCTCCATCGGCAATCCTGTTGGCCACGGCCCATAAAGACTTATCATGATTATAGGTATAGAAGTAACGTTTAAAAAAGCTTTCCGGAACAGTACTCTGCTGTTTTAAGTATTCTTCAATGACTATATGCCCTGAATAGCTTAACGGATCAGTAAAAGCAAAAACCTTCCCCTTCAGGTCCCTAATAGCAAAAATTGCACTATCTTTATGGACAATCACATCTGCAGTATACAGAGAATTGTTTACATGCTCTGCCATTACTAAAAGTTCAACTTCATTCATTCCTTTATAAGAACTATAAGCACCAGTTGATAAAAAAGCGATATCAACTTCCCCATTGGCCAAAAGCATATTCACTTCTGCGTAAGTTTTTCTCTGTATTAGTATCACTTTACGTCCAGTTACCCGCGAAATATGATCTGCGATTTTGCGGTAATAACCAATAGTTTCATAAGGTGATACAACCGAAGCCAAGGCAATAAGTATCGGCCGCTCTTCCGATTCATCCCTTTCGTATGATGGGACATATTGGGAAGGACGATTAAACTCAATATATTGAGTCTTATTATTTGTGCATCCCCCGCCTAAGCAGCCTAGGACTATTATCATTGTTAGCGAGATCAATTTCATCAAACTATATCTTCCTGTATCAACCATGATATCTAATACCAGCCTTACTTCCCTCGTTGGCCTTATATATACATTACAACTAACCTAATATCCTAAAGTTGCTAACTACTACACTCTTATCAAAATACCCATTTCCACATAATTATTACAAATCCTTCCATAATTCTTCATTGATCTCGCAAAATGACAATTGTTTCTATGCTCATACCAATGCCAAAGATCAAAATAAATATAATAAGCCGAAATATAGGACTTGTTAGCAATTGTCTCATTAGGATATAAAAAAACAGCCGTCCTTTACAGGCGACTGTTTTATCCATTTAAAAAGAACCCGTAATGATTTACGCTACAGCCAATACTGATCATTACATACCTATACGCAAACTTTCGCCTGCGCACAAGCATTACACAACCAATACTGACCTT
>JAGGAC010000140.1 GCA_017889635.1 Bacillota bacterium | reverse complement strand
CTGGTCAATCGCTTTTGCGCTTGGCTAGCTTTGCTGTTCCCTAACATGCATTTTGCATAACCTTCGAATAATTCGCTTGACTTTTCTTAGCAGGTTTAACTTTACTCCCCCTACCCATTATGATATATCTCTCCTTTCAGAAAATAGATAATCATAACATGTACATTAAGAAAAAATTTATGTATGACCAGATATGAGCTTATGCAAAGACTTATTTTTTATTAACTTCAATACCAATAAAAAGTGCGAAGCATTATTGACAGTACCCCAAACTTTCCTGTCATTCACATAATATCAATCAACTCACCCCATAAATTGATTGATAAATTCAACTTCTAAAAGGGCAGACTAAATCTCTTCAGCCTGCCCTTTTAGAAGCATATACACATAATCTCAATTCCGCATTTTTTAAGTATGTTTCATCCATCTGATACAAATCATCATTTATGCACCAGAACCGAATTTTTAACTTACTTTAAGAAAGAGGCTTTTGCTAATTTATTCATAGCAGCTTCTTGAACCTGCTTAGGAAATGCGCCTTTAAATGAGCTTGTAACCGGATAGTCTTCCTGAGCCAAGTCTTCAGGCCACAAGCAGTTATAAATACATGCCGTTGTTTTGAATACTTTTTTCTCTTCTGAATCCAAGTATGGGATTAGACCTATAACTCTACTTTCTGGTTTATAATAAACCTCTTTAAATTGGTGGTTTCGAGTACCAAATGCCCATACTACTTGATTTATATCAGTTGGATCTATATCATCATTTACAACAATAATTTTCGGTGAAAGGAAACTTCCTTTACACGCATATACAGCATCACCTATTTTTTTAATAAGCTCATTTATACTGCAATTCATGATATCATTCCAATTCTTAGGCATAGTAATAACCAGCCAAGTACAGGCAGATTCAAATGGCATCCACGCAATCGTTGCGGGGATTTCATGTTTTCTTAAGCTGTTTAGTATTTCTGCACATGCTCCAATCCCCATTACCGGATGATCATCATCAATTGGAGCGCCAGCCACTACAATAGGATAAATAGGATTATTTCTATATGTCATGGCTTTTACATGATATATAGGTTTGTCCGATTTGGATTGCTTTATAAGATAACCAGAATATTCACCCATAGGCCCTTCCATGGCTGTTTCATTCGTTGACAATATACCTTCCAAAATAATTTCTGAATTAGCCGGTACAAGGATATCATTCGTTTCTGCTTTAACCAATTCAATAGGTTCTCCATAATAGCCGCTTATATAATCTGCTTCATTCATCTTCTCTGCAACTAAAGTTGAACCTGCAACAAGCGGAATCATAGGTTCTGTTCCAAAAGCTATAGCAAACGGCACTTCCTTGCCTATATCAGCCCACATTTTACGTATCTTCCCAATATGTTGTCCACCCGCAACCATACCTACCATAGTTTTTTTATCATAAATCATAATACGTGCAATTGACCAATTCGCCCATTTCTTATCAGGAGATTGTACTATAATTGTTCCCCAGGTATTTATATAGCGCCCCCCATCACCATCATGCGCAAATGGTACTGGAAGTTTATATAAGTCAACATTCTCACCCATTAAGATATTTTCTTTGCAAGGCCCGTTTATAACTATTGTAGGCTCAACCGGTTTTCGGCTGTAACCTTCGATCAAAGCCTCAATGATTTCTTTCCCCGTAGTGTTAGGTGGCATACCTATAGATAATGCATAACGTGCTAAATATAAATCTTTTTGTCTACTTACCCCTGCCGGAGCTCCCAGTGCACGGAAACCTTTCTCACTACCTTTGATATTATTAAAAAGCGGAGCAGGTCCCCCATTTTCATTACACCAACGGATAATTGCACCCATTTCTAAGTTCCAATCAACTTCTTCTTCAATCTCTTTAACTTCACCTATAGCTTTCAACTTCTCAATATATTCACGAAAACTTTTAATTCTGTTCATAAAAAAACCTCCTTCATGAATCTCTAATTTATCTATTTATATACAGATAATCTAATTCCTACCTATTTATGTTGCAAAAAATACCGTCCATCTAAATTTGCCCTTCCTATCCTAGGCTCCCTTAAACTGACTGTTGTAAAGGCCGGCATAAAAGCCTCTATTCTCTATCAATTCCGCATGGGTTCCCCGTTCAATTATTTGACCGTCCTTTATGGCAATAATCTCATCAGCATTTCTTATAGTGCTCAATCTATGTGCTATAACAAAAGATGTTTTACCTTTCATTAAGTTTAGCATAGCCTTTTGTATCGCCACTTCGGTATGCGTATCTATTGATGAAGTTGCCTCATCCAGAATAAGAATTGACGACTGTGCCAATACGGCCCGAGCAATGGCTAACAACTGCCGCTGACCATGCGATAGATTGCTGCCGTTATCTGCCAGAATCGTATCATAGCCATCTGGCAGTTGTTTTATAAATCCATGAGCATTTGCAAGCTTTGCAGCCTGTTCAACCTCTTTATTGGTGGCAGTTAAAATGGTACGTCTTAAACTACTCCGTTTTATGTTGTCTATATTTTCACCATCGATAAGTATCCTGCCGCTGTCTATATCATAGAATTTAGTCAGCAAATTAACGATGGTTGTCTTTCCTGAACCTGTAGGTCCTACTATAGCGATTGTCTGCCCCCTTTTTGCTTTTAAGCTCACATTTTTCAGTATCTTCTTACCCTTCGTATAGGAGAAATTGACATCATTGAAAATAACCTCTCCTTACAAATTCGAAACTTTCTTGGCCCTCTCGCTATCTTTCTCTTTAGGTTCATCCATAACTTCAAATACCCTTTCCACCCCCGCCAACGCAGATTGTATAGAGTTAAAAATATTCATTAGCTCATTAATTGGACGGGTGAAGTTTCTCATATAAAGCAAAAATGTAAATACCATTCCTATTGTTAGATCCATTCCAGCAAGTATAAAATATGCTCCGCAAACAGTAATAATTAAATATGTGAGGTTATTTATGGCGTTATTTACTGGGCCGATTCCCGAGAAAGCCTGAGCAAAAATAGCGCTTTTAGTAAGCTTTTTGTTAATTTTCTCAAAATCTTTCTTAACCTGCTCCTCCTGTCCAAATAACGTAATAGCCTTTTGCCCAGATATCCTTTCTTCTATATATCCATTTAAAACACCCAGCTCCTTTTGCTGTTTAATAAAGAAAGGCTGCGTTCGTTTTACAATAAACTTTGTCAATAAATACATAAACGGTGTTGTTGTTAATCCAACCAAGGTAAGTACCGGACTTAACAGAACCATTGCTATAAGCATCCCGGCAATATTTATAACTCCTGAAAAAAACTGCGTTATGCTTTGCGATAGCGTCATATTTATATTATCGACATCATTAGTAAGCCTGCTCATTAAATCCCCGCTTGAGTGAGTATCAAAGTACTTTAAAGGAAGCATTTGTAAGCTTCTATATAAATCCCTTCTGATATCTGAGGAAGTTCTCTGGGCTATGCTTACCATAAACCGATTTTGAAAGTATGTAGTAACAGCGCTTGCCAAATACATTGCAGTTAAAATCAGACAAATATTATAAAGCCCTGCCATGTCTCCCTTTATGATAAAATTATCAACTGATTCTCCATTCATCCTGGTGCCTATAATGCTTACTATGGTCGTTATTAAACATAGCAAAAAAGTAAACATCATCGTTTTCTTTTGGTCGCCGAGATACTTTATGAATCGTTTGATGGTAACCTTAGTATTTCTAATTTTTTCATTTATTCTGTATCTATTTCCAGGCCCGTTCGGAATTCCTGGACCAATTACAGGCATCACTTTTTCATTAGCCAATCAAAAGCACCTCCTCACCCAGTTGAAAAACTGCGATTTTGCGATATATTTCACTATTTCGTAATAACTCTTTATGTGTTCCAACTGCCGATATTTTACCATTATCCAATACAATAATCTTATCAGCATCCATAACTCCTGAAATTCTTTGGGCAATTATCACGACTGTACAATTTACCATTCTCGCCTTTATTGCACTTTGCAGCTTCGCTTCGGTTGCCATATCAAGAGCGCTGGAGGAGTCATCCATTATTAAAATTTTAGGCTTCTTTATTAAACTCCTCGCAATTGAAATACGCTGTTTTTGTCCGCCCGAAAAATTTTTTCCTCTTTGCTCGACAAGGCTTTGATACTTGTTTTCCTTTTCCATAATAAATTCGTAAGCTTGGGCGTCACGGACAGCGCAATCGATAGATACCCTATCTGCGTTGCAATTCCCGAATTTCAGATTATCTTCAATAGTCCCCGAAAATATAATATTATCCTGCATGATTAACCCTATATTTTCCCTTAACTCCTTTAACTTTATCTTTTTTACATCAATTCCACCGATAAGGACTTGTCCCTCTGTGGCATCATAAAGCCTGGGAATCAAATTTACAAGCGAGCTTTTTCCTGAACCTGTAGCACCTATAATGCCAACTTTCTCGCCTTCCTTGATCTTCAGTGATATATCGGTTAATACATTTTCACTGTGTTCATTGTATTTAAAGAAAACATTTTTTAACTCTATATCAAAGCCCTTCATTCCACCAGAAGAATCATTATCTTGAATGGAAGGCAACGTATGCAATACTTCGTTAATTCTATCCGCAGAAGCTTTAGCCCGCGAAAAGTTTAAAACAAGCATGACCATCATAATAAGCGAACTCATTATTTGAATGAGGTAATTAACAAACGCCATAACTTTCCCGATTGCAATGGTACCATGACTCGCCATATTGCCCCCGACCCACAGCACTGCTATAACACTCATATTCATTACCAGAGTTACTATCGGCCAAAGTATCATATTCATATTTTGGGCTTCGACACCCTTATTCATTAAATCAAAATTCGCTTTACCAAACCGTTCTGCTTGTCTTTCTTCTATAGTAAAGGCTTTTATAACACGAACTCCTAATATGCTTTCACGCATCACCGTATTAATTCTGTCCATTTTTTCCTGTAAAGCAGTAAAAAGCGGGAATGATTTTTTAAGAATTATTATAAGAGCAATTACAATCATCGGTACTGCCACTAAGAATACAAGTGACAGTTCGGGACATAAAGCAATAGCCATAATAATACCGCCCAAACATACTAATGGTGATCGAAAAGCCCCCCTTAAAACCATAAGTACCATATTTTGAACTTGTGATATGTCATTGGTCAGCCTTGTAATCAGTGATGAAGTTTTAAATTTATCTATCTCTAAAAATGCTAGCGTTTGTATCTTATCAAAAAGACCTTGTCTTAATTTTTCTCCCATTTTCATTGCTGCTATGGCACAAAATATAGAATTACCAATTCCTCCGATAAGGCCTATAAATGCAGCCAGAATCATTTCCTCGCCTATCAAAATAACGTAGGAAATATCTTGATTTGCAATGCCTATATCAATAATATCCGCCATCAGTTTAGGCTGAATCAAATCCATGGACACTTCTAGAATCATCATTAAAGGAGCTATAACAGCACAAATGGCCGCTTCTTCCCTCAAATATCGTAATAACTTGAACATTATGTAGTCCTTTCTTTTTCTACTTTTCTCATTTGTCTGCAAATCCTTAAACATTCAACACGGCCACTAGTAAGGATACTTCCCACGTTTGGCAAATTAATACAATTATAATTCATAATAGTTGTCTACACAACATTATTTGATTAATCCATTCACGTCTCGCTCCGAATGGAACATTAAATATAATACAGATTTGCGGCGTCCCCCGTTCTATAGACAGGTAAAACCAACGGAAGTCTTCAGTTATCGTAGAATTGCTTAATATTTCGCATAACTAGTTATGCAGATTGCTTGTTTAAGTAATATTCATCCGGCGTTAGATAGCCATTAGACGCATGCAAACGTTTACGATTGTAATAGATTTCAACATATTCAAATATAGCGCTTCTAGCCTCGGCGCGCGTT
>JAGGAC010000083.1 GCA_017889635.1 Bacillota bacterium | reverse complement strand
ATGCGTAAAAAGGCTAAGAAGCTAAAAAAGAGCCGAACCCAACCTATTATCCCTAGAACCACTCCACAGGACGGTGCCTATTTAGACACCTTGAAACAATTACATGAGGAAAGGGCAGACTAACTGCCCTTTCCTCATGTCCATTTTCTCTGGACGACCTGACCGGTGCCAACCTGATGGAAGTCACCCTAAACAAGGCCAACCTAATCGGAACAAAATTCAGGAATACTACAAGTCCTGATGAAACAAAGAAAATAGTAAATCCCTTGCATAGTCTTGTATTTCCATAAAATAGCCAAAATTCTGCAAATTTCATAGCACCATTTCATTCGACATTTCCCGGAAATAATTGCTTTCCATTATCGCCATGCGCTTCTTCGGTCTTAATGAATTACGTTTCATTTACATATCACTTCTTGCATACAGATGAATAGTATATAACGAGAAGTTTCTCAAATATATTTAGAAAGGAGCGACCTATATGCGATTCAGAGACTTTGTTAATATTGGAGCAGCGACAATACTAGTTGATGTTGGAGGCATCGCACCGTTATCTTTAACAGGAACCATCGTAAAAGAAATTACACTTGACCGCAAAGATCACCTGGTTTTTCCACCAAAAATAGCGGTTGAGGGAGAAATTGAAGAAGTAGATCAATTCCTTGTTATCGATGTTTCAACAGCAACTCTTCCTGAAGGTTTCCCCCTTTCTCTCGCCCAGCTGACCGCGGGAGATGTAGCAATTAATGTAGATTCCATCATATTAATACTGCCTGTAGTAGTTAGCTAATTAAAGCACCTAGCAACTGACTTACAATCAGTTGCTAGGTGTTTTAACACTACCCTTAATCTTGCCAATGATGGAATGATAATTTAGCCACAACTTTTTAAGCTTTATAAGGCTTTTTAAATTATGTTAATTCTACTATTTCGCCATTACCAATGATACGGTTCTGCGTAACGGGTCAAACGGTGCAAGAAAGAGCAATTAGACTCACCGCCATACATCAGAGATACACTGGTATATAACCGCCATCGGATACCAGAACCTTATCAAGAGCTAGCACTGTTTTCAGCAAAACTTCTGTACCTAGTACAATATCATTTGATGTGGAGATTTCTTCTTTACAGTGGCTTTTCCCGCCAATACTTGGGATAAACAACATTCCAGTAGGAACAAACTGAGCCAAAGCTTTTGCATCATGCCCAGCCCCGCTAGGCATAACTTGATAGGAAATAGCTGATTCTCGGCAAATATATTCCATTAATTCGATTATTCGCTCATCTGTCTTCACCGGTGGCTTTTCTATTGCCAGCTCTATTTCAATCTCTGCATTTTCAATTTTTGATGCAGTTTGACGTATACGTCCAAGCGCATCTTCAATACGACTTTGTTCTAAATCACGCATTTCTAACGTCATTTCTACCTCGCCAGGAATAACGTTGATAAATCCAGGCTTTAGACTGAGCACACCAACTGTCGATACAAATGGATCGCCAATCTGACGAGATATTATATCTATTTGATTAATTAGCTTTGCAGTTGCAAGCAACGCATCTTTACGAAGAGCCATAGGAGTAGTACCAGCATGATTTGTCTCGCCCCGAACGGTAATATGACAGCGGCTTATCCCGGCAATTCCACTGACAATACCAATCCTTCTCCTTTTCATCTCTAAAGCTCCGCCCTGTTCGATATGCAACTCCAGAAATGCGCAAATTTCCGACATATCGCGTTTTGAATCAATCATATCTTGCCGGGTTATACCATTATCCTTCAATCTTTCTAACAGCCAAGCTGCATCAACATCCTGCAAGCCTGTAATAACTCGGCTCCCAAACGTTCCGCCGTACGTATCCCCTTCCTCTGCTGTAAAAGCTACAATCTCAATAGGATGTTTCGTCCAAACATCATTCTCGTTCATTACTCTTATTAGCTCTAGAGCTGCACATACGCCCAGATTGCCGTCATATAATCCTCCATTTTTTACCGTATCCAAGTGCGACCCGATTAAGATGACAGGAAGATTATCAGATTTCCCTCTTCTGAGCCCATAAAGATTACCAATCCCATCTGTTCGTACTTCGAGTCCGGCTTCCCTCATTCGTCGAGATAATAAGGCTACCGCCTGGCTATATTCCTCGCTGTATGCCAACCGGGTAATACCATTTTCCGGTTGGGCACCGATATTACCGATTTCTTCAATTACTTTTATCAAACGCTCTTCATTGATATTCATATGTCCCCCTTATATTACAGAGAAAAAGTGGCTTGACTCATACTTAAATTCAATTACTCAGTTTTCTCGCGTTTGACCCATTGGCCGAATCCCGGCTCTACTTTAATCTCTCCCATATCATAAACCATCTCACCGCGAACGAAGGTTTTCAACACCTTACCATAAACCTGTTTACCATCATAAATCATTCCAATATCCTTGGCATGTGTAAGACAGTCCTTATGATTTATAACATAAGGAGTATCTAAATCCACCAGTGCAAAATCCGCATCAGATCCGATACGAATTGCACCTTTTTTTGGATACATACCAAAAATCTTGCTGGGATTTGTGCTTAGCAGTTCGACCATACGTAAAAGAGTGATTCTTCCTTCTTTTACAGCACTCATCATCAGCGGGAATCGAAATTCAACTCCAGGGAATCCTGATGGAGCTACGAAGATATCTTCCTTTTTCCGCTCTTTTTCTTCTACAGTAAAGGGAGAATGATCACTGCCAATGGTATCTATTGTACCGTCAATTATGAACTCCCACAATTGAGCAACTTCCTCTGCTGATCGAAGTGGAGGATTGCACTTTGCATATGCATTATGCTCAATCAAAGCTTGTTCATTTAGATACAAATAATGCGGACAGGTTTCGATGTAAATTTCTTGCCCAGCATCACGAGCTGCTTTTGCCACTCTAGCCGCCTCAGGCGTTGAAATGTGCACAAGATACAACGGAACCTTATTTTCCTTACCAAACCGGATCAATCGCTCCACAGCCAGGACTTCAGTAATAGATGGCCTGGTCTTTGCATGGTCAATCCCCGATGTGTTTCCCTTGGCACGGGATTCCTTAATCAAACCGGAAATTAAATCATTATCCTCTGCATGAGCGGAAACAGGCAGACCGCTTTGCTTAAATTCTTGAAAACTTTTATATAATTCATAGTTATCCTTCATTGTTAAGCCGACAAACTCTTTATCGCGCCCTTCTGGCGCAGCATGCAAAAAGGTCTTATAGCCGACAATTCCGGCCTCACCTACTTCACGGATATATTCTATTTTTTCACCACCTGCCGCTCCTAAAAAGGCAATATCCACGATACACTGCTCTTCGGCAGCCTGTACCCTTGCCATCAAAATTTCTTTCGAGTATTGCGGCGGCAAAGAAATCGGATGCTCAATAATTGTCGTTACGCCACCAGCCGCAGCAGCTTTCGTCTCAGATTCAAAGGTACCGCGTTCAGGGTGACTTGGGTAACGAACGTGGAAATGAGGATCAACACCGCCGGGAAGAAGAAAAAAACCACCAGCATCCACAACCTTTTCATACTTCATCGTATCATCTAATTTTCCTATAGCGATAATTTTACCGTCTTCAACAGCAACGTCACCTCTAAATATACCATCTTCCATAACGACATTTGCATCTCTAATCAACAATTCCACCATAATATACCGCCTCCTATTAAAGTTAACTATTTTGATATTTTTGTTAGACCACATCCTGACCTGAGCTCTTACTTTTTTAGTTCGTCCTCTGGGAAAATCCCCACGAGCAGCTTGGCGACAAGAACCCTAGCCACAAAAGTAGGGCCGTGATAACAACCAGAAAGATTGGTAATATAGTCGGAACCAAACCCAAAGCAATCGTAAATTATCGAATCTGTAGCTATTACTTTTTCATCTTCCTTCAACTGATTAATCAGTTTTTGCCGATCTTCAAACGGCGAAGTGACATGAACGACCTTAACAAGATAGCCGCGTGCACTCCACCGGTCGCTAGCCTCCTGGACCTGACCTTGTGTCGGCACTATCACAGCCACCGACTTTCCTTGCTCTAAAACGCTGGCGACAGCATGTTCGAGAACATTGCACGGCTGGATGATTGGGACATCCGCCTTGAGTTCATCGAAGCCCCCGGTGCAAGCGATTATGATGATATCCGCTCCCTGTTTGCAGGCTCGGTCAATAGCCGCCTGAACATAGGGCGTCAGTCTATGATGTGATAAGTAAACCGAGCGTCCATCGGCAAGGCGAGTAATCAAATCACTCTCCCCTGGTACCGGTTCAAGAAGTTTTATTTCAGCATCATCAAGGTCGTCTAAGGCGCCTTCTTGCATGATTTCAAATTTATTATTCCACAGTCTTGAAAGCTCAGACTCCAAATCAGGACGAGGGGTCTGACCAATGGTTATCAAAGCCACTTGTGATCGATACTGCATGGATAAATGGCCTCCTTTGAACAATATGAAAGTTTGATTTTATACTCTATTATTTACTTTTGCAGTTTGACTTGCATCGGCCAAAGCCTTCTGCGAAACCGCCGTACTGGCAGGCAGAAAAATGCCTCTATAGAGGCTATCGCCACACACCCATTGCATTAATTATGCCGGTCGCCCGACAAATCATCTCTACTGAAAAAACTATACGAACAAATATGCTCTCTTCTTCTCCAAAACACGATCAAGGCTAGCACATGCGGATACCGGTGTAAAAGCGCCAGTAACGCCCTCACCTGCCGTGCTTTCTACCTGAATACTGAATTGCACCCCGTCACCAATTGCTTCAATGAGATGAGAATTGGTTGCGACCATTGGATCGGAAATAATGCGGGAAAATGTCTTTGCGAATCCAATGCCAGCAAGCGCCACCGTAGCATGAACATTAACATTGCGAGGAAATTTTTGGCAAGCGCCGCGTGTCGGGCCTTCATAGACCACAGTACGCTTTCCATCCGACAACCCCAGACTTTTCGGATTCTTCGTTGTTGTGACGCGCACCTCGCGCAATAATGGGCGCGCGTCACATAATCCGTCTAAGCCAAGAATAGCGCCATGTGGCAGATATATATGCCGCCCGTGGCGTTTACAAAGCTCTAGAACTTGTCGTTCAAAACTTTCATCACTAAAGGCTGTCACGCTAAACATAAGCAGATCACAAGAGTCAAGTATCGTACTAATATTCGCCTTCAGCACATCAGCAGTAGCGCATTCTACAATTAAATCAGCCTTACGATAAAATTGCGAATCCGTCTGTCTAATTACAGGGCAAGAAGCTTCTTCTGCCGGAAAAAGCGGATCCTGAATAAAGGCTACCCGCGCATCATCTATCGCAATAACATAATTCAGTAAAGCTTTGCCAATTTTTCCGCACCCTAGAAAACCGATTTTTTTCATCTTTATACCTTCCTTCACAACCAAAAAATCATTTCCTATATCTGCTCATAAGGCAAAGCATTCGCTCTATTGCCGAGCACGCCGCCACTGCATCTTGCGAAAAATTTATACGGATGCTATCCGTGAATTGGGGGCCAAATTCAGTACCGGGAGTCACCGTGACCTGTGCATGTTGGCGCAATATTTTTACAAAAGTCTTTATGTCGACATCAAGTGGAGGTAACTGCGGAAACAGGTAACTGCCCGCTTCAGTAGGACGAACCTGAACACCATCGCAGCTACTCAGCATACTAACAAGATCATCTCGAATCTGCTGATGCTCGACTATACGCCCTGCCATCCAACCTGCTGGTTCACTGAACCAGCTAGCGAATGCAGCCTGGCAATATCCAGCAGCGCGCAAAGAAACAATAGCTTGGAGTTTTTCCATACGCTCAATAATGTCCCGAGACCCGAAGGCTACGCCTAGGCGATACCCACTCATAGACTCTGTTTTTGAAGGACCGAGTATAGTCACCAGCTGTGCAGGAGCATTTTTTTCAGCGCAAAGATGTGTATATCCGCGACCATCAAATATTTGCCGTGAGTATAGCTCATCCACAATCAAACTGACACCATAATGTCCGGCCAATTCTGCGATTGCATGGATCTCTTGCTGCGAATAAACCGCTCCCACCGGATTATTCGGATTAGAGAAAAGAAACAACTTGACACCACCGCGAAAGACGTTCTCTAATTGCTCCATATCAAGCCCTGCTCGATCGTTGCAACCGAAATAATCCATCTTTACCGGAACTATTTCACCGTCAAAAAATTCCACCAGTTTGCGATTAGCAAAATAATCTGGTTCAACGATAGCTACTTTATCACCACGTCCAACAAGAGCACCCATGGCCAAAAAGAGCGCGCCCTGCGTGCCGGGTGTGAGAATCATCCCCTGCAATGAGTCTATCGCACATCCGGCGAAAAGGGAAAGTTTCTCTGACAACATAAAAAGCGTTTCACTGCCACCGCGATATTCAGTATAAGCCTGCCGCGCACCAATATGTTCTACACCGTTAATAACATGTTTCAAACTATTTGGAATAGGTGGAAAAGCATCCACATCGCCATGCGAAAAATCGACTGCACGGCCAGGAAGAGGCTCACCACGGAAATCTAAACTATCTTCTTTGCAACGACCTTCTTGCCCAGGTGCATTATCCACGCCAAGTTTAGCAAATTTTTTTCCAATTGTACTCATAGCTTATCTCCTTATTATTTAAGTATTTTAAGTTGTCTCCTCTAATGGATTTCACTATGTGAAGCGCTTAGGGTTCCTAAACTAAGCTGCTTCAAAATTTTTTCGAAAGAAATTTTGAAAATATTTGTAGCCGCATCAACCGTTCCCCCGCCGACATGAGGCATTGCAACCACATTATCCAGCAATAATAAAGCATTACTTGCATTAATCGGCTCACTAGACCATACATCTATACCTGCTCCGGCTAATTTTCCTTGTATAAGAGCTTCATATAAATCTGTTTCTTTGACAACCTGCCCGCGACCAACATTAATCAACACAGAATTAAGCTGCATCAAGCTAAGCTTTTTTGCATTAAGCAAATTCCGTGTTGTACTGTTCAGTGGCAAATGCACGCTGACAATATCCGATTTTTGCAAAAGTTCATCTAGTTCCATATATGTTACATTGTAGTATTTTTCAACCTCATCGGCTGCTTTTCTTCGACTGTAATACAAAAGGGATGTGCCAAATACCCTCGAAAGTTCCGCTACCCTTTTGCCGATATGACCAAATCCGATAATGCCATGTATTTTTCCTTTCATTTCGTACGAACAGGCGCGATATTTCCACATAGACCATTCTCCTGCCTTCGTTTCCCGGTCTAGAACACTGATTTTACGATAAAGGTCGAGGATTAGCCCAATTGTCAGTTCAGCTACACCATTAGCATTACCTCCCGGAACATTGCTCACAACAATCCCGCGTTTTCCTGCAGCATCAGTATTAATATTATCTGTCCCTACCCCCACTTTTTGCACAATCTTCAGCTTAGGTGCACGAGCCAAAAAAGCATCACCCACAATATACGCAGTAGTAAGCAAAGCATCAGCACAAGCTAATTTTTCCGCTTGACTGACCTCATTTAATTCATCCCAAAAAAACAATGCAATTTCCTGTGGTTTTTGTGAAAGCAATAGTGCTTTCATTTCCGGAGCAATCGAATCAAGAAAAATGCAATTCATTATACAATCTCCTCTATTTCAACGCGTTGCACTCCATCCTTCCCCGCTTAAGTTTACGCAAGCTTCATTTTTTTATATTCAGCAACAAATTCAGCCGGCGATAAAGCCGGTGTTTTTAGTTGCATAGCCCGTGAAAATGCAAAAATATCGGGTACCGTTAAAAAGGTCTGATGTAGCTGTTCTTCTTCAAGAAAAACATCCCGTGGATGGCCATCCAATAAAAGTCCGCCATCAAAAATTACTACAACGCGTTTTGCGTATTCTGCCGCCAGTTCAATATCATGGGTAATGATAATAATTGTGTGCCCTTTCTCATTTAGATTTTTCAGTATATACATGAGTTTTTCAGTGCGGGCTTTATCCTGTCCGCCTGTTGGCTCATCAAGGATAATAACATCTGGTTTAATGGCCAGCACTGTCGCAATCGCCAGTCGTTGCCGTTCGCCTCTACTTAAGCTGTGCGGATGACGTTCCTCCTTGCCGGTAAGCTCCATAATTTCGAGAGCTTCTCGACCATTCGCCTCAACTGCATCTTTCGAATACCCTAAATTTTTCGGTCCAAAGGTTATTTCATCCCACACCGACGCACAAAAGATTTGATGATCAGGATTTTGAAAAACATAACCTACCGAAGCAGCCAATTTCGATACAGGAGTAGTCTTGCTATCCATTTCTTTAACTCGAACACGCCCTGAGGTTGGCTGCAGCAAACCGTTAAAATGTCTGACAAGCGTGCTTTTTCCCGAACCATTCTGCCCTAAGATAGCAATGAAATCACCCTGATTTATTTCCAGGGAAATCCCCTTGAGCACTAAACTACCGCCTTTTCTATAGCTAAAGGTTAAGTCTTCCACCTTAATAATGGGAGAGGATTTTTCCATACATTTCAACTCCTTCCTTTACGCTCATGGGTAAATTTGTTTGTTCACTAAGTCCAAATATATCCAAATAAGCCTGGGCAACCTGCGGCAATTTTATTCTGTCATCACCGTACAGGTATTTAAAAAACTGACGCGGCGCAACATCATACTTGATTTGACCGTTGCGGATAAGCAGCATACGATCAGCAATTTTCGCGAGCCGAGGCGGATCATTTTCAACAATGATAACGGTAATACCAGATTTTTTTAAACGGCCGAGCACCTCAAAAATTTCTTCCCGGCCCATAGGATCGAGTTCTCGCGTTGGTTCGTCCAGAATTAGGATTTGCGGCTTCATCGCCAACACCGAAGCAATGGCAACTCTCTGCTTTTGTCCGCCTGACAATTGATGGGAAGCCGTATAACGAAATGGTGTCATTCTAACAATTTCCAGTGCCTCTTGCACCCGATTTTCCATTTCCTCCGGTGGTACCCCAATATTCTCCATGGCAAAAACAACATCTGCTTCAACATTGAGGTTAAATGACTGATTTTCAGGATCTTGCAACACAACACCGACTTTTGCTGCTATATCCTTGACACCCATTGTCGCTGAATCCCGGCCTTCGATATACACCTTGCCATCCATATGGCCTGGTATAAGGTGGGGAATCACACCACACATAGCCATACATAAGGTTGTCTTGCTGTCTCCTAGTATTGCAATACATTCTCCCTGTTTAACAGTAATATTGATGCCCTTTAGCACCGGTTCGGCTTTTCTGTTGTATTTAAATATTAAATTTTCTAATCTGATTGCTTCCATGACACTCACCTCCTAAAACTAATACAATATAGACCTGATAATAAATAGCAAGGAACCTGTCACAAACAGTCCGGCAGTAAGCTTTTCTCCTACCGAAGCCGGTTTAAGTTCAAGATAAAAAGTCCGGTTGGTAATACTGCCAAAAGCCTTCAAATCCATTGCCAAGGCAATGGATGAAGCCCGTCTAAGACACATAATAATGAGCGGTATCATTAGAGGAATAATTTTTATGCTCTTCACAATAAAATTGCATCTGTCAATATCATAGCCCCGACACTTTTGCGCATTGTTAATAGTACTAATTTCATTAATGATGAGCGGTAAAAAGTGCAGTGCCAAAGTAAATGCGTAAGCATATTTAAACGGCATTCCTAAATCATACAAAGCCCTAGTAAGACGGGGTGGACTGACCAGTGCAAAAAATGTCGTCATAGTAATTGCCAAAATCAACACCCGGAGCGTGATTGCCGCTCCTAAAACAACACCAGCATATGAAAAATGGATGGCATAACTGCCAATCATATAACTGGCTATATCCGGCCCTCCCTGAGAGAGAGTCTGAATGAGCGTAATAAAAAAGCATAACGGAATAACAAGTCCTATTATCTTTACAATATTGGCCTTAGGTATTTTGCCAACCAAAACCGCAACAGCTAGCATCCCCAGCATCACTAAGTATGCTGTAATATCAACAGTAGCAAAAGCAGCGCATATCATCGCCAGACAGCAAATCGCAATGGTAACAGGATGTTTTTCTGTAAGAGACGAACCTCGTCCGTCTCTTACAGATACTGCATAACTCGCCATAAGTCTCAACCTTTCTTATTGTGAATTTATTCCTCAAAGAAACCGGCGCTTTTTACGGTTTTCAACAAACCATAGATTAAAAAAGGTGGAATAAAAATAGTCATCGCACCTTGAAAAGCATACATGGGAATGAGTTTTTCCCAGGGCATCTTAAAGTAAAAGATATGCAAAGGGATATAGGCACAAGTTAACAAAACAGTAGCAAGTATGCTATATACAAAACAAAACTTTAAGCTTACTACATTTTTTATCAGCTTCCCGCTAATAATAGCGGCAATAGCTTGTAAGGCATTGGTAATAAAAAAGAACGGCGCAATAGGACTCGAACCGGTCGCCGTACCGATAAATGGATTGATTTCGGCGACAATAAGTCCAGGAATCAACCCGTACATCATAGTTCCAAAGCCGATAAGGGTAAAAGAAATGATGCGTCCGGAAACCGGAAACAAACCGCCGAACAATATTGTATCTAAGCGTTCACCAAATTGCATCATGCCGATCATAGCTAGCGAAATAAGCACACTGCTTACAACCCCTTTGGTATCTACACGCCCAGGGATTGGGTTAATCGACATTTTTGCTAACGGAAGATTATACTTTTCTGTACTAGTTTCCATCATTTTTCATACACCTCTTTTTAATTTTTATCTGCTAATAGCCAGTGGGAACTCATCTTTCTTGAAACAAATACCGGATTATCATATAAACGCTACTATCTTTTTTTTCCCAAAATATCCCCCCATATAAACAAAATACTTCCCGCCTAAAGGAATGACGTCTTCTTTAACTTTTACTATTTAATTGACGAACCTATTGGAAACAACCATAAATTGAAGGTCGAAATTCATTCATTTTCTCTAACAAAAAAAGCAATAGCGCCTTAAGTAATCCTTAAAGCGCCATTGCTTTTAGTTTTTCCAACAAATTCGTTGTTCAATTATATTTTGTAGTATACTCATTTCATGTTATGATGTCAAATGATATAATATCATATAAGTTATGATTAATTTTCATATATATATATCTGTGTAATAGGAGCTGAGAGTAATGAATATCAAAGAACTGCAGTATGTCATCAAAATCAGTGAAGAACGAAGCATTTCCGGGGCAGCTAAGAAATTGTTCGTTTCCCAATCAACATTGAGTCATGCCTTGAATCATATAGAACAGAAACTAGGAACGCCTTTGTTTGAACGATCTACTATTCCTTTAACGCAAACATATGCTGGAAAACTATTTGTGGAGTCAGCTTATAAAATCATAACCCTGAATAATGAATTATATCAAAAAATTCAGGATGTTTCCGACTTTCGGCGCGGTTCGTTTACTATAGGGGTAACCCATCTAGCTGAACGATATTATCTACCCTTAGTTCTGCCACAATTTCGAAAAAAATATCCAGGAGTGCAAATCAATCTTAAAGTTGCCAGCCTGGATGAACTGAAAACCGCCCTGCTCAAAAACACACTAGACTTCGCTATTATGTTGCCCTTTGACAATCCGCATGTCGCTTATAAATCCCTATTTGACATGGATGTCATCCTAGCTCTCCCTATCGATCATCCATTATGCAAAAATTATACCTGCAAAGAAAACGACTACCCGAAACTTGACTTGAAACAATTAGCCAATGAAGATTTTCTCATTTTACAGCAGGGACGGAGTCTACGTAAAACTGCTTTTGAAGCCTGCCTACAAGCCGGATTTGAACCAAAAGTAGCCTTGGAAATTTCCAATCTTGATACTGCCCATGCCTTGGTTGCTGAAGGATACGGCGCGGCATTTTTGCTTGATGTCATTACCTATAATGCTCCTAAAAAAGACAGGGTTGCCTACTTTCGCATAAAAGATTTACACTTTTACCAAACATTCTGCCTAGCTTATTTGAAAGACAACTATTTGCCAAAAGCAGTAAACGAATTTATCTGTACCGCAATAAAGCATTCTATGCCTCGCTTGAATTAAATCGTTAGAGATATAAAGCACAGTCCGTTTGTTCGGTCATTTAAACCTAATTACTCTGATCTTCATTGCAAAAATGAACTTTTTAAGTTTATTCATAAAAATGAATAAATATTTAACGATATATAGGAAGCATAATCTTGCCACACATAAAGAAAGAAGCATAAAGCTACCAAAATGGCAATTTTATGCTTCCTGTTACAGGTGTTTCTATGTTACACCACAACTTACGCCTTTTCAACTTTTACGTTCAGCAGGCGTAGGCTATTGAGCGTCACCAGAATGGTTGCCCCCATGTCAGCGAGGATCGCCAGCCACAGTGTGAGCCATCCGGGAAAGACAGCGAGAATGGCAATAGTTTTGATTACTAAGGAGAAGGTGATATTTTGCCTGATAACAGCTAAG